>CALATT010000048.1 GCA_937891905.1 uncultured Bacteroidales bacterium | reverse complement strand
TTGCGACAGCAAAAATATAAAAAGCATATTCTTGGGTTCTCACAAAAACACGCTTCGCTAACAAAAAAGCGCTACGCTTCAAAAACAATTACAAATTCTCTACCGCCAGCCATAAACAAATATAAAATCAGTTTTCTGTGGTCAGTTATCAGTTTGTGATAATATTCTATCAATACCTCTTTCGCGGTGGATGAGATGTACACGCACGCCATACTTAGCATGCAAACGCTTGGCAGTATATTCGGCGCTATAGACAGAACGGTGCTGACCTCCCGTGCAACCGAAACAAACCTGCAGATGATTGAAACCGCGTTCCAAGAACCGCTCCACATGATGGTCAATCAGTTTATCCACCGATTGCAAGAAAGTGGTTATCTCTCCATCTTGCTCCAAGAAATCGATGACTGGTTGGTCTAATCCCGTCAACTGCTTATACTGCTCGTATTTACCTGGATTATGGGTTGAACGGCAATCGAATATATACCCTCCTCCATTTCCACTTTCATCAACAGGCAAACCTTTCTTAAACGAGAACGAATAGACAGTCACCAGCAATGCATTGGGGGCAGGCAGATTTTGAGATGTTTCATCTGCCGTGGTATTTGAGAGTATAGTGGACACCAGTTGTGCCGCTACGGTGCAAAGATAAGGATAATCATCACGTAAACACTCAAGCACTTCGCGTAAGTTACGCAGCGCATTCGGAATAGATTGCATAAAATGCTGCTTACGCTCAAAAAAACCTCTATAGCCATAGGCACCTAAAACCTGCAGTGTGCGGAAGAGCACGAAATGCGGGAGAGCGTCTTTCCATGCTTGCTTATCGAGGGATGGCAGGAGTGATTGTAATTCATTGAGATAAAGTTCTATTAATTCCTCGCGGAGCCCTGCGGGAATATTAGCCTTCGCTTGCCATAAGAATGATGCCACATCGTACTGCGTAGGTCCACGGCGTCCGCCTTGAAAATCGATAAAGAATGGTTGTCCATCCTTAATCATCACATTACGGCTTTGGCAGTCACGATAAAGAAAACTATCTGCTGGTTGTGCCAAGATGACTGCTGTCAAATGATCGAACTCATCTTCCAATAGTGGTTCAGAGAACTCTATTTTGGTTCCCTTCAGAAAGCAATACTTGAAATAATTGAGGTCCCAACGGATAGCGCGCTCATCCATAGCGGGCACAGGGAAACAACGGGACCAATCTAAATCTTCTGCTCCTTTTATTTGTATATGCGCGAGAGCGCGTAGCGTGCGCGCCAATAGGTCTTTCTCTTCGTCAGAGAATTCGCCTGTCTCACGCCCATGTTTAATTGTATCAAAAAGCAACTCATCTCCTAAATCCTCTTGGGTGTAGGTCATTTCATCTTCGCTCACCCAATAGACTTGTGGCACAGGTAATCCTTTGGAAGCAAAATGCTGTGATAGATAGATAAACGCGCTATTCTCCTCCTTATTCGTTCCTTCTACCCGAATATATGTCTTGCCTTGCGCATCTACCTCGCGGTAATAATGCCTATTGCTACCTTGTTGCGAAATGGTTTTACTCATACTTGCATTTGGATTGCATGATGAATACAAGTAACCTTGCACGGACCGATTATATTCTCTAATATACCATCCGCCTCAAACATAATATGCTTCTTATAGTTCACTTCTATCTCTTTTCCAATCAATGGATGTACGAAATCCAAGTCAGCCAACTTGCCATTGAAAAGGCGAGGGATGGCCTGCATTATTTGTCCGAAAGTAGGTTTGCGCAGGAACATGGCATGGAATATGCCATCTTGTGGGTCTGCGTCAGGGTTTTGGCGAATACCTCCGCCCGAGAAAGGACCATTACCTATATTCATTGTGAATAGGTAATCCGTCACTGCTTCCTCTCCGTCCACCGTGATAGTCATCATTTGTGGTTTATGCTGCACAACAGCCACCAAGAGTCCAAAGAGATAATTCACGAAGTGACTACCTATATAATGCTTTAGATTTTCAGCCTTGGAGCATGTGAGTGGGTCCAATCCAAAGCCAACTGAGTTGATAAAATACCGATGATGCTCTATTCCATTTCGCCAATAGGTGATACATCCGATATCAATTGGATGTGCTGTGCCTTCAAAGAAGCGTTTGAGACTCTCTTTATATTTCTTATTGAGATTCCAATACCGCGCCCAATCATTGCCTGTACCACGAGGCATAAGTCCTAATTTGATTTGACTTCGTTGCTCCGTTGTTATATTCGCGCGCATAATACCATTAACTGTTTCCGAAAGGGTGCCATCGCCTCCTAATACTAATATCTCGTCATATCCTTTTTCCACCAATTCTCGTGCTAATTCAATGGCATGCCCCGCATATTTGGTAACGCGATAAGTGAATGGCTGGTGGCGTTTACGAAGCAGTTTCCATAGATATATACGCTGCATTCTAAACGCACGCTTGCCTGATTTGGGATTGATAATAATTCCTAACATAATTTTTATATCCAATTATTTCAGGGGGCAAAGGTAATAAAAAAAAAGCACACTACCAAAAAATAGTGTACTTTTGCACAAAAAACGATGCTAATGCAGCGCTTTATTGTTTTTTACTTGAAGTATTCAGTTACTTTCTCGTTCAATACGATTTCCTCTTGGAAGATGTATGCACCTGTTTTAGGAGACTTAACCATCTTGATGCACTTGCTGTGAGCGCGACCAGAGTTACCGGTTTGAAGGGTTGCGACCGCTTTCTTTGCCATAGTTCAAATCCTTTCGTTACATGGTTAATTACTTAATCTCCTTATGAAGAGTGTATTTCTTCAAATAGGGATTGTACTTTTTCAACTCCAAACGATCTGGAGTGTTTTTGCGGTTCTTAGTGGTGATGTAGCGAGACATTCCTGGAACACCGCTGGCTTTTTGCTCTGTGCACTCAAGTATAACTTGTACGCGTGCTTCTTTTGTTTTCTTTGCCATTGTTTACTCCTTTCGTTTTAGAGATAGCCCTTCTGCGCAGCCTTTTTCAGCGCGTTATCCAGACCAATCTTGTTAATAGTTCTCAGACCAGCTGCACTAACGTTCAGCTCGATCCATGCATCTTGTTCTACCCAGTAGAACTTACGACGGAAGAGGTTCACATCAAAGCTGCGCTTGGTGTGGCGCTTTGAATGCGAAACATTGCATCCGATCATGGCTTTCTTGCCTGTAATTTGACAAATCTTTGACATTTTAGTATATATATTTATTATTATTTTTCGAGCCAAAAGGATGGACACATACGCCCATCTACACAAAAATTCGTGCAAAGGTACTATATTTTTATGAATTACGCAAATATTTTTAGAAAAAAATACTTTTTTTTTGCATTTAGTCACTTTTCACACGCTTTTATGTATTGCAAAATAAGAACAAATAGTTTTGTTTCTTTTTTTCTGCCACACCGATATTTTGGCACAATTATTGTTGTTTGATAAGTGATACTAACATTAATTAACCATCAAAAACAAACACAACAATGACAAAGAAATTTATCTGCCCTATTTGCGGCTATGTACATGAAGGAACCGAGGCACCTGAGCGTTGCCCACAATGTAAACAAATAGTAGAATGGAAAGAGGTAGACGAGAGCGCAGGTATCGTTTTCGCATGCGAGCATATTATTGGTGTAGCAAAGAACACTGATGATCAGATGAAGGCTGATCTCAATGCGCACTTCATGGGCGAGGCTACCGAGGTAGGTATGTACTTGGCTATGAGTCGTCAAGCAGACCGTGAGGGTTATCCAGAAATTGCTGCAGCTTTCCGTCAATATGCGTTTGAAGAAGCAGAGCACTGTGCTAAGTTCGCAGAGTTATTAGGCGAAGTGGTATGGGATACGAAGACCAACCTTGAGAAGCGCATGATGGCTGAAGCAGGTGCATGCGAAGATAAGTTCCGCATCGCTAAGCGTGCTAAGCAATTAGACCTTGATGCAATCCATGACACCGTGCATGAGATGGCTAAGGACGAGGCTCGTCACGGCAAGGGATTCGAAGGATTATACAAGCGCTATTTCGGCAAGTAATAACTGCTATATAGCAAGTTACTGAATTATTCCACCGCCAATCACTAATCCATCTTGGTAGAGGACGACTGATTGGCCTGGTGTGATACCCCAAACGGGAGAGGAGAAACAAACCTCTCCTGTTTTTTGTTGGTTATCCACCTGGAGTTGCGCCTCAACGGGGTTTGTTCGATAGCGAATTTTAGCCGTTAGAGGTTTATCGGAACGGAAAGGACGCAATGGAGTCTTGATTTGAAAGCACAGATGGGAGGCATACATATCTTCGTTGGTGCCCAATGTGATACGATTGGTATCTGCATCGATATGTGTGACATAAGCGGGATGTCCGAGTGCGATACCCAGTCCCTTGCGTTGGCCAATGGTATAGTTTACGAAACCCATATGTTTTCCTAACACTTGTCCATGCTGGTTAATATAGTGTCCCTCGCGCACGCGTTCATTATATTCGGGCACATTCGCGCGCAAGAAAGAGCGATAATCATCATCCGTAACGAAGCATATTTCTTGGCTTTCGGCTTTTTGTGCCAATGATTCATAGCCGTGCTGGCGTGCTATTTCTCTCACTTCCGATTTGGTAAGTCCTCCGAGTGGGAAGATAGTTCGTCTAAGATTTTCCTCGGTGAGCATCCACAAGAAATAGGTTTGGTCTTTTTGTGTATCGGCTGCATTGGCGAGGTATAGATGTCCGTCACATTCGCGTATCTGCGCGTAATGCCCTGTGGCGATATGATCGCATTGCAGTTCATCTGCCATTCGCATCATTTCTCCCCATTTGATATAACTATTACATAGCACACAAGGATTGGGTGTGCGTCCGGACATGTATTCATCTATAAAATTCTGGATGACGCATTGACGGAATGGTTCTCTAAAATCTGCCACATGGTGCTCTATGCCTAATCGTGCGGCATTCTGCTTCGCTTCTTCTACAGCTGCGAGCGAACCGCAACCTTTTTGTTCTTCGCTGCCATAGGTACGGAATGTAACACCTATCACTTCGTATCCTTGCTCCAGCAAAAGCATAGCGCTCACGGTGGAGTCTATGCCTCCAGAGAGGCCTAAAAGAACTCTATGTGATGAATTAATGGGCATGTTGGATGTTATAATTTATATCACTAGTATTCATTAAAAATAAACAAAAATAAAGAAAACAAAATAAAAATATAAAAAACATTTTTTATTAGTTAACCAAAAACGACGAACCCACCACCGCTATGCTTTCAGCCCACGCGGCTTCGAGCGTA
>CALATT010000047.1 GCA_937891905.1 uncultured Bacteroidales bacterium | reverse complement strand
ATAAGACCCACTTCCGAACCTGGCTCGAAAGCGTTATAGTCCTGGATCATAAGCTCATATCCCTTGTCTGTATCGACGAACATCTCGTAGTGCACACCCTTGAAAGTGCATGATCTTACCTTTCCTGTGAGCTGCGAACCTTCCGTTCTGTTCATGATATAGATATCCTCCGGACGGACTACGACATCAACCTCCACATTCTCTCCGAATCCTTCGTCCACGCATTCGAATTCGTGTCCCACGAACTCCACGAGCTTATCCTTCACCATTTTGCCGTTGAGGATGTTTGACTCGCCGATGAAGTCAGCCACGAATGAATTCTGAGGCTCGTTGTATATGTCTGCAGGTGTGCCGACCTGCTGTATCTTACCCTCGTTCATGACAACGATGGTATCAGAAAGCGTAAGCGCTTCCTCCTGGTCGTGAGTCACATATACGAAGGTGATGCCGAGTTTCTCATGCAGCTCTTTGAGTTCAATCTGCATGTCGTGTCTCATCTTAAGGTCAAGCGCTGAGAGGGGTTCATCGAGTAATAGCACCTCTGGATTATTGACAATAGCTCGCGCGATAGCCACACGCTGCTGTTGGCCTCCAGAGAGCGTATCCACTTCGCGCTCCTCATAGCCGGTTAGGTTAGCCATCTTAAGTGCTTGACGCACTTTCTTGGCAATAGTCTTGGGATCTACTTTCTTTAACTTAAGCCCAAATGCCACATTATTGAATACATTGAGATGTGGAAAGAGTGCATATTTCTGAAATACGGTGTTGACGGGTCTCTTATGGGGCGGTGTGAGTGTCACATCTTTGCCTTTTAGGAGGATATCTCCTTGACTGGCTACTTGAAAGCCTGCGATACATCGTAGGAGTGTAGTCTTTCCGCACCCAGAAGGGCCGAGGATAGTAACGAATTCTCCTTTTTGCACTTGAAGACTTACATCGTTTAGTGCATATTTGCCATCCTCGAATTTTTTCGAGAGATGGTTCACCTCAATGATAAAGTTGTTTTTTTGCATTTGGGTAAAATAGTCTAAATAGGGTTTCTGTATTCCCAAGTAATCATAAAAATAGTGTTTAAATTATTGTATTGCGAGTGCGCGTCTCGGTGCGCGCATACTTACGCATAATAAAATCGGCTGCAAAGGTAGTAAAAATATTGCACATATGCAAACTATTTTCAATTTTGAGTTTAGATTTGACAAAAATAAAGAAAATAAATCAAAAATAGAGAAAACATTTTTTATTATTTAATCAAAAACGGCAACCCCTATTGCTGGGGATAGATATCTAGAGTTCTAGATTTTTAGATTTCTAGATAAACTAGCCTGACTAGATAAACTAGTGAACTAGGGAACTAGTGGACTAGTGGACTAGTGGACTAGTCAGTAATGAGAAGTGATGTAAATTGACGAAAAAGGGAGAAAAATTGTTGTTTTCTTGCATATGTTATGACAAAATAGTAATTTTGTACGCTATTATCTTTTTTATTCAATTTACTATTTTAAAGTATGAAGCGTTTTTTCTTTTTGACGGTATTAGTTTATCTAAGTATTTTGCATGTAGCAGCTATTAATTATAATGGTGCTGCGCTTGTGATGAATGAGGATTTCACTCGTACGGAGTGTGGTACAGCCTACAAAAATGTGCTCAAAGAAGTGAGCGGTTTGGCATGTAGTCGCACCACACCAGGTTATCTATGGGCACATGGGGATGAGAACACAGACGAAGGGAAGAGTATTATCGCCATCCGACCAACAGGAGACTTGGTTTATACCGTGAATATAAGTGGTGACCCTGGGCGTGATGATTGGGAAGATATAGCTACGGGAGTGTATAATGGTAAAAACTATGTTTTTATCGGTGCCATTGGCGATAATGATTTGGCTTACAAGGATAGTTATTATATCTATTATTTTGAGGAACCTACCATTACATCTGGTAGCACTACAGTGAAGGTGAATTACATCCGTTTTGGTTACCCAGACGGCAAGGCACATAATACCGAAACGCTGATGTATGATAATATAGAGCAGGTATTCTATATTGCAGACAAAGTGGAAGGTGCTGCATGCTCTTTATATCGCTTGCCTTTCCAAACAAATTATGGTACAGCTACCCAGAAATTAGAATTAGTATGCGCTTTAGGCAATGGAAAAGAGTTTAATACGCTGACAGGCGGTGATATTAGTCCGGATGGCAAATGGATGGCAATTAAGGATAAAGAGACGATACTTCTTTGGGAGCGTAATGGCGAAGAGAGTCTTGCGCAAACAGCTAAGCGTCAGCCTGTTGAGGTGGCTGCATATGAGGAGGAAAAGCAAGGTGAGTCATTGGCGTGGAAGGATAGTAATACATTCTATACCACCAGCGATCAGAAGAAGGATGTGCCTATCTATCAGTATGTTAGAACAATCAATGACGCTGCAGCAGAACTGACAGGAATCACCATCAATGGAGAATCATTAACAGGATTTACCAATGGTCAGACGAACTATAATGTGGAACTACCATACGGCACCACCACACTACCTCTTATCGAAGCTACAGCTGCCAGTGGAGGAACAGTTGCTATCACAATGCCTTCTTCTTTGCCAGGCGTAGTGACAATAGTGTGCACCTCTAAAGATGGTTCTACACAGGTGACATATACCATCAATCTGACTGTTGCTACTACGGCGCTCAAAGAGATTTATGAGGTTAAAATGACCAATAGTTACAATGCGTATATCAATGTAAATACCGATACCATACATGCCTATTATTTGGCAGGAACTGCGCTACCTACTATCGGTACTTACAAAGTAAGTGATGGCGCTATCCTACAGCAAAATGGCAATAAAGCCATACTGACGGGAGCAGACGGTTCAAGCATTGAATATGTGATGGCAGTAGAGGCAGTAGAACCTATGACATACACATCCGAAGAGATTGTATTTGATGGTACAGAAACATGGGTGAAAGGTGCGTATGGATTTGATGCCACCAAGAAATGGAAATTCTCCAAAACAGACACCGATTATAGTCGCGAATTGGCGGGTAAGACTCACCTGGAAATGTTCTTGCCTGCATGCGATACGATAGTGCTCAAATCAATGGATTCTAAAGAACGCGATATCACTGTCTCTGTGAATGGCAAACAGATAGGAAATAAGTTCACTCTGCTGAAAGCAGGTAGCACAATTATTGTGAATCAACCACAAGCTTTTATGCTCACTATCAACTCCGCTCAAAGTAGTGGCGATGGAGGTGTCAAGGCTATCCGTTTGGGTAGAAAATCTACTACCACAAGTATTGAAAATCAGTCTATTAAAGAGAATGTGTATAAAGTGCTACATAATGGGCAAGTGTATATCGTACGAGGCAGCAAAATGTACACGCTGCACGGACAAGAAGTGAGGTAGATGGACGAAGGACGAAGGACGATTTACGATGTACCATTTACGATGTACGATTTACGATGTACGATGTACGATGTACGAAGGAAAGGTTGCTCTTGGAAGCGACCTTTCGTCGTATTTTAGCGAAAAATGCGCGTGTGCTTGCGTATGTCAAAAAAAAATGTTACCTTTGCAGCCGATTTAAAAGTTGCAGCCGATTTAAAAGTAAGTAATATGATATATAAGTTAACTTTTTCTTGTGAGGAAGGTGATCATAACTTCCGCCGTGTATTTGAAGCAGCCCCAGATGCTACATTCTTGGACTTGCATAATGCTATTCTGCAATCCGTGGGTTATACCGATGACCAAATGACTTCTTTCTTCATGTGCAATGAAGATTGGGAAAAAGGGCAAGAAGTGACCCTCGTGGAGATGGATTCGAATTTTGAATACGATAATATGGTGATGAACGACACCCGTCTATCTGATTTGATAGAGGAAGAAGGGCAACGCCTTATTTATATCTTCGATCCTATGTTTGAGCGTTATTTCTTTGGTAAACTAAGCGAAATAATGCCAGGCACGATGAATGGTGTAGAGTGCGTGGAGCAGAGCGGTAAAGCGCCAAAGCAGATCAAGGCCCTTGACCCTACTATTGCAGCCGCTACAAGCGGTTCGTGGGATCTGGATGATGATTTCCGCGATGAGTTGGATCTGGGAGATATAGATATGGAAGGTTTCCAAGACCTCAGTTTCGACGACGGAACGATGTTTTAAGTAGTGAGTATTGAGTAGTGAGTAATTAGTATTGAGTATTGAGTAAAGTATTATTGCTCATAGTAGGTCCGACGGGAGTGGGTAAGACGGAGTTGGCGCTCCGTATGGCTGAGCATTGGCATTGCCCTATTATCAGTTGCGATAGTAGGCAGATGTATCGCGAGATACCTATTGGTACAGCAGCGCCTACGGCGGAGGAACAGAGGCGTGTGAAGCATTATTTTGTAGGTGACCGTTCTATCACAGAGGATTATAATGCGGGGCAGTACGAGCGGGATGCGTTAGCGCTGATGGACCAGCTTTTTGCAGCGCATGATACGCTCATCATGACGGGCGGTTCGATGCTATACGCAGATGCGGTGTGCAAAGGATTGGATGATTTGCCTACTGTGCCCGATGCTATACGCGCGCATGTGAATGAGCAGCACGCGAAGCATGGGTTGGCATGGTTACAGCAAGAAGTACAGCGCTTAGACCCGAACTATTGGGCTATAGTAGATCAAAACAACCCTGCACGATTGAAGCACTGTGTGGAGTTGTGTTTAGCAACAGGTAGCGCGTACTCTTCCCTGCGCACACAGCCACACAAAGAACGCCCATTCCGTATCGTCAAGGTGGGTTTGGATAGGCCGCGAGCAGAACTATACGCGCGTATTAATGAGCGCGTGCTGCAAATGATGGAGGAGGGATTGCTGCAAGAGGCCGAGAAGGTCTATGCGCAGCGCCATCTCAATAGTTTGCAAACGGTGGGATATAGAGAGTTATTTGGTTATCTATCGGGTGAGTATGACTTGGATAGAGCCATCGAATTGATACAACAAAATAGTCGTCATTATGCCAAGCGCCAGTTGACTTGGTTCAGACGAGATAGCGACATCCATTGGTTGGATGCAAGAAATGATTATGAAACGAATATACATTGTATTGATGGTCTGCTTGACGATGATTGCGTGCAAGCAGAATGATGTTAATTTTACATTCAGTCCTGAGGCTCCACGCGCAGGGCAGTCGGTTAAGTTTAATAACCTCTCATCTTCTGGCGAAGAGTGGGAGTGGAATTTCGGAGATGGTATAACCACTACCATCAAGTCACCTTCGCATACATACAAGCAACCAGGCACCTATCGCGTGGTGCTGAAAGTGGATGGAAAG
Source organism: uncultured Bacteroidales bacterium (assembly GCA_937891905.1). Classification (GTDB taxonomy): domain Bacteria; phylum Bacteroidota; class Bacteroidia; order Bacteroidales; family Paludibacteraceae; genus Colicola. The sequence continues at coordinate 555 of CALATT010000047.1, read as the reverse complement.
AATTCATGGACGGCTGTTAAAGAGGTGGTGGTGTATGATACCGTGCCTACTTTTGTGGCAAATGATAGTATATTTTATATCTACGAGGACTATACTTTTACGGCGAACATGTACAACCCCTATAAATACTCTGTGGACTATATGTGGACATTTCCTATCAATACCCCTTATGTGGAGCTTGTTCGTCCACTGCCAGGCGAAGGATGGGGGTCGCAGATAACAGTGTATTTTACCAAAGCCATGGAGAAAGCACCTATCTGGTTGACGATGGTTGTCAATGGTGATACCACACTGGTGCAGAAAGAGTTTGAGGTGCGTGATAGAACCACCCATGCCGTGGCACTGCGTACGGCAGAAGGTGACTATAGTCAGCGTATCTTTGGCGAACGCGCTGAAGGACCTCGTTCTGATGCAACGGTAAAAGCCCTTCTAGATGCTGCGCAAGACACTATGCAGGTGTATAATGGACACACTTTCACACTCACGGAGTTGCATAGCACTTTCCCTAATATCGAGGGATTTGGTATAGCGAATAGAAAAATCTACTACCGTGCA
>CALATT010000046.1 GCA_937891905.1 uncultured Bacteroidales bacterium | reverse complement strand
TCGACCGTTCCATCTAAGTCAATTACATAGTGATACCCGATATCTCTAAATCCTCGTGCTTTGTGCCACCTGCGAATATCTGCAGCAGTGTCGTTTCGACCTTCGGGACTATCCGAACAATGGATAATTATTTTGTCAATGGTGCGCATAATTATGATCTAAATAAGCGAATAGAAGAGAAGAATGTTTTGATGATTGACTTGTAGGGTTTCAGCATTGGGATGTAATCAGCTATCCACCACAATAGCAGCATTAGGATTAAGATTGCAGAACCGATGAACCATCGCGTGCAAAATTTATCCCATCCAGATCGCTTTGGTTTTGGTACCGGAGATTGTGTTGCTTCTAATTGCTCCTGGAGCGATACATTGAGCTGCTTAAGACTATCCACCTGTACGGCGAGAGAGTCTTCTCGATGTGTAGCCGTGACAGATGTAGTGGAATTGTCTTTGTGTGAGGATATAGAGGATATGCTGCTCACATTCGTAGCTTCTCCAGTAGCAGCGTTGTATGTTCCACCGCTGGTACCGAAATTGATAGTTGTTTCGCTTTTAGATTCGCTTTGAGAAGAATTATCCACGCGCACAGAATCAATAACTGTCACATAGGTGGTATCATATACATGGTGATATATAGTGCTGTCTCTGTAGTTTACTACCTCTTTGAGTTTGTTATTCAGAGAGGCACATCCTTGCACCATCCATAAGAATAAAGCAACGGCTATAACCGATGCGATAATCTGAAAAAATTGCTTCCAAGACATATTACTTCTTTTTAATTGGTTTGTCAGAACCGGAATGATAGTACTTTGTATCGGTACCGTAGCAGTGCTTTGCTTTCTTGCCACTGCCACATGGGCATGGGTCATTAGGGCGAACCTTCTGAGAAATAAGCGGTGTACCATTGCCTGGATAAACAGTTACAGGGTGGTTTTTTAGTTCGTTATGAATATTCATATTGTTAGGATTTACGAGTTATACTTCTCCTGAAGCTCTTTACGCTTCCATTCGGCGACAAGTGTGCCGCCTTGTTTACTGATAACTAAACCGCGTGGGTAGTACTCACTCTTTGAAGCCGTAGTCGGCTGGGTTGAACTCATTGGGCACTCCTATTTGCATGCAATAGTTCTCTACTTTTCGCTTGATTACTTCTTGAGGATAGCGGATCTTTACTTCCTCAACGCATGCGATAACATGAAACTCGTCATCTTTGATTGGCTGGTAGCCATATCGATAGATGAACATACCTGGTTTACGCTCATAATGTTTTGCGTTTTTTGCAACTGGAATGATAATCATTTTTGTATTTGTTTTTTAAGTTAATAATTTCTGTGTCTAACTCTTCTATCGCTTTACGCGAACGGTTCTTTCTCTTATACTCATCTTTGAGACTACATACCATGTGGTTGTGCCTCTTTGGCTTTATTTCGAGATACTCACCATATCCAGCTTCCATCACCTCTTTTGCAATGCGATTTTGGATATTCCACGAGGCACAATGGCACATCAATCCAAAATAAGAATTAAGCGTTTGCATGAGTTCCTCAGCATTGCTTAGCGTTACATGTTTGTACTTGGTTCGTATCTTGTATATGCAATTTCGTACAGGTCGATTGCTTACATACATACGGTTTGCATAAACCACAAATCCGCACCATTTGATGCCATGACGGACAGGTTGCATATATCTCTTTGTAGGATGTAATTCGAGGCGAATTTTCTTTGCTCCGCTATCTATGGTTTGCTCGATAGCGTGCATTTCTTCTTTATCATCTCCTACTCCCGAAAAATCATCTACAAACTCTACAGCATCGTATCCGTTCGCTTTCAGCATTTCGCATATAACTGCGAGGATAAGATTAGCAATGAGCTGCGCATAATAGTTGCCTATTGGCTCGCCTCTGCCATCGCATTTGAACAATGTTTTGTGAGGCTTGATAAAACTATCCCATAGCCATTGCGGACTTCTCTTTTCGCAATTAGATGCAGGGTCGTAGAGAATCATTGTTTTGATGAGGTGCATCATAAACTTGCGCATCTCTTCTGAGTATTCTACTGGGCGATAGCGTTGCTCGTAGTGGCAGAACACTTCCCACGCGATCTCTCGGTCTATCGACATGAAGAAGCTCTTAATATCCCACGAAGCTACATATCCATTCGGATGCTTTTGCATCAACCTTTGCAGACTCAGGCATGCGTGATAGCACGACATCTTCTTTCTATTTCCAAAGGACACATTTCCGTTTGCACGGTGCACCGCCTCTGCTACAGCTATCATGTAAGGTGCAACAATGTGGTGCGCGATTCTATCTTGGTAGTGTGCAGCAAATACCTCTCGAGGCTTTGGGTATAATACGATGAAGCATATACTCTGCCATGGTATGTAATTCCATGTGTATAATCTCCATGCAAATTCCCAAATTCTCCTACCTAAATGGTAGTGATATTTTGCTGCGTCCCATGATGAGTGTTTATTTTTCCAACAATTCTCCTCTGCTCGAAAGACCATTTCAATAAAGGTCTTTGATTCGACGAGGACAACATTGTACGAGTTGTTCTTGTTGTTGTTGTTCCACGACCCGTCTGCCAATGAAAAGTAGTACTCGTTGTTGTTGTTGTTCTGCAGCACCGTCCACACATTGCCGGACGGCAGCACAACGGAAGGAATCAGTTTGACTGTTGAAATAACTTGCTCATCGCAAGTGCAAACTCCCTCATAAATCTTTAGCTCTCCCATGCTCATCCTTAGATTTCATGGTCCTGGCACTATCTATTTTGAAAAGATGTTCCGCAATTTCATCGCATAGAGCATCAATTTGTGCAGCCACTTTCGTATTCCAGCCACCGACCGCATGGATATAATATGCCATTGCCTGTATTTCAGTTATAACCTCGGAGGCTCTCTTGAGGTAATCTTTGCCTCTTACCTCTCGAAACGCATACACATAGAGCGTTTGAACGCTCTTGAGCAGCGCAGCCATTTCTATATGGCGCATATCCCGTGGGAGTAGAGCACGCTTTTGGCGTATGTATTGCGCTAAAAGAATCACTTTCCCTATAACAGGAGTATGCAAGTGCTGAATATTGCTTTCAATCATTGGAGAATGTTGGTAAAAAATAAAACTTAATCATCGGGCGTGCCTCCGCACGCCCACTCGCTATGCTCGATTATGAGGCGACGAGGACAACATTGCACGAGTTGTACTTGTGGAGGTTGTTCCACGACCGGTCTGCCAATGAAAAGTAGTACTCGCTGGTGTTGCTGCGCTGCAGCACCGTCCACACATAGCCGGACGGCAGCACGCTCTCTCCGAGAGCTGCGCGACATTCATTGATAGCCTTTTTGTTGAGAATCATCATCAATGCCTCAAATAGCGATGGACCACGCCAAAAATTAGGGTCTTCGGGATTTTCCTTGTGGAGTATAGCAGTCTCCATTACAGGGCATCCTATTTGACCATAATTGTCAGTATATGGCACTACTGCCTCTCGATTGGCAAATGAAATGCTGTTCGTACCGTTGAAATACTTACATACATAGCTATTCGCCTCGGTGGCATGAGGTATTACATACATCATAGCTTGACCCAAAGCAATCATATCAGGCAAGCCGAGAGATGTAGCCCAAGCCTTGAGAGTTGCCTCATCAGGGAAAAATACCACATCTATATCCGTAAGGTCAGAGCGTTTCATACCCTCAAAATAATCGATAGCCCATCCCCATTCGCGTAGCGCGTTAGGGTTGGTGGCTGCCAATATCTTACGAGCATTATACTTGCCGCTTACAGGTGTACCCGATGGGCCATTTGCCATTGCTTGTAGGTTCGGGATCGTGTGGCCATATGTACCAAATTGCATAGGACCGTAGTTTTTAGAGGCAACGAGGATTGAGTGTTCCGAATTACCTACAAAAATACCCTCTCTTGGTGCAGGATCTACACCTCCATTCGCTTGCTTAGCGTATGACCATGAGGCAGCAGTCCATCGCTGACCGCTTGAATCAACGATGTAAACGCCCGCATTCACAGCGATGTTAGCAATACATTGCGCAATATCGCTTGTTTTCAATTCAGATGTGTCCATACCTGCCTCGGTTAGTTCATGGATAATTGCATCAACCGATGCTGAGATAGCTTGCGCTCGCTCAGATACTGTACGGGTGTCATTGGGCATGCGATTGGCAGCATTGAGTAAGTCGCCAATATGTTGCATGACCTCGAACTTATCCACATTATTTAAGCACCAATCTTTAATGGCTTGTACTGCATGGGTTACAAGATCTTCCGCCTGCCCCATGGTAATTACTTTGTCAGAACTGTAATTGCTCATAATTATGCTAATTCTTGTTGTTTATCATCTTGCAGGATAAGACTTATCTTCAAATTTACCCTGCTTTTCATTAAAACATAGTCGTTATTCGAAGCGACAGAAAACTCCGCTCCACCTCCTCCAAGGCCTGCCTCAATGAATTTCTGTGCGAACTCAGTGAGGTTGTCTTCAGTT
>CALATT010000045.1 GCA_937891905.1 uncultured Bacteroidales bacterium | reverse complement strand
GTAGGCCAATAGCCATGCGGACGATAGGCTGCGAGTTTTTGATTAAATAGATTTCACTACATCCGAAAATGCACTAATGCGACCAGAGGGATTTATCTATGTTTATTTACTATTAAAATTATTTGCATATATTCAAAAAAAGTAGTACCTTTGTCGCCGAAAAAGAAAATAACCATCCTATGCAAATAATAACTACCAAAAAAGCATTGCAATCAGCCGTTCAGGCATGTAAAGCAACAGGCAAAACAATCGGTCTCGTGCCTACTATGGGTGCGCTCCACGAAGGACATGCTACGCTCGTTCGCAGAGCGGTAACAGAGAATGATGTATGTATCGTCTCAGTCTTTGTCAATCCTACCCAGTTTAATAATAAGGAGGACTTGGCTAAATACCCTCGTGACATCCAGCGTGATGCTGAATTGCTTCGTTCTATCGGCGCGCACTTCGTCTTTGCACCTACGCCAGAGGAAATGTATTCAGCAGAAGAGATGAATGCTGTTTTTGAGTTCGATTTTGCAGGACTGGACAAGGTGATGGAAGGCAAGATGCGTCCAGGCCATTTCAATGGCGTGGTACAAGTGGTGAGCCGTCTTTTCTACCTCACTCAACCAGATAAGGCTTATTTTGGTGAGAAAGACTTCCAGCAGTTGGCTATCATCCACCACATGGTGGAACGCAGTTCTATGGCAGGTACTTTCGGCGATCTGCATATCATCGATTGTCCTATTGTGCGTGAGCAGTCTGGCCTTGCGCTCTCTAGCCGTAATGAACGCTTGTCGGACGCGGAGAAAGAGACGGCTTTGGCTATCTCGCGTACTCTTTTTGCTTCGTTGGAGTGGGCAAAAGAAGAAGGTGCGACGGTTGCGGATGTTCAGCAGCGTGTGATAGATACTATCAATGCGGTGGATGGATTAGAGGTGGAGTATTACGAGATTGTTGACCAAACCACTTTGCAACCCACTACTGTTTTCGCCAATGCTATTGGTTGTGTAACGGTCTATTGCGGTCCTGTCCGTTTGATTGATAATATACGATATTTTTGATTGGCGGCCTGTATTTCTAAAGGTCTAGTATAGCTAGTAGGTCTGGTAAATCTAGTGTAGATTATATGCGTGATTTTCGGATCAATCTCGGATCAATCTCGGGAGCTGAACAAAATTTACACTTTTTTCTTGCGTATTTCAAAAAAAAGTACTACCTTTGCGGCTGAAAATCTAATTTACTCATTCGATTGAGTAAAATTACGCGCTCCATTGAGTAAATTTTTTATATCACTATTTTTTATGATACAACGCAAACAATATCAGGTGCTTATATCGAGGTTGGGTGAACCAAGAAAATGTATTCAAGTTATAGAAGGACCCCGTCAAGTAGGTAAATCTACTCTCGTTAAGCAGGTTTTAAAGTCTATTTCTATCCCTTGGTTGCATTTTTCTACGGATAATGTTCCTACCAATTCAAATCAATTTATTAGCGATTGTTGGATGGTAGCGCGCATGAAGATTCAAACAGAGCATTTGGATGAATTAGTATTGGTCATTGATGAGGTGCAAAGGTTGAACCGTTGGAGTGATGCTGTAAAAAAAGAGTGGGATGCAGATACATTCAATGATGTCAATATTAAGGTTATTCTTTTGGGGTCATCTCGAGTTATGTTAGAGCGAGGGTTAGCAGATAGTCTTATGGGTAGATTTGAAACTATTCGCATGGGGAATTGGTCTTTACAAGAAATGCAAGAGGCATTTGGGATGACATTGGATGAGTATATATATTATGGTGGGTACCCGGGTGCATATGCTTATATCTCTGATGAAGATCGTTGGCGTGAATATGTTAGAGGTTCTATTATTGATGCCACTATCAATAATGATGTATTAATGGATACTCCTATTGGAAAGCCAGCATTATTAAGACAAACCTTTGAATTAAGTGCTGCCTATTCAGGTCAGCAAGTGTCTCTCACTAAAATGCTTGGTCAATTGCAAGATGCTGGCAATACGACCACATTAGCTGGTTATTTAGACCTACTTAATCAGTGTGGAATGGTGTGTGGGTTGCAGAAGTTTGCGATGAATCAAGTTCGCCGCAGAGCATCGATTCCCAAATATCAAGTTTATAATAATGCACTATTGAGTTATTATTCGGATGATGATTTCAAGCAGGCACGATCCAATCCTAAAGTGTGGGGCCGTTTTTTCGAATCGGCTATAGGTGCTTATATCCTCAATAGCGCATATTTGTATAATTTAAAGGTTTATTATTGGCGCGAAGGTACAGATGAAGTGGATTTTGTATTGATGCGTAATTCTTGTATTGTAGTTATAGAGGTGAAAAGCAATGGTGAAATGGATACTAAGGGTTTGCATCGTTTTGCAGAAGAATATCGTCCACACCGTAGTATTATTGTTGGTCCTAAGGGTGTTCCTGCAGATGTGTTTCTTAATATGGATCTGCGAGAACTTTTTCTCTAATTGCAAAATTTACACTTTTCTCTTGCGTATTCCTCAAAAAAGTAGTACTTTTGCGGTCGTGTAAAAATTAAAGTTAAACTTTAAATTTGTCAAACTAATGGATAACTATCTCATAGACAGAAAGTTATTATCGTCAATTACGGATGCGTTTCGTTATTTTTCTGTCATAACCGTTACATGGAGAGCATGAGATGTTCCAATCTTTTGATGCGTATTGTTCATACCGCTCATTTTTTAAAAACTGATATAATGTTTCTTGCATAGTTCTGTCTGGTGGCGGTGTGGTCACGGTGTGGTCACGATGTGGTCGTGGTATTAGAGTGAGAAACATCTGATATTACTCTGTACTCTGTACATCGTCCATCCTCTAACAGCTTTAGCGGTCTAATTAACGAATTAATGAATTAATGAGTTAAGGAGTTAACGAGTGAGCGATTAGGGATTAGCGGTTAGGCGGTCTAGTTCACTAGTTTCCTAGCCGCTCTAACATCAAACACGAAGTTGGTGGTGGTAAAGGTTCGATATAGGAGGAAAGGGATATTATTTACACTCTACCACCAGCTTTTCTTTTTTTTATTTTTCTTTTCTATACTCTACCACCACCAAGCCCTTTCTTTTTGTAATTTTCTTTTTGGTTCTTTTTCTTTTATTGCTTTTTCTTTTAGTCATCTTAGGACATGGTCCCGTGATGCTACCGTGATTGGACTGAAAATCCAA
>CALATT010000044.1 GCA_937891905.1 uncultured Bacteroidales bacterium | reverse complement strand
CAGCTTTGTTGGCTTCGGCAAGGAAGAAATTGATGAGTGCGCGCTGCAAGCGTGCTCCTTGTCCTACATAAACAGGAAAACCAGCACCAGCGATCTTCACGCCAAGGTCAAAATCGATGAGGTTGTATTTCTTCGCCAATTCCCAGTGTGGTGCGAGTGGTTCGCCACCTGCGTTCTCTTGTAAGCGTTCGTTGGCAATCGCCTCATCAGCCTCAGTATCCCAATCGCGTAGGGCTACAGCGCCGTTCTCAGCGATGGCTTTAGCCATTGATGTGTTTGGCCAGTTACCCATTGCCACGGCGAGGTTGTCTTCTGCTGATGCTCCTTCTGGCACGAGTGCGTAAGGCACATTAGGGATAGTGAGAAGCAGTTGAGTGAGCGCTTCTTCGGCTGCAGCCATCTGCTTGTCTAATTCAGGTAAAGAAGCCTTGAGCGCGCCTGTCTGTGCTTTGGCTGCCTCTGCTTCTTCGCGCTTACCTTGCGCCATGAGTGCGCCGATAGACTTGCTGATTTTATTCATCTCTGCAGCCGCGTTATCTTTCTGCTGCTGTGCTGCTTTGCGCTCTGTGTCCAAGCGAATAACCTCTTCGATGGTCTCTGCGGCGTTCGCGAAATGTTTCTTCTCTAAACCAGCAATGATTTGCTCTTTATTGTCGTAGATTTGTTTTAGTGTAAGCATGGGGGTGGGATGTTATATGTTGGATGTTAGATGTTATATGTTAGATGTTGTATGTTGGATGTGGAAGAATACAAATAAAAATCTCCTACCGAAAAGCCGAAGCTATCGGGAGGAGATTTTATTGGTTAGGTCCTCGAACCGATTACGCTTCAGCAATCGGCTGGATGGACACGTACGATTTATTGTCGCGTTTCTTGCGGAAGGTTACGATACCATCTACAAGCGCATACAAAGTGTGGTCCTTACCCATACCCATGTTCTCACCTGGGTTGTGCACTGTACCACGCTGGCGTACGATAATGTTACCTGCCTTAGCGAATTGACCACCAAAGATCTTCACGCCGAGGCGTTTGCTTTCTGATTCACGGCCGTTCTTGGAACTACCGACACCTTTCTTGTGAGCCATACTCTGTTGTCCTTTCTTTTAAGCAATAACAATTTCTTTAACTACTACATTGGTCAAATCTTGACGATGACCGTTGAGCTTGCGATAACCTTTGCGGCGTTTCTTGTGGAAAACAAGGATTTTCTCTCCGCGGCATTCGTTGTCGATGATCTCGCAAACTACTTTAGCGCCCTTAACATAAGGAGCACCTACTTTTACTTTGCCCTCATTCTCGATGAGAAGCACATTCTCGAACTCAACCGTCGCGCCCTTTTCGAACTCGTTCATACGGTTGATGAACAATTTTTTGCCAGCCTCTACTTTGAATTGCTGACCTTTCATTTCTACAACTGCGTACATTGTAATACGATTGTTTATAGGTTATGCGGTGCGGCGATTGCTCCAATCCTGTGCGCTGCTGTCGGTTGACTCATACGCTGCGGGGACAATACTTACTAAGCCTAATCCGCGAAAAATCGTGCAAAGGTACAATAAATTTTTGAGATGCGCAAATAATTGTGTGTTTTTTTTCGTTTTTATATTATTTTGCTAACTTCATCACCTCTTCTGCAATGCGATTAGCGGAGTTGTTCTCTGCCAAGGCAAGTACATGGGTATGTAGCGCCTCCAAGCGCTGCGTATCGTTGAGTAGGTTCAGTGCGGTAGGGATGAGTTGCTCTTTGGCCTCTACATCCTTAATGAGCACCGCAGCCTCTCTATTGACGAGCGCCATGGCATTATGCGTCTGATGGTCCTCCGCTACATTAGGCGAGGGTACTAAAATAGCAGGTTTGCCCAATAGGCATATTTCGCTGATGGACGAAGCGCCAGCGCGGGAGATGACGAGGTCGGCCTGCGCATAGCGGTCGGGCATATCAGAGAGGAAGTCGAGGCACTCAATATTAGCGGGGCACCCAGCCTCTTGCCATGCTTGGCGGCAACGCTCGTAATAGGTTTTGCCCGTCTGCCAAACGAGTTGTATATTTGCCTTTTTGAGTGTGTCGAGTTGTGCAATGACGGCCTCGTTGATGGTGCGCGCACCTAAACTGCCACCGATGATGAGGATGTTCTTTCCACTTTCCACTTTCCTCTTTCCACTCAATAGGTTTTGGCGTACAGGGTTACCCGTGATGATGATTTTCTCAGCGGGGAAGAAGCGCTCCATATTAGGGTATGCCACGCATATCTTAGCGGCTTTGTTCTTGAGCAGTTTATTGGTGACTCCTGCAAAGCCGTTTTGCTCTTGGAGTAGGATAGGAATACCCATGTTAGCGGCTGCCCACATGGCTGCGCCTGAAGCATAACCGCCTACGCCAACGCCCACTTGTGGTTTGAAATCGCGTATGATCTTACGCACTTGGATAATAGAGCGCAGTAGGTCCCATAGGACGGAGAAATTTTTCCATGGTTGGGCACGATTAAATCCTCTGACGGGTAGTCCGATGATTTGGTAACCTGCTTGTGGTACTCGTTCCATCTCCATGCGGCCGAGTGCGCCGACGAAGAGGATTTCTGCTTGTGGGTCAAGTTGTTTGAGTGCATTGGCGATGCTTACGGCGGGGAAAATATGTCCTCCTGTTCCGCCTCCGGAAACGAGATAACGCATGGTGAGTAGTGAGTATTGAGTAATGAGTATTGAGTAATGAGTAGTGAGTATTGAGTAGTGAGTATTGAGTAATTAGTCGAGAGTGATGATAGGAGCGTCTTCTAAGCTCTCTTCTTTTGTTTCTTGTACGCGCTGACTGAGTTCGGTCTGCTCACGACTTACGGCCATCATGATACCAAAATAGATAGAAGTGATGAGCACACTCGTTCCTCCGCGACTAATGAGCGGTAGGGGTTGTCCCGTGACAGGTCCTAATCCCACCGCCACAAGCATAGAGATGAGCGCTTGGCAAGTGATCATCAGTGCCAGACCCATCGTCATGAACATAGCTGGCATGTCGGAATAACGACTCGATACATAACAAGCACGGAAGAGGATGGCAAGGTACAGGAAGATTAAGAAACCCGCACCAATAATACCTGACTCCTCTACAATGATGGCGAAGATATAATCGGCAAAAGCGAGCGGCAGATAATCGCGCTCCTTACTATTGCCAGGTAATACGCCTAAAGGTGATGTGCCACCGCGAGCGATAGCCACAGAAGAGTATACCTCTTGTATATTATCGTCGGTGAGTACATATTTCGATTGATCATTGCTCTCAAAATGGCGGTCTATACGCGCTACCCATGTGGTGGCACGGCTGAATGGCCCCGTTAGTTTCTTTCCGCGGCGTATATAACCAAACTCCACAATGCAATAACCTAATACAAGGGTTATGGCGGCGATACCTACAATAGAGGCCGTGTATTTCCATGGAATACGCGCCAATACCCATAGGCAAAATACAATGCCACATATGAGTACTGCCGTGGAGAGATTGGAAAGCAAGATGGGTAGTACCACTACACCCGTGATGATGAGTGTGCGAATAAAATACTTCTTCTTATCTTCTTCCGTCCGCATGCGCGCTAACTGATCGCCAATGACGATGATGAGCGATAGTTTGGCTAATTCGGATGGTTGGAAAGTTATCCCAGCGATGCGCACCCATCGTGCTGCACCATTAATGGTGACTACAAGCGGATTGCCAGGTATGAGTGTGGAATAGACTAATAAGGTGCTTATTCCCAATAGTATATACCCGAAAAATCGCACCCAATATGTAGGGATGAACTGGATAATGAATGCGGCAACGATACCGAGTAGGATGAAGAAGATCTGCTGTCCTATTGGACCTAAAACGGATTGGTTTTGGTATACCAATGTGGAGGAAGCAGAGAAAAGTGCAATAATAGCCACTACAATTAGTGCGCCGAATAAGCCCCAAAAAGTACGGTCAATATGCTGTAGTTGTAACCGTGGTTTGGAGCCCTCTTCTGTGGTAGAAAATTTGTCTTTAAACATACATGTTAAGGTTTTAATGGTTTATAAATTGCGTACGGCAGCCATGAACTGGTCGCCTCTATCTTCGTATGATTTGAATAGGTCAAATGATGCGCAGCATGGAGATAGCAGTACAGTATCCCCTTCGCGTGCTGCTTGATAAGCCGCTTGTACAGCCTCTTGTAATGAGTGGGTGTCAATGAGTGTGAGGTTAGCAAAAGAGTCTTGACTGAAATGCTGTATAATCTTCTCATTATTCACGCCCATCGCGATGATGGTATGGCATTTGGTGCGTACCAATTGGTCTATTTCGCTGTAGTCGTTTCCTTTATCCTTGCCGCCTAAGATGAGTACAGTAGGTGTGGTCATTGATTCGAGAGCATACCAACAAGAGTTGACATTCGTGGCCTTGCTGTCATTAATCCATCGTACGCCTCGCACGGTGCATATATATTGGAGTCGGTGCTCCACGCCTTGGAAGGTCTTAAGACTTTCGCGTATCACTTCTTTCTTGATGTCCAGCACTTGTGCCGCGAGGGTAGCTGCCATTGAGTTGAGCACATTATGTCGTCCCTTGAGCGCCAATTCCTCTTCGCCAATAGGCAAGCAGTAATGCTGCGTAAGGCCGTATGGGTGGAGTGTGGCTCCAAACATCTGTTTGGGGTTTTGTAGGTATTTATCTATGATTGGATCCTCTGCCCAATATATGAAGGCATCATCGGCTGTTTGATTGCGTGTGATGCGGAACTTGGCGTCTGCGTAGTTTTCAAACTTATAGTCGTATCGGTCTAAATGGTCTGGCGTTATATTGAGCAAGATGGCCACATCCGCGCGGAAATCGTACATGTTATCCAATTGGAAGGAACTGAGTTCGATTACATAGTAATCGTATTGCTCGCGTGCTACTTGTAGCGCCAATGAATTGCCTATGTTTCCCGCTAATCCTACATTGAGTCCTGCTTGGCGCAGGATATAATAGATGAGCGAAGTGGTGGTTGTTTTGCCGTTCGAACCCGTTATACATATCATTTTCGCGTTTGTATAGCGCGCAGCGAATTCAATCTCAGAGAGGATAGGCGTACCTTGTGCAATCAGTTTTTGAACGATGGGTGCTGTCAATGGAATGCCTGGTGATTTGATAACCTCGTCGGCATTCAAGATGGCATTCTCGCTATGCTTGCCGTCTTCCCACTGGATACTATTCTGATCCAATAGGGCACGATAAGTGTCGCTGATAGTACTATAATCGGATACAAAAACATCAAATCCTTTCTCTTTGGCGAGGATAGCTGCTCCTGTTCCGCTCTCGCCTGCACCTAAGATAACTATTCGCTTCATAGGGATATATGTTTGGGGTTTAACGAATCTTCAATGTGAGGATGGTGATGGCTGCCAAGATGAGTGTGATGATGCAAAAACGCAGTACAATCTTGGTTTCATGTTGCAACTCTTTGCTGCCTTTGAAGAGGATAGAGCATGTAGGGTCGTTCTGTAGCACTTTCTCTACCGAAGTGCGGAAATGATCATGGAAAGGTGCGCGTTTCCATACGCGTACATGCTTGCCGCGTTTCTTATAGAATTTATACACTTGGGTCTGGAGAATGACAGAGACGCTCTCCATGAGGAAAATACCACATAAGATAGGTAGCATCAATTCCTTATGAATAACCATCGCGCATACACCGATGATACCTCCCACGGTGAGGCTTCCTGTATCCCCAAGGAACATCTGCGCAGGGAATCCATTCCACCATAGATAACCCACCAATGCGCCCACGAATGAAGCTAAGAAAACTACCAACTCTTCACTGCCAGGGATGTACATCACATCGAAATATTCCGCCCAGACGACGCTACCGCTGGTGTATGCCAAGACGAGCAACGCCACACCAATAATGGCCGAGTTGCCGGCACACATACCATCCATGCCGTCGTTGAGATTGGCACCATTGCTCACCGCGGCTACCACTAAGATTGTTAGTAATACGAAGAAGATCCAACCTGCACGGTATTTATTCTCCTCGCCTAACCATGAGAAAAGGTCCGCGTAGTTGAAGTTATGATGATTGACAAAAGGAATAGTGGTTTGTGTGGATTTGATTTCAGGACTCTTCTCTACCACCACTATATTATTCTCAATATGACTGGTAACGACCTCGTTCATCGTGGCAGCAGGACAGAAACGCAGCGTGAGACCTACAATCAAACCGAGTGTTACTTGACCTGCTATCTTAATCCATCCGTTCAGCCCGTCTTTGTTCTTTTTGAAGGTCTTGATATAATCATCTGCAAAACCCAAAGCGCCCATACAAATGGTGGTGATGAGCATGAGAATCATATATATATTGGTTAGTTTGCCAAGTAGCAAACAAGGCAATAAGATGGCTCCGATAACCACCAAACCGCCCATGGTAGGTACACCTTTTTTCGCTACATTGAATGGGTCGGTTTTCTCATCACGCTGGGTTTCGGTGATGTTATGACGCTTCATGTATTGGATGAAGAACTTACCAAACCAAATACTGATGCATAGCGCGATGACGCCCGCCGTGATGGCACGGAAGGAGATGTATGTAACTAATCGCGCACCTGCAAAATGACCATATGTCTCTTGTAACCAACTAAATAAAGAATAAAGCATGTTGGATGTTATATGTTATATGTTAGATGTTATATGTTGTATGTTAGATGTATTTTTTTACTTCTTCGTGGTCGTCGAAATGATGCTTGACACCTTGGATAATTTGATAGTCTTCGTGTCCTTTTCCTGCGATGAGAATCACATCATTCGCTTGCGCCAAGGTGCAAGCCGTTTGGATGGCTGCGGCACGGTCTTCGATAACCAATGTGCTACGCAGTTCGTCTGTGTTCAGTCCATCCGTCATGTCCTTGAGTATCTCTTTGGGGTCCTCATTGCGTGGGTTGTCACTGGTAAGAATGAGTTGTTCGCTACCGCGTTTGGCTATCTGTGCCATCATAGGGCGTTTTCCTTTGTCGCGGTTACCACCACAACCTACCACGGTGATAAGGCGTGCTCCCTCTTTCTTGATCTCGCGTATCGTTTGAATAACATTATCCACAGCGTCGGGTGTGTGCGCGTAATCAACGATAGCCGTCCATCCTTTTGGACTATGTATAGTCTCGAAGCGACCGTTCACGGGGCGCAGAGTGGATAGCACGCATAATACATCCGTCTCGCTGAAACCCAAGGAGAAGGCCGCACCGTAGATACAAAGCAGATTGCTCACATTAAAGCGACCTACAAGCGGCACGAAAACCTCTCTATTATTGATATGCAGCAACATGCCGTCAAATCCTTCTTCAAGGATCTGCGCCTTGTAATCCGCCAGCGAACGAGTGGAGTAGGTGGATACGGCCGCTTGGCAGTTCTGCGTCATGACCAGTCCATTCTTATCATCTTTGTTCGTGATGGCAAAAGCATTCTTTTTGAGACCATCAAAGAGGCGTTTCTTGGTATCGCGGTAGTTATCAAATGTCTTGTGATAATCAATATGATCGCGTGTGAGATTGGTGAAGAGTGCGCCATCGAAGTCTAAACCCGCGATGCGCTCTTGGGCAATAGAGTGGCTACTCACTTCCATGAATGCGTACTCGCAACCTGCGTCCACCATACGGCGTAAGAGACTATTGAGTGCTATGGCGTCAGGAGTGGTGTGGGTGGCGGCTATAGCCTCATCATCAATATAATTAACCACGGTGGATAATAAACCCGCTTTGTGTCCTAATGCGCGAACTAACTTATAGAGCAGCGTGGCAATAGTGGTCTTGCCATTCGTACCTGTCACGCCCACTAAAGTTAATTCGTGGGAAGGATTGCCGAACCATTGGCTGGCGAGCATACCCAATGCGTGGTCGGTATTCTCTACGAGAATATATGTTGTACTTAGTTCCTTGTCACTTGGCTCTTTAGGCATGTATGCCTTATTGCTCAGAACAACGGCAGCACACCCTTTCGCTACGCAACTCTCGATGAAAGTGTGGCCATCTACGGCGGTACCCACTTGCGCTACGAAAAGGTCGCCTGCGCCTATCTGACGGCTGTCGAAATGCAGGTTGCTGATTTGAATGTCTGTTCTACCAATAACCTCTATAGGTTGGATAGTTCCTAATAATTCGCTTAGTAACATAGGATGGAAATATATTTATCGTTTCTCTAATCGTTTCTCCTCATCTTCCCATACATAATAACCGCAATATGCCATCGTTTTTTCGGCAATGACACGCACTGTTGAACCGCAGTCCATGCCTGCGTCATAGGGGTATTGAGGGTTCTCAATCATACAAATACATGTGTATTCAGGATTGGCTTCGGGGAAATAACCCACGAAGGTAATGCGGTGCTTTCTATTGGAATAACCTTTGCCAGGAATGTATAGTTGCGCTGTACCTGTTTTGCCTGCGAGTGCCACAAGGTTACTCTGCGCTTTATTGCTCCATGGTTTCTTGGAAGCAGTACCGAGATGGTCATCCCAAACTACATCATGCAGGGCGCCTTGTATCTCTCGTAAGGTACTGCGGCTGCAGATGGAGGAATTGAGCGTAGTGGGTTTGAAGCGCTTGACAATCTCTCCTTCTTTCTGGATGGCAGAGACCAACATGGGGCGCATCATTTTACCATTATTAGCAATCGCATTATAGAACATGGCGATGTGCATCGGACTCATTTCTACGGAGTAACCATATGCCATCTTGCTGAGAGTGACGGTGTCTTTAGGAATGTCGATACGCGCTTGCTCGGCTCCTGGAATCTCACAATAAATACTATCGCATAAGCCCATTCGTTCTATCTTGCGCACAAACTTACGGGCTGAACCTTCGTAACTGCTTGTGATTAGTTTGGCGAGTGCAATATTACTACTTACCGCTAATGCCGAGCGCACATCTAATATGGTGTCCATAGGGTGGGCGTCGGTGTGCTTTGATTTGCGCATATACACCCATGGTTTTTTTGTGACGCTAATCGTATCGTCTATCTCAATCTTACCATCATCCATGGCCGCTACGAGGGAGATGGTTTTGAAGGTGGACCCTGGTTCTACGCGTTGTACCGCGTGGTTGAGTGATTCGTAATACTCGCCGTCGCTGCCACGGTCCAGATTGGCAATGGCACGGATATAACCAGTATGTGTCTCCATGAGGATGCAACAACCCCATTGCGCATTTTTCTCTTTGAGTTTGGTTAGTAACGCATTCTCTGTGATGTCTTGCAGATTGGCATCGATAGTAGTGATGATGTCCATGCCATCTTGTGCTTCTTCGATAGTCACTGATTCGTTGCGACCACCGATGCGCTGCAGACTGCTTATGCCATCCACGCCATGCAATTCTTTGTCAAAAGCTTTTTCCAAACCAGCAGTACCAATGCCTTCTTCGCCATTGATGCTACCAATCGTGCGGCTGGCTAAAAGACCATAGGGTTTGATGCGACGATGTTGGTCCTCAAAGAATACGCCACTCTTGTATTTACCTAATCGAATGAGGCTGTTCTGCTCTAATGCTCTGCGTTGTAGATAATTGATGCGCCCCTTGCTCAGTTTAAGTCGTCTATTACCTTGTTTCTGCCCCTGAACGATGCGTTGGCGGTATTCTTCGGTAGTGTAATCGCCTATGATAGAGGTTAAATCGTGGCACAAACTATCTAAGTGCTCTTTGAGAAGTTGGCTATTATTGATCACCAGCGCGTCCGCGCGCGTATCCATATATATATAATACTGCGGCATACTGCTCGCAAGTAACTGCCCGTTGCAATCGAGTATGTTACCGCGTGTGGCTTTGATAGGACGATGGGTGGGTACTTGCTTCTCAGCTACTTTCATCCATTCGCTTCGTTCAACGGTTTGGATGTAGATAATCTTGCCTAAAACGGCTAAAAAACCCAAGGAGATTAAAATGAAAATGATGGCGAAGCGCCATACGGTGTTTTTTTGTTCGTCTAGCATAGTTAGTTTAGGATTTTAGTAGGTGGTTTATTATTTTCTTTTAAACTGCTGCCTTGCTCATGGAGCACAGTAGTTATTTGTGATAGTCGCGTAGCATTGGTTAGCTGCGCACTGATAGTCATGTATTGGTACTTGGCGTCTAACATCTCTTTCTTGGTGTCCGTCAATCGGTGTTGCTGCTTGACGGAATGGTAACCCGTGAGGATGTAGATGAAGAAAAGACACGCAATGAGTCCAAGCAGTGGATAAAAACGGCGTATTTTCTTGCTGCGTAATAGGTCGCCATTTAGTAATGCTTGTATATCATGTGTGTCTGCCATAAGTCTATTTCTTTTCTGCTATTCGTAGTTTGGCGCTGCGGCTGCGTGGGTTGCGTTCCACTTCTTCATCGCTTGCCGTTAATCCCTTCTCTATTACTTCGAAGGGGGTGAGTATATTGCCATAAAAATCTTTCTCTATCGTACCTTCTAAATTACCACTGCGAAGGAAATTCTTGACGAGGCGGTCTTCTAATGAGTGGTAAGTTAGTATGGCTATTCGTCCGCCCGATTGGAGTAGGTCGCGTGCGGCGATGAGCATCTCGCGTAGCGCACCCATTTCGTCATTTACCTCGATACGCAGGGCTTGGAAGAGGCGAGCCAGGTCTTTCTTTTTATCGGAAGGAATATTCAATTCGATACATCCATTCGCGTCTGCTTGTGCATTCATCAAGTTCTCTACGCTGCGACCTAAGACTATACTTACCAATTCCTCGGTGCGCTCAATTGCTTTGTTGTTTCTCGCACGGCAGATGTTTTTTGCTATTCCTCTGCCGTTCTTTAGTTCGCCGTACAACCAAAAGATGCGCGCCAACTCTTCTTCTGCATAGGTATTGATGATATGTGCAGCTGTCACTTTGGCGGTTTGATTCATACGCATGTCTAACGGTGCGGAGAAACGAAAACTAAATCCTCTCTCAGGGCAGTCAAAATGGTGAAAACTAACGCCAAGGTCAGCCAATAAACCATCTATCTGCTTCACACCGTAATAATCCATCCAATTGTGTAGATAGCGGAAATTGCTATGCACAAACTGCCAACGAGGATTGCTGTATAATACTTGTCCTTCGTTTTGCTCAGCGCGTCTTTGCTCGGCTTGGAAGGCATCAAGGTCTTGGTCAAATGAGTAGAGTTTAACTTCTGTGTTTTCGGTGTTTTGGGTGCTTCCTTGTTGCGCAGACAATTGTTCAATCGTAGCCATGATAGCCCTTGAATGTCCGCCTCCGCCGAAAGTAACATCCACATACACGCCCTGAGGTTGGATGTGCAAACCCTCAATCGTCTCTTGCAGCATGGCTGGTATGTGATAAACCTCGTTCATAACCTTAACTCCTTCACTCCTTAATTCGTTAATTCTTTAATTCGTTAATTCCTTAATTCCTTAACTCCTTACACTTTTTTACTCATTTTTGCACGCAGGCGAGCCGCCAACTCTGTTTGGCTAAGACGCTTCTCGGCGAAGGTCTGTGGTGCCCAGAGTGCGAAGCGGTTGAGCATGCCTACAAAAAGAACATCCTGTTGTGCTCCGATGGCCTCTAAGTTCTTTCTCTGTAATAGGATACGCCCTTGGCTATCCATCTCCATGTATTCGGCGTCAGCCATGAATTGCATTAGAATGAGTTGGTCCTCTGGGTCCCACTCGTCGAGCGCTTGGCGCAATTGCTCCACTTTCTCATTCCATACCAATTCGGGGTAGAACATCAGACATTCGTTGTCTGTGTCGCGGCGCATAACAATGCGTTTTGACCCATTCTCGGCCAAAATCTTGCGATATGCAGCAGGAACGAAAATGCGCCCTTTTTCGTCCAATCGTCCGTCTATATTTCCAACAAATGTACTCATGTTGTTATTAGTTGTCAGTTTTCAGTATTCAGTTTTCAGTATTCAGTGGTCAGTATTAGTTGTCAGTCTTTAAGGTCCTTAAAGTCCTTAGGGTCTTTTTTTTTGTGCGACTAATTGCCGAACATATAACTCAATATTAGTCCTTTGTAGTCAATACTCGGGAGGACTGCTAGTGTAACGATAGTCCGACCGAAGAGCGGAGGCAATGGTTGCACCTACGATTTAGCAGAGCGGTATCGTCTTATGCAACCCATTTGCCGAACGCGACACTCACTACTAAAAAATCGCACTACGGGGCGATTTTTTTTGCGTATATCGGAAAAAAGTAGTACCTTTGCGGCGCAAAGGTTTTTGAATAGAAAAATTACTAAAATAGATACAAATATTTACACATAGAGCAACTGGCATATGTAGTCATGGGAAGATTGATTTTTTCAAATGAATCTTAGTTGCTAAATGTCAATTAAAATAACCATATGAGTGAACTGATTTATATTGATGACGACTATCGCCAGTGGGTAAAATCCATCAAACTTCGTTATCTAAGAAGCCAAATGCGTGCTGTGGTTAAAGCGAATCAAGAACTGCTGTATTTTTATTGGACGCTCGGCAAAGATATTGCAGAAATGCATGTAGAGGAATTGTGGGGAAAGAAGGTACTCAAGAATCTCTCACTAGATCTTCGGCACGACCTGCCTGATGTAGCAGGTCTAAGCGAGACATCGTTAGGTTACATGAAGCGCTTCTATTTGCTTTATTCTCAGATAGACGAAATTCACCCACAGGCTGTGGGTAAAAATGCCCAAGAAGATGGTTGCGAAATTGACCCACAACATGTGGGTGAATTATTCTCCATACCATGGGGACACCATCGTTTTATTATTGATAAGTGCTACTCAGATCCGCAAAAAGCGTGGTTTTTTGTCCGTAAAGCATGTCAAAACAACTGGGGACGAGATATGCTTCTTAACTTTATGGATACGGACTTATATGAGCGTGAGGGCAAAGCAATATCTAATTTCTCAACTGCTTTGCCAGAAACACAAAGCGATCTTGCTCAACAAATGACGAGAGATCCGTACTGCTTCGGTTTCCTTACTCTTAAAGAGCGTTATCACGAGAAGGAACTTAAAGATGCTTTAACACATAATTTACAAGAACTGCTCTTGGAATTAGGAAATGGTTTCGCGTTTGTAGGAAAGGAGTATAGGCTGATTGTGGATGACAAGGAGTTGTTTGTTGACTTGCTCTTTTATAATATATCCCTGCATAGTTATGTGGTGATAGAGATAAAAACAGGAGAATTCGAACCCTCACATTTGGGGCAACTCAGTACATATGTATCAGCAGTAAATCACCTACTCGTTAAAGAGGGTGATAATCCAACTATCGGTTTATTAGTGTGTAAAAGCAAAAGTAATACATTGGCACAATATTCGTTAGAAGGATATAATCTGCCGTTGGGTATATCGGAGTATCAATTGAAAAGTCTTTTACCTGAGCATTTTCAGAGTTCGTTGCCAGAGGAAGATTCTGAAGCGCATGTCAAGTAAAGAGCTGTTTTGTATGACGAGCGCTTTAAGTTCACAGGCAAGGAGCATGATGATGAAACTGGATATGATTTCTTCGGAGCACGCTACCATGCTTCTGCTTTACCATCGTGGCTTTCCGTTGATCCTTTAGCAGACAAATATCCAGGCATTTCACCGTATGCTTATTGCAACTGGAATCCAATAAAGTATGTTGATCCAGATGGGAGGAAGATTATCGTTGGCTCTTGGTATGGACGAACTCTTGCAAAGTTGGGTTTTAACAATTACGAGGCAAAAGTGCAATCTCATCTACAAGAATTAAAAGACATGGACCCAGAATTAAATAAGATGATAGCTGATTTGGAAAATTCATCAATTGATTTTCATATCAAGTACGATAATAATAATGATAATAATAGCAACAATTATAATCCTGGGACAAAAGTAATTGAATATGATCCGGATAATTATATCCGAAAAAACGGGGAGGAAAGACCTCCAGAGGCTGCGCTTGCTCATGAATTAGGACACGCAGAAAACGACATGAATGGTACTTCTGTAACATATAATGAGGATATGGCAAACGGAAAAATTGGAACCCCTGCAAAACAAGCAATTGAACAAGAGAAACGAGATAGAAACGAAGTAAATTCAATATATCATGAGAACATTGTTAGAGAAAAAAAAGGGTATCCTCAAAGGGGGTATAATTATTCTGCTGGTGATTAGTGTAATAGGAAACATCATACTATTCATTACTGGATATACTCCAAATATGGATTCCCAAAGTGCAAGACTTTGGCAGACTTTAATCTTTTATAATATCACAGATGGAAATGATACATGCCTTGTGTCAGGTTTTCATGATTGTGCCTATAAAGAACTTAACATCAAAGTAGTTGATAGGCAGAGTTTTGATTCGTATTTTTTAACAAAAGTTTTGCATAATGAAATAATTGAGGTTTCTGAAGAATTTCTACAACAGCGAAAGCCATATAGTATCAAACCTGTAGAATCCATAAACAATTTATATGAAACTTATGGTTTAGATAGCCTACTAAAATATTTAGAAGAATACCCTATTAATCAACTTCGTAAAGATGACCTAGATTCTTTTGATTGGAGTGCCTACTTATTGTGGCAAAATAATATTTATGTATCATTGGACGGGGAGGTGTATTATTGGTATATTAATTATGGAGAATAGAGAATGAGGTCAGCCGCTATTTGAGTTGTCTTGTATTTGATGACCAGTGTTCAATCATATTAGGATTTATGTTATGGCCAGGCTTTTAAGAATATATATATTGTTTTCTATTGTGTTTTTGTGTGGTTCTTGCGGTAAGAAAGACAACAAAAAAGATAACATACAGGAAGTGTCTGCGCGTATTTCACCAATACTGGATACTATTTCATTGGATTATGCGCAATATGTAAACTATCGCTTTCAAAATTATACAAGAGAAAATATTGTGTTTTATATTTATCATTTTTCTCGAGACTCTTCGCTTTATTATAACCTTACTGTTATATGTAATGCAACTACAGGACGAGTGGAAGAAGTGCATATACCAAGATGGTATGTGCCTGAATCTGGTGAGTATATTCCTACGCCAAAAGAAAAAGCAATGTACTGTGCTGCGATAAATGATGCAGACAATATAGAACAATTGTTAAAGCCAATAATCCGATTTCGAGAAACAATTGGAAGTAGCCATATATACTATTTCTATGGGGCATTTGGGAGTGAAGACAAATTATCAAAGCATGATTTTAGAATAGCGTTCAATGATAAAGGGGGATGGCAATATTATCTTCTCACTCATTTTCGAAACGAGGACGATATCCCGGCAGAGAAGATTCGCGTAACAGAAAGATGGACTATTGAAGAAATAGACCCGCCGGATCACAGGTGATCCATATAAAATTATAAAACAATAGATTTATCACCACTCAAAAAATCCATTTTTTATGCAAATGAAATGGTTTAAAACCATATTACTCTTTACTAGCCTGCTGTGCTACACATCAGCGCAGGCTATCTGGCTCTCACCAGACCCATTGTTGGATAAGTATCCGCACATTTCACCGTATGCTTATTGCAACTGGAATCCAATTAAGTATGTTGATCCGGATGGGAGGGATTTTGATGAGGCAAATGAAATTATTGCACAAAAGATAGAAGACAAATGTCTACAAAAATTATCATCGCGTGTTATCGATGACAATAGGAAGAACGAACTAAATAAAACATTGCAAGACGTGGAGGATATGCGAAACGACAAAAAATATGAATATCGTTTTGAACAAGCCCAAGAAGATGGTTGTAAAATTGAATATGCAGTAGAAAAAGATGGGAATAAGGTAATTACAATGTTTTCAGATATAAAGAACATGGATGGAACGGTTGCCCATGAAGCAAGACATGGAGGACAAGTGGCTCGAGGAGAAATGTTCTATAACCCAACAGGAAATCCACAAAATTATGGCGTAAAGAAAGAAGTAGATGCTTATAAAGCTCAGTGGGGTTGGGATGGTTACTTAAGAATATATGGCTTAATTACATCTAATATACCAGGAATATTAAATCCTAATTATGATGAAATTAATCCCACATTTGTTAATTCAATAACGGCTGGTTTAACATATACCCTTGTATATCCTCCCCAAAATTATAATATGAAGATATGGAACAATCACTAAAGAAATATTGCATACTATCGGTTCTTTTTGTATTGTGCGGATGTCGTTTTTTAGGTCCGTATCATTATGAAACTTATGCTCCTGTAAAAAAAACATTGTCGTTTATTAATGATAGCGTTTGCGTATACACACGATATAGTATATCTAACAAAGACTCAATTGTGCTCCGGGATACATGTCTTTGGAAACATCCTAGCATAGGTATTATTAATTTATATAAAAACAAAGACCACAGGAATATTACTATGTGCATGGAGGATACATGTCTAAATTTTGAATATAATGTGTGTCCAAAATGGCATAGTATTGAAGAATGGGAGTTCAAGAGAAATAAAAGCTACAGGTATTCATTATATCAACCGAAAACGCAAGTTTCAAGACCAATAGGAGATAGGCGTGAATATTCACGTCCAACTTTGGAAGATATATATGGTAATAGTCATATTATGTATGATACTGTTGTAAATTATGGTCCTTATATGTTGTGGTTCTCTAAAAGGAGTCGCCATCCTTTGTTGCTATTTGCAAATGGCAAACAATTAAAAGAAGAATCACCGATAATAAAAAAAGCGAGAAATAGTCTGCACGAGTTATTCACTAATTCATATGAATATATCAACTATAAGGTTAACTATGAAAAGATAGTTGATTTTGCTTCGGATAGTATAGTTGGGAAGTTGTTCTCTTTTATAGGAGATTCGTGCAAGAAAGAGAGCATTAGATTTATTAATGATTCGATTTGTGTATATGAGGCGTCTAAGATAGACACTTGTCAATACGTAGTGAAGAATAATTTGATAGCTATAGATGTTGTTAAACACAAATCGTGCGACACATTGGCATATAGTAATGGCATTTTGTACTATTCAAAAGTTTATAAAGATAATAAGACGGATAAATATGAACATATAGTGAAACCTTTTATTGATGAGGCACGTAGTTGTGCGAGCAAAAATGATAGCATCAATATGATAATGAATGCATACTATAGTGTGTATGTGCCATTGAATATGTACAAATGATATAAAAGCACAATAAATATTTTTACGAAAGATTAAAGATAATTGGTATTCAAACAAATAAATTTCACTATTTGTAACCTGTTTGCGGAATTAAAAATGGGTGTCCTCGATTTTCTATTTGGAATGCAAGATCAATTAATTTTATTAACATACACATCATCTGTGTATGTTTTTTATCACTTTCTTTGCAAGTTTTTGTCTTTCAGAGAAAAAACATTTTGTTTCCATTGCGGAGAGAGGGGGATTTGAAAAAAGCGGAGCAATAATCGACAAAGCGAAGCGGCGGAGCAATAATCGTTCGAGCGAAGCGAGATAAGAACTCCCGACCGGGGGTTGAGAAGGCCCCCTACCTTAGAGGGGGATTTCTTCGTAATCCCCACAGTCTGCCACGGGCATCCTGCGCAAAGTAGACAATTCGTCCAATCTGACGCAAAAAAATAGACTTTCGTCCATCGTTTATTTATCCGCCAATAGGTCACTATGAGTGAACTCCTATGCCCCTTTGGCGTACAAATAAAAAAATGAGAGCCATAAGACTCTCATTTCCTCTTTTGCGTCAGCTCTG
>CALATT010000043.1 GCA_937891905.1 uncultured Bacteroidales bacterium | reverse complement strand
GTTTGGGTGAGGAGCGCAAATGGGTACACTATGGTTTGACATCTACTGATGTTGTGGATACGGCGAATGGCTATCTGCTCAAGCAAGCCAATGAAGTGTTGCGCAAAGATTTGCACTCTTTCTTGGAGGTGTTGAAGCGCCGTGCGAATGAGTTCAAATACACACCTGTCATCGGTCGTACCCATGGTATGCACGCCGATGTGAGCAGTTTTGGTCTCAAGTGGGCGTTATGGTACGAAGAGATGCGCCGCAATATTGAGCGCTTTGAGATGGCAGCCAAAGGTGTAGAAGCAGGTAAATTGTCTGGCGCGGTAGGTAACTACGCGAATATCCCACCAGCTATCCAAACATATGTGTGCGAGCACCTCGGTATTGAGTCGGCTGCGATAGCTACACAAGTGTTGGGTCGCGACCGCCATGCCTTCTACTTGGCCACTTTGGCAGTCATCGCCGGTACGCTCGAGCAAATGGCATTGGAGGTGCGTAATATGCAGCGCCAAGAAGTGCGTGAGGTGGAGGAAGCATTCCGCAAGGGACAAAAAGGTTCATCTGCAATGCCACACAAACGCAACCCTATTTCATCTGAAAATATATGCGGATGTGCGCGCGTGATGCGTGGGTATATGTGCACTGCGAGCGAGAACATCGCCCTTTGGCACGAGCGTGACATATCACATTCTTCTACCGAGCGTATCGTGCTGCCTGATGCAACCATGTTGCTTGATTATATGTTGGCACGCTTCGAGGGCATCCTCGACAACCTCGTGGTATATCCAGAGAATATGCTTCATAATATTGGTCTCACCCACGGTGCTATCTTCGCACAACGCGTGATGAACGCACTGATAGAGAAGGGTTTTGTGCGTGAGCAAGCATATGATCTCGTACAACCCGTAGCGATGAAGACGCTGATGGAAGGCGGCGAGATGCAAGAAAACCTCAAACTCACCGAAGGTGTGACAGCACATCTGAGCAACGAGGAAATTGATGCTTGCTTTAGTTTGGATTATTACATGAAGAATGTAGATTATATATTCCAGCAAGTAGGTATCTAACCACTAATCGCTAATCACTAATCACTAAACGCTAAACATAAACACAATAATATATGTCAAAAGTGACTTTGAAATTATCTGATGGTACATGCTTTGAAGGCGTGTCTATTGGATATGAGAAAAATGTAACGGGAGAATTAGTCTTCAATACCACGATGATTGGTTATCCTGAGGTATTGACCGACGCAGGTGCACGAGGACAAATAGTAGTGATGACTTATCCTCTCATCGGCAACTATGGCGTCCCTGTATGCAGTGAGCAGAATGGTTTATCCACTTATATGGATAGCAATGCTATTCACCCTGCAGCACTCATCATGACGGAATATAGTCCTGAGTACTCGCACTGGAATGCAAATGAGAGCCTTGCTCAATGGCTTATCCGCGAACAGATACCAGCCGTCATGGGAATAGACACACGCGCCCTAACCAAGCATCTGCGCGAAAAGGGTAGCATGCAAGCTACACTCTTTTTTGAGAACGATAACACGCTTCCAAAAGCGAATGACGAACATCTTGTGGCGCAAGTGAGTTGTGCTCAACCCATCACCTACAACAGCGGTGCAGGGAAGAAAGTGGTACTCGTCGATTGTGGCGTGAAACAAAGCATTATTCGCTATCTAATAGAGCGAGGCGTAGAAGTGACACGCGTGCCATGGGATTATGATTTCAATACACTCACCTTTGACGCACTTATTCTATCCAATGGTCCGGGTAATCCTGAGCAATGCCAACCAACTATCGCTCATATTCAGTCTTTCCTCGCCAAAGGCGAAGATAAACCATTATTGGGATTGGACTTAGGCAACCAACTCCTCGCCCTCGCGGTGGGAGCGAAAGTGTCTAAGCATAAATATGGTCACCACGGTGCTACCCAACCTGTGCAACTTGCCAATGCGAAACGCTGTTTCATCACTGCGCAGAACCATGGTTATGTTGTAGATAGCGCTACCTTACCTGCTGAATGGAGTGAGTGGTTTATCAATATGAATGATAATACCAATGAGGGTATTCGTCACAACCAAAAACCATGGATGGCAGTTCAGTTCATACCGGAAATGAATTGCGGACCCATTGACACAGAGTTTGTATTTAATCAGTTCTTTGAACTTCTTAATAAGTAACAGCCATGGATAAGAAAGAGATTAAGAAAGTGTTAGTGCTCGGTTCAGGAGCACTCAAGATCGGCGAAGCAGGTGAGTTTGATTATTCGGGTTCACAAGCGCTCAAAGCATTGCGCGAAGAGGGTATATACACCGTACTCATCAATCCGAATATCGCAACTGTTCAGACTAGCGAAGGAGTGGCAGATAAGATTTATTTCCTTCCTGTTAATCCATTCTTCGTGGAGCGTGTTATTAAGAAGGAGCGCCCCGATGGTATCCTCCTCGCTTTTGGTGGACAGACTGCCCTCAACTGCGGTGTGGAATTGTACAAGACAGGTGTATTAGAGAAATATAATGTACAAGTATTGGGTACACCCGTACAAGCCATCATGGATACTGAGGACCGCGAACTATTCGTGGAGAAATTGGATGAGATCAATGTAAAGACTATCCAAAGCGA
The DNA here is from genome assembly GCA_937891905.1 of uncultured Bacteroidales bacterium. Taxonomy (GTDB): domain Bacteria; phylum Bacteroidota; class Bacteroidia; order Bacteroidales; family Paludibacteraceae; genus Colicola. Next base: position 9,902 of record CALATT010000043.1, on the reverse strand, counting down.
AGCCTGCGAAACTATCGAAGCGGCACGCGCTGCAGCGAAAGCACTGGGTTATCCTGTCATCCTACGCGCTGCGTATGCACTCGGTGGACTCGGTTCGGGTTTCTGCGATAATGAAGAGGAACTCAATAAACTCGCAGAAAAAGCCTTCTCATTCTCACCACAAGTGCTCGTGGAGAAATCACTCAAAGGGTGGAAAGAGATTGAATATGAGGTAGTGCGCGATAAATATGACAACTGTATTACCGTATGTAATATGGAGAATTTTGACCCGCTAGGTATTCACACGGGTGAGTCTATCGTGATAGCTCCTACCCAGACGCTCACCAAATCTGAGGCATCCAAACTGCGTGCTCTCGCTATCAAGATCGTGCGCCATGTGGGCATCGTGGGTGAGTGTAATGTGCAATACGCACTTGATCCTAATTCAGAGGACTATCGCGTCATCGAGGTCAATGCACGCTTGTCACGCTCATCTGCACTCGCATCCAAAGCAACGGGTTATCCTCTCGCTTTCGTGGCTGCAAAGATAGCACTTGGTTATGGTTTGTTTGAACTGACAAACTCGGTTACAAAGAATACACCTGCTTTCTTCGAACCTACACTCGATTATATAGTAGCTAAACTGCCACGCTGGGATTTGGGTAAGTTCCGCGGAGTGGATAGAGAGATCGGTTCATCTATGAAATCCGTAGGTGAAGTGATGGCTATCGGTCGCACTTTTGAGGATACTATTCAAAAGGGTCTTCGTATGATAGGACAAGGCATGCACGGATTTACTGAGAATAAGACCCTTCATGTTGATAACCTTGATCATGCACTCGCAGCGCCAACAGACAAGCGTATTTTCTTTATCTCACAAGCATTGCGCGAGGGATACACGATTGACCGTCTGCACGAACTGACCAAGATTGACCGTTGGTTCCTCGAAAAACTGCAGAATATATGCCGCACCGACGCAGAGTTGCAAGCCGTTTCCAATATGCAATCCCTCAGCGCAGACCTCTTGCGCAAGGCGAAGATACAAGGTTTCTCTGACTTCCAAATAGCGAAGGCGATTGGTTTGGGCGAACAGATGGATATGGACCTGGCTGTTCAAGTAGCACGCAAATATCGTCAGTCATTGGGTATCAACCCAGTGGTGAAGCAGATAGATACACTCGCCGCAGAATTCCCTGCACAAACCAATTATCTCTACCTCACTTATTCTGGTACAGAGCACGATATAGAATATATCAATGACCGCAAATCAGTGGTAGTACTCGGTTCGGGTGCATACCGTATTGGCTCTTCTGTGGAGTTCGACTGGTGCGGCGTACAAGCCCTCAAAACCATCCGCGAGAATGGTTACCGCTCGGTAATGATCAATTACAACCCAGAAACCGTCTCTACAGATTACGACATGTGCGATCGTCTCTATTTTGACGAACTCACTTTCGAGCGCGTTATGGATATCTTGGAATTGGAGAACCCACACGGAGTGATCGTTTCTACAGGTGGACAAATTCCTAATAACCTTGCCCTCAAACTCGATGCGCAGCGTATGCCTATCTTGGGTACCACCGCGCGCTCTATTGATAACGCTGAGGACCGAGATAAGTTCTCTGCTATGCTTGATCGCATTGGGGTGGACCAACCCGAATGGAGCGCACTTACCTCAATGGAAGATGTGAAAGCTTTCGTAGACAAAGTGGGATTCCCTGTACTCGTACGCCCATCTTATGTGCTCTCAGGAGCCGCGATGAATGTGTGCTTTAATCAAGACGAACTGGACCGCTTCCTCAAACTCGCTTCTACCGTCAGCAAGAAACACCCAGTGGTGATTTCCAAGTTTATGCTTAATACCAAAGAGGTAGAGATGGACGCAGTGGCCAAAGACGGAGAAATCATCGCATATGCTATCTCCGAGCATGTGGAGTTTGCGGGTGTGCACTCAGGTGACGCTACTATCCAGTTCCCTGCGCAGAAACTCTATGTGGAGACAGTTCGCCGTATTAAGAAAATTTCTGGACAGATTGCACGCGAACTGAAGATATCTGGTCCATTCAATATTCAGTACTTGGCCCGTGATAACGAAATTAAGGTTATCGAGTGTAACCTCCGCGCATCTCGTTCCTTCCCATTTGTGTCGAAAGTACTCAAGATCAACTTCATCGATATCGCTACGCGTATCATGCTTGGTTTACCAGTAGAAAAACCAAATAAGTCGCTCTTTGACTTCGATTATGTGGGTGTTAAGGCTTCGCAGTTCTCCTTCAATCGCTTGCAGAAAGCGGATCCTGTCATCGGTGTGGATATGACATCCACTGGCGAGGTGGGATGCTTAGGTGAGGACGCTAATGCTGCCCTTCTTACCTCAATGCTCTCTGTCGGCCTGCGTGTGCCAAAGAAGAATATCCTCTTCTCCATCGGTTCACCTAAACAGAAAGCACAGATGTTGGAAGCAGCGCGCCAACTCATCGCTAAGGGCTATAATATTTATGCTACGCAAGGAACGAGCAATTTCCTGAACGAAGCGAATGTGCCTAATACAGTGGTTTATCAGCCATCTGAACAAGGCACTCCACAGGCTATCGACCTCATGCGTGACGGAACGATTGAGTTCGTGGTGAGTGTACCAAAGGATATTATCACCGACCCGCAACACGATGTGTGCTATCATGTGCGCCGTGCAGCTATCGACCTCAATGTGCCTTTGCTGACGAATGCACGCCTCGCATCAGCATTCATCAATGCTTTCTGCACAATAGATATAGACCAACTCGCCATCCAATCATGGGATGAATATAAATAACTACTCAATACTTTGTACTCACTACTCACTACTCACTACTACATATGAACGCTTTAACTTCAACAAATTTCAATTTTCCTGGTCAGAAACAAGTATATAACGGCAAGGTACGCGATGTGTACTTCATCGGTGATGACCAATTAGTTATGGTTGCTACAGACCGTATATCTGCTTTCGATGTTATCCTTCCCAAAGGTATTCCTTTCAAGGGACAGATACTCAATCAGATTGCTGCTAAGTTTCTGGATGCTACAACAGATATTATTCCTAACTGGAAACAAGCCACACCCGATCCAATGGTTACCGTAGGTATCCGCTGCGAGGGTTATCCTATTGAGATGATCGTCCGCGGCTATTTGTGCGGTTCAGCATGGCGTGCCTATAAGAGCGGCGTGCGCGAGATATGCGGCGTAGCACTTCCTGAAGGTATGCGCGAGAACGAACAGTTCCCTACACCAATCATCACCCCTACTACAAAAGCAGAGATAGGTGCGCATGACGAAGATATATCTCGTGAGCAAATCATTAGCCAAGGACTTGTATCCGAAGCAGAGTATGCACAGTTGGAGAAATACGCACTCGCACTCTTCCAAAGAGGACAAGAGATAGCTGCCAAACAAGGACTTATTCTGGTTGATACCAAGTATGAGTTTGGTAAAAAAGGCGAACAAATCATCCTCATGGATGAGGTGCACACCCCTGACTCAAGCCGCTATTTCTATGCCGATGAGTACGAAGAGCGTTTCCAAGCAGGACTACCACAAAAGCAGTTATCAAAGGAGTTCGTACGCGAATGGTTGATAGAGAATGGTTTCCAAGGCAAAGAGGGACAGCAAGTGCCCGAGATGACAGACGAAGTGGTAGCAGGTATCACCGACCGCTATGTAGAGTTGTACGAATGTATTACAGGTGAGAAACTCGTTATCGAGGCTTCTACCGAAGACCTCACCGCTCGCATTGAGAACAATGTAAATAACTATCTAACCCGCTAACTGAAAACTAAAAACAAATTAATATAATACTAACGAGGACTGCTAGCGTAAGCGATAGTCCGAGTTAAGAGCGGAGGCATTAGGAGCCCGTCCATTTAGCAGAGCGGTATGGACCATTGCGACTAATTGCCGAACGCGACTATCACTGTTCCCCCTTGTAAATTGCTGGCATGGGTGATGCGAACGGATTGTACGCCATGGGCGAGTGCGGCGAAGGCATTCTCAATCTTGGGTATCATACCGCCAGAGATAGTGCCGTCAGCTAATAACGAACTATAGGTCTCTTGGGTTATCTGTGGGATGACGGAATCCTCATCATCTGGGTTGCTCAATACCCCTGCTTTCTCGAAGCAGAAAGTGAGTTGCACATCGGGTGCTAAGGATTTAGCGGTCTCGGAAGCGATAGTATCGGCATTGGTGTTGAGTAGCCATCCTTCGGCACTGAAGGTGATGGGTGCGATGACAGGTGTCAGTCCGTTATCCAACAGCATGCGGATATGATTGCCATTGACTGCTATCACATCGCCTACGAAGCCATAATCGATACCATTTCTGAGGGGTCTCTTGACGGCTTTCATCCATCCGCCGTCCACGCCTGTGAGTCCGATAGCGTTGACGCCCATGGTCTGCAGTTGTGCTACCACTTGCTTATTGATCAGTCCGCCATAGACCATGGTGACGATATCGAGTGTCTCTTTATCGGTGACGCGTCGTCCGTCAATCATATGTGTCTCTATGCCCATACGCTCAGCCATGGTGGTGGCTAATCGACCGCCTCCGTGTACTAACACTTTGGGTCCTTCTATGGCTGCGAACTGGCGAAGAAACGCATTTCTCTGCGCTTCATTCTCCAATACTCCGCCGCCTATTTTGATTACTTGTATCATAGATTCTCCAGCATGCGTTTCATGACCACTTGAATGCTTGTCACGCGGTTGGCAGCTTCGGGGATGACGATAGAGCGCGGTGAATCAATCACGCCGTCGCTTACGATCACATTGCGGCGAACAGGCAGGCAGTGCATGAAGCGTGCATTATTGGTGACTGCCATATGTGCTTCATCTACCATCCAACTGCGGTCGTCGCAGAGTATCTTACCGTAGTTATCCGGTTCTGTCACACCCGGGCATGACCAGTTCTTGGCATAGACGAAGTCCGCTCCTTCAAGGGCTTTCATCTGGTCGTACTCCACGCGTGCGTTGCCTGCAAAACGCGGGTCGAGTTCGTAACCCTTAGGATGGGTGATGACAAAGTCCACATCCGCAGCGTTCATCCACTCGGCGAATGAGTTAGGTACAGCTTGTGGTAATGCCTTAGGGTGGGGAGCCCAAGTGAGCACCACTTTAGGGCGTGCTGTCTCTTTGTATTCATCGATAGTGATGAGGTCAGCAAATGCTTGGCATGGGTGAACCGTAGCTGACTCTAAGGAGATGACGGGTTTGCCTGCATACTGAACGAACTGCTGAAGGATAGTTTCTTGATAGTCAAACTCACGGTCAGTAAGTCCTGCGAAGGAGCGTACGCCGATGATGTCACAGTATGAGGCCATGACAGGTATCGCTTCGCGCAAGTGTTCGCTCTTGGTGCCGTCCATGATGACGCCGAGTTCGGTCTCGAGTTGCCAACTATCCTGCCCTATATTGAGCACGATAGGCGACATGCCGAGGTTGAGTGCTGCTTTCTGTGACGATAAGCGCGTACGCAGAGAGGAGTTGAAGAAAACAAGCATGATGGTCTTGTTTTCGCCCAAGTATTTCCACGCGTAGGGTGTTGCTTTCACTTGGCGTGCCTCGTCTAATGCGAGTCGCAGGTCGCCTATATCTTGTACATGAAAGAATGATTTCATAGTATTTCTTTTAGTGCGTTGATAAATCGTTCTGCTTGGTGTTGCTGCAAGCAGAGTGGTGCGAGGATGCGCACCATGTTTGTGCCGGCCACGCCGGTGAAAATATGGTAGTCTTTCAAGAGTGCTTGTCGGATAGGAGCGACGGGTTCGTTAAACTCGATACCAATCATCATTCCTTCGCCACGCACTTCTTTGATCTTATCGCTTGCAGGGATATTCTCTTTGATGTATCGTCCTACGGCGAGTGCATTCTCTATCAAGTTCTCTTGCTCTATCACATCCAGTACGGCTATTGCAGCCACCATAGCGAGGTAGTTACCTCCGAAAGTGGTGCCGAGCATACCTTTGGTTGCGGTGAACATAGGTGATATAAGGATTCCTCCGCATGGGAAACCATTCGCCATTCCTTTGGCCATGGTGATGATGTCTGGTTGGATGCCCGTCCATTGGTGTGCGAAGAACTTACCTGTTCTGCCGTATCCGCTCTGCACTTCGTCTAAGATGAGTACTGCGCCGTATTGCTCGGTGAGGCGGCGAAGGGATTGCATGAATTCGGTAGTAGGGATATGAATACCTCCGCAACCTTGGATGCCCTCGATGATGACAGCCGCCACATCGCCTTTGGCCAGTTCTCGCTCCACGCTCTCTATATCGTTGAGGTCAAGGAAAGTAACTTGGTGACAAGTGTTGAATGGCGCTTGTATCTTTGGATTGTCGGTTACAGCTACAGCCCCGCTTGTGCGTCCGTGGAAACTGCGGCGGAAGGCAATGACGCGACTCTTGCCTGTGTGGAAAGATGCCAGTTTGAGTGCATTCTCATTGCTCTCTGCGCCAGAGTTATCAAGAAAGAGTGTATAGTCTTCGTATCCGCACAGCTTACCCAAACGCTCTGCTAATTGTTCTTGGAGCGGGTTTTGCACCGAATTGGAGTAGAATCCAATTTTATTGAGTTGCTGAGTGAGCATATCCACATAGTGTGGATGGGTGTGACCTATGCTGATGACGGCATGTCCGCCGTAGAGGTCGAGGTACTCTTGTCCTTTATCGTCCCAAATGGTACATCCTTGTGCCTTTACGGGCGTGATGTCAAAGAGGGAATATACATCAAATAGTTTCATAATTAAAATGCTAATGCTTTGAGCTGTAGGCCCGTTTTTTCGTCTAAGCCAAACAGTATATTCATGTTTTGTATTGCTTGTCCGCTTGCTCCTTTGAGGAGGTTGTCTATGACGGAAGTGACGAGCAGTTTGCCTTCGTGTACCTCGGTATGCAGGATACATTTATTGGTATTGACCACCTCTTTGAGGTTCACTTCTCTCTCGCTCACATGGGTGAACGCTGCCTCTTGGTAGTAGGCGCTGTATAGCGCGTGCGCTTCTTCGGCAGTGCCGTCAAAAGGCATGGTGACAGCAGCGAAGATGCCTCGTGAGAAGTCGCCTCGCATAGGTACGAAATCCACTTGTATGCCTGTGTTGCGACCTATCTCGATGAGGTGCTGGTGCGTGAAGGCTTTATAGACGGATATATTGTCATTACGCCATGCGAAATGGGTGGTGGCGGTGGGTTTCTGTCCTGCGCCTGTCGCGCCCGTGATGGCTGTCACATTGGCTTGCTCTGTTTTGCCCATCATAGGCAGGAGTGCCAATTGGATGCATGTGGCGAAGCAACCAGGGTTAGCTATCTTGGTGGCTTGTGTGATTTTGTCTCGTTGCCATTCGGGCAAACCATATACATAGCCATCGTGCTCATCGCGGTAGTCCTGCGCAAGGTCGATGATCTTGAGTGTGTCAGGACACTCGTTCTCTGCCCAAAAAGCGGTACTCTTGCCGTGGCCGGAGCAAAGGAAGAGCACATCGATGGCATTGAGGTCGTAGGTATCAGAGAAGCATTGCTCTGTATCGCCTATGAGTCCTTCATGCACGGCGTGAAAGGGTTTGCCGGCATTGCTGGTGGAGTGTGCGAAGATGATTTGTGCGTGTGGGTGGTGAACCAAGAGGCGAATCAGTTCGCCTGCTGTGTATCCCGCGGCACCAATAATTCCTACTTTGATCATAATGTCTCGTCGTCGTGATTAGCGTAGTACACGCGTAATGGGGTGGATAATACTTTGATGAATCCTTTGGCTTCCTCGGATGTCCATCCTTTCTGCATCTCGCCGTACTCGCCCAACTTGGTCTTTACCAGGTCGTTGGTTGAGTCAACGCCTACTGTCTCGTACATGTATGGGCGGAGGTGCATGGTCACTTTGCCGCTCACATTGCGTTGGCTGGACTCAAGCATGGCTTCTATATCGCGCATGACAGGCTCCATGTATTGGCTCTCGTGGAGGAACATGCCGTACCAGTTAGCCACTTGGTCTTTCCAGTATTGTTGCCATTTGGAGAGGGTGAATTTCTCGAGGAACTTATGTGCGGAGATGATGAGCATAGGTGCTGCGGCTTCGAATCCTACGCGACCTTTGATACCGATGATGGTATCGCCCACATGCATGTCACGACCAATACCGTATGGTGCTGCGATAGCTTCTACGGCTTGGATAGCCTTCACGCCATTTTCGTAACGCTCGCCATTCACGCCTACGAGTACACCGTTCTCAAACTCGAGCTCGATATCTTCTTCGCCGTTTTTGGTCACTTGCTTGAGGTAAGCGCTTTCAGGTAATCCTTGCTTACTATCGAGTATCTCTCCGCCGCATATACTGGTGCCCCATAGACCTACATTGTAGGAGTATTTGAGTTTCTCAAAGTCTGCTTCGAAACCATGCGCATTGAGGTAGTCGATTTCCTCTTGGCGTGTGAGTGCTTTGTCGCGTGTGAGTGTGATGATCTCCACACCAGGAGCAGCAACGAGGAAGGTCATGTCAAATCGTACTTGGTCGTTTCCTGCGCCTGTACTGCCGTGTGCGATAGCGTCTGCCTCCACTTCGCGTGCATAGCGAGCGATAGCGAGGGCTTGGAAGATACGCTCTGAACTGACAGAGATAGGGTAGGTGCCATTGCGTAGCACATTACCATATACCATGTATTTGATGCTCTTCTCGTAATACTCTTGCTCCACATCTAAGGTAGCATAAGTGGTAGCACCTAATTTATAGGCGTTCTCTTCGTTCTGGCGCAACTGCTCTGCACTAAATCCGCCTGTGTTGGCGCATACGGCATGCACTTCGTAGCCTAACTCTTTGGCAAGGTACATCACGGTGTAGGAGGTGTCCAAACCACCGCTGTAAGCAACCACTACGCGTTTTTTGTGTGGTGGTTCGAAGAGCAGACCTGTGCATAAGCAGCGCTTGAAATTATTACGGCATAGCACATCATAGTTGACGCAACTCTCGCATCCTTTCCAGAACTTAGGGTCGGTGGTGAGGTCTTGGAATGTGACAGGTTTGAATCCCAATTCGGTATTCATCTTCATCACCGCAGCGCCAGTGGTGAGGGAGAATATTTTCGCATTTGGAAACATCTCTTGGGATAGTTCCACGATGCGTGTTTTGATTTGTTTGGCCAAACCCATGTTGCGGTATTCGGGTTTGACGATGAGTCCTGAGTTAGCCACGAAATGTCCGTGGTCCCAGCATTCGATATAACTGAAGCCCGCGAATTGGTCTCCGTTCATGGCGATGACGGCTTTTCCTTCGCGCATTTTCTGTGCCACATACTCAGGGTTACGCTTTGCGATACCAGTGCCTCTGTCTTTGGCTGCTTCTTCGATAGTTTGCAGGATTTCTGCTACATAGGGTATATGCTTTTCGGCAGCTACCTCAATAGAAAATTGTATCATTGTACCTATATAAGAATTTAAAATTATCAGACTGATATACCATATGGTATATGAAAAATCGCGCAAAGGTACAACAAAAACTGCACATATGCAAGTAAATGGGTGTTTTTTTTGCCTAATAGAATAGCATTCTATGTTTTGTGGTTGGAAATATGCTGCATATGCAAGCATAAATGCGGCATATAGACGAGCACTAAACGGAGTATATAGTACTGGCAAAAACACCCATCCCTTGCATATGGGCTGCAGGACGCGACTGTACTTTCGGAGGGAACCCACCCCGTAGGGGAAGGGGCGTGCCGAAGTACCACCGCACAGACTTAACTATAGCACATAACCAACTATACGATGGAAGGGGCGTGCCGAAATATTGCTATATGCCGCAAAATGCGACCGTAACATTCGAAGGGGCCCCTGTTAAAAACAAGGGGGAGTAGGTCGAAGGTAGTAAAAATATTGCACATATGCAAATTTCATATTAGGGTGTAACGTATAA
>CALATT010000042.1 GCA_937891905.1 uncultured Bacteroidales bacterium | reverse complement strand
AGCACTAAGGCTGCAACAGAGTGGGGTATGAAGATTTTCGAATTCCAAGTATTTGGTACCTTATCTGCTACTCCTACAAAAATTGTTTCTGCAAGAGTTAACAATGCAGCGATGGGAAGTGCGACTGTGAAGCAAGAAGGTGTAGAAGTAGATGAAGTTGCGACAGGTTCGGAAGTGACATTCAGCGCAGTGGCTAATGACGGATATATTTTCGTTAATTGGACCGCAGGAAGTACTATTGTTTCTACTAATCCTATTTATACAACAGTTGTTGATGCTAACACTACATTAACTGCAAACTTCCGTAAGTTAGGTACTACATATTGCAACACTTTAGTACAATCAACCAATGACGGACAAGCACACGATGCGTATGTAACCATGAAGCGTACGGCTGAGAATGAGTATACACTCGTTGTTCGTTCTGCAGAAGCGATGCTGAATTTCGGTGGTACAAATTTCTATATGCAACCAAACACACATGTTATAAACCTTCGTAATCAAGGTACATTATCTGCTGATAAACGCACATTAATAGCTACTTTTAGCGCAGAGAAAGAACCATACATGACCGATCCATTGTTTGTGGTTTTAGATGGAGGATTTGAGGCTAGTTTTCCACAACTCACTAATATTGAGTACACAGTAAGTTGTGAAGATAATGTAGAAGTAGAGTCTATCGCATTAGAGCCGGCAGAAACAACAATTGAAGTAGGAGGATTTAAGACACTCGTTCCTATATTTACTCCAGCATACGCAATTAATCAAATTGTTTCTTGGAGTTCCAGCGATGAGTCCAAAGTTTCTGTATCAAACGACGGTGTAATAGGCGGTAATGCTGTGGGTGAAGCAGTTATTACTGCGACCAGCGCAAACGGAAAAACTGCGACATGCAATGTAACCGTTAATACCATTTCTGAGAAAACATGGTGGGGATTAACCACCATCGCAGAATGGGATAACATGCCAGTTATGTACTCTATTACTCGTAATATAGATAGAACATTAACTTATACTGTTTATTTCGGAGGAGATGCATCCGGAAAGGTTATGCAGATTAACAATGGTGCTTGGAATACGCTAACAGGTTATACAGACTCGGAGCGTAAGGCGTCCTTCACTACCACTACTACATATGAATCTGGTACACAAATAAAACCGGAACATTTCTTCTACTTCGGTGGTCCTCGAATTGAGTTAGCCAACGAATATGTAGTTGGTGCTTCTAATGAGAAACCAAGTACTGCTGTAGAATCAGTTGTTATTTCTCATTCAACAGTAAGTTTGATGAAAGACGAAACTATCCAATTAGTTGCGTCTGTAGTGCCTTCGTTTGCTGATGATAAAACTCTCGTATGGAGTTCAGATGATAACAATATTGCTACTGTAGATAATAATGGATTAGTAACTGCAATAGCAGGGGGAACAACCACTATTACTGCTACCAGTAACAATGGTAAAACTGCAACTTGCGAAGTAACCGTAGTAGGTGCATTAGAACCAGCCACTTGGTATGGAACAGCTGTCTTTGAGTTAAAAGGAAATCCTATTGCTGTTAACTACAGTATTACTCGTACATCTGACCGCACACTTACTTACAGAACTGTTTTATCTGAGACAGTTACCGGTATGTCCATGCAACTCAACGATGGAACCTATCGAACCATGACTCAAGATGAAACTGGCCGCATAGCAGAATGGACATCCACTAATACTTACGAAGATGGTGCTACCCATTCTATGTTTTTCTATCCAACTATCGAGGGTGGTGCAGACCGTTGGGATGTAAATTATATAGTAGGTTCATCCAATGAGAAGCCTAATACTTTGGTTGCCTTTGGCGATCAAGCAGATAATACAGCTAAGATTGAAGAATATGCAGATAAGGTAGTTGATGCATATATTAACCGTACATTCCCTAACACGGACGAGTGGTACACATTGTGCTTGCCATTTGATATGGACGAGGCACAATTGGCAGCGACCTTCGGTGCTGGATACACATTGGCTACATTAGGCAATTCAGAAGATCGTGGTTCACTCATTCACCTCAATTTCAATTATGTGAATACATTAGAGGCTGGAAGACCATACCTCCTCAAGCCTGGTGTAAGCACTGTAACCGTTCCAATGATTGAAGCCGTGACCATTAAGAATGTAAATCCAGGTGCTGCGCCACAAAAGGCAGAGAGTGCACACATGCATTTCCAAGGTACATTCGCTCCAACTACATTAGAGGGTGACAACAAGCGTTTCGTTGGTCCAAACAATTACCTTTATTCTCCTGCTGAGGGAGGAACGAATATGAAGAGTTTCCGTTGCTACTTCACTATCCCAGTAGAATCCCAAGCATTGGTTGGTTCTAAAGCAGCGCGTATCGTACTGGGTCCACAAGTGGCGACCGGAATGGAAAATGTGCAAAGTGATAAAGTGCCAAGTACAAAAGTAATGATCGATGGTACTCTTTATATAATACGCGGCGAGCGCACATATAACGCGCAAGGACAATTAGTAAAATAAAAAACATACAAATATACAAATATGAAAACAGTTTATATCAAACCTATTGTAGAGGTATTGTCAATCAAGATGGACTCACTAATGGTGGTGAGCGCTCCGGGATTTACTGATGGCGGAATAGACCCAGGTGTTGATCCACAATAACTACATTAATAACGAATAAAAAAAAGCAGCGATGCATATAACAAAAAATTTCTTCATGATGATTGCAACAATACTGTTCTTCGCGTTACCTGTTAACGCGAAGCAGTATTGCCAAGAAGCAATCAGTGCAGGAGCGAATACCATCTATTTGTCCTGCGAACGCTTTGGCATAGATCAATACCAAATAACGATTGAATCTGAAGTAGATATCAATGGTTTGGGTGGTTCATTCATGCATATCAATGAGAATCAAGCAACGGATATCCGTACTTATCTCACTATCAGCGCAGATAAGAAGACTGCTACCATAGCATTCACTTCGTCCACTGCGCCTGATTTCTACACACCGCTATATATCCTCATGCCAGGTGAAGTGACTTTCTCTTGGCCTACAGATATTGAATGGGGATTATGTAATAACGATGCCACGGCCTACACCATCACAGTTGTGCAGCCAAGTGCTGACGGCGCTATTGCCGCTGATAAGACGAGTGCTAAGTATGGCGAGGTGGTGACGCTTACCGCTACACCTAATGAGGGCAAGCAGCTCGATAAATGGTTCGTAACAGATGGTCAGAATAATAGCATTACTGTGACCAAGAACCAATTCAGTATGCCTGCTGATAATGTGACTATCACTGCCACTTTCAAGGATAAGGTGAACCTCACTCCTGCTGTTTATCAGGGTGTTGAGAAAGCCGAGATAGCAGGTGCTACATGCACTTTCACTTGGTCTATCACCCGTAATGCAGACCAAACACTCACTTTCGCTACCCGCTGGGATAAGGAGATAGTGGGTATTGTACCTCAAGTGGCTATTCAGGATGTATTCCATACGATGATTATGCAAGGCCGCAGCGCACAATTCACCACTACTGACACCTACGAGGATGGAACAACATTAGTGCTCTTCTTCTACATGGCATACGCGGGTGGCGCTACGCGCATTGACCTCAATTATGTAGTGGGAAGCGAGAAGGGAATTAGCACACAAGGCATAGACAAAGTACAAGGGGACGATGTACAAAGTACAAAGGTGATTGAGAATGGTGTGCTCTATATCGAGCAAAACGGAAGGAGATATTCTATTTTAGGAAATCAATTATAATTAACTTTATTATTAATCAAATCTAATTAGTTATGAAAAAGTTATCTTTACTCGTTGCACTTATGTGCGCAAGCATGATGTCTTTTGCTGCTATTGATTGGAATGCCTATGAATGGCTTGGTAACGGTTCAGGAAATGCCGCTTATACCAATAAGTTCAAAGTAGCTCCAGCTGATGGCCAAACAGTAATTAACATTCAACAACCAGGTTGGGCTGCTGAGGCGGGTATTTACACCCACTTTGGAGCGGGTGTACAATCATGTTCATTACCAGAGGGTAAGTATCAGATTGACGGAGCAGGTATTTGCTTGTATCTATCTGCTTTCACCGCAAAAGAGACAGAAGTAACCGTAGTAGATGCATTGAAGACCTATGTATTCACCGTTTATTATGAAGATGGTGTAGCTGGTGGTGCTGGCAACGAAGGCGGTTTGGAGTATGATGTCAACTTCGCCCTCGCTTCTAATGGCGCAACTGCTACTGCTTCCAGCGGTAATGCAGACGCAGCTATTGACGGCAACAATGGTACTCGTTGGGAGTCTGCATTCACAGACGATGAGACTTTCACCCTTAATATGGGTAAGGCTCGCACCTTCAACTATATTCGTATCAACTGGGAAGGTGCATTCTGCTCACAATTCGAATTAACCTATTCTACTGATGGCGTTGCTTATCAGCCATTATACACCGAGACAGCACTTGCTGCTGCTGGATGGCAAGAGATTTATTTCGAGACTCCTGTAACTGCTCAATACATCAAGTATCACGGCACAAAGCGTGCTACTGGTTATGGACAATCATTCTATGAATTCCAAGTATTGCTCCAAGAAGGTGCTCCTATGGAGAATATCGCAGTAGGTAAATCTATCTATGCAAGTTCTACAGGCAATAATGATGTAAACCGCGTAGTGGATGGTAATGGTGGTACAGAGTGGCAAGGAAGTGCTACCAATGGTACTGCAGGTGACGAAGAGGCTCGTACATACGACGCTTGGTTTGTAGTGGACCTCGGTGCATTCTATGATATAGCAAAGGTTTCTATCGTATTTGAGGGCGCTTGCTCACAAGCATACCATGTAGATTTCTCTGCAGATGCAAACACATGGAAACAAGTATTTGAGCATAACGGTAATGCAGGTGTTAATGGTCATACCAAGGATATTAAGTTCACCGTTGACAACAAGAAAGTACGCTATATCCGTTTCTGGAGCACCAAGGCTGCAACAGAGTGGGGTATGAAGATTTACGAATTCCAAGTATATGGCACTCCATGGAAAGATAGCGGTGACACAGAGAAACCACAGATGGGAGCTGTTTCATTGGAGAGCAAGACAGGTACATCTGTTGTAATCAATGTTTCTGCCACCGATAATGGCGAAGTAGTAGCATACCATGTAGTAGATGCTGCTAATAATATTGATGTGAAATTAGGTGCTATTGATGGCAAGATTACTATCAACAACCTCGTAGGTGGTACTACATATAATTTCGTTATCACCGCTATTGACGGAGGTGAGAACGAGTCAGAGAACAGCAAGGCACTCACCGTTACTACCGATGCATACACAACCGAGCCAACTGTGGCTGCTCCTGTACCTACATGGCCAGCAGACCAAGTGAAGAGTTTGTATAGCAATAGTTATCCATTTGCTCCAGCAAGCTTGAATAGCTATAACGAAGGTTGGTGGGCACCACCTGTAATGACTGAGAAGGCTATTGAGGGTAACAACTACCTCCACTACAACCTCGCTCAAGATGGTATGATTGGTGTTCAGTTCGCTGAGACATCTGTTATCACAATGGAGTATATCCACTTGGATGTATGGGCTTCAAAAGATGGTTCTATCTCTTTCCGTCCTATCACAATAGGTGGACCAGAGCCACGCAAGACTCTTGAGCTCGTAGGTGGTAAGTGGAATTCATTTGATATTCCTATGACAGACTTTGCAGGTCACGATTGGACTAAGCTATTCCAATACACGATTGAGTTCTGGAATGCAGGTGGTTTGACAGGCGAGTATATCGCAGTAGATAATGTATTCTTCTATCGCACTACCGCAATTGAGGATACAGAGAAACCAGCTAATGTAACTGCAACCGCTGTTTCTACTGACTATTTCTCTGCTCTTATCGCTGTTTCTGCAACAGACAACATGGGCGTAGTGAACTATACCGTTAAGAATGGTGATAAGATTTTAGCTACTGGCGCTGCGGCTTCAGGTATGACTACTTCTATCACAGTTCCTGGTTTGCTTCCAAATACAGAATATACCCTTGCAGTAATCGCTTCTGACGATAAGGGTAATGCTGCAGATCCAGTTTCTGTAACTGTTAAGACTGCTGTGGCTCCTGCAGCTGCTCCAGTACCTGATTTCTCTAAATACGAGAAAGTGGCTGCTATCTATTCAGATGTAGCAGAGGGTACACCATTCATCAATATTGGTGGTTGGGGACAAACAACAGTGGTTATCAATGGTCAATTGGCAGCTGGCGACAATGTAATGTTCTTCACCAATATGAACTATCTCGGTTGGGAGCTCGCTCCTGCAGTAGATGCTACAGACATGGAGTTCTTACATGTTGATTTCTATGCTACCGATATGACTACTGTAAATGTAACTCCTATCAGCCCGGGTAAAGAAGGTGTTGCTACTGTAACACTCAATGCAGGTGCATGGACTTCTGCTGAAATCCCATTGAGCACTTATGCTGCGGCTAATATTGAGTGGAAAAATATCTTCCAATTCAAGTTCTTCGATGCTGCTCCTGCAGGCAAGTCACTCTTTGTAGATAATGTGTATTTCTACAAGACAAAAGCTAATGTAGGCTTTGAGAATGTAGAGAGCACAAATGCTGCTATCAAAGTGATGGAGAATGGTGTTGTTTACATCATCCGCGATGGTGTTAAATATACCACTTTCGGTCAGAAAGTACAATAATACTATTGGGTATGTGCCGTTGGTTCGGCACATACTTTCTCAAGACAAACAATTAACTAATAACTATTAATCATGAAAAAAAGATTTCTCTCGATGTTCGTCCTATTGTGGGCGGTCTTCGTAGGATTGCAGGCACAAGCCCTTACAGTGACGGGTGTGGTGATGGCACAAGATGAGCCAGATCCAGTCATTGGAGCGAATGTGATGGTGAAAGGTACTTCTACCGGAACGATTACTGATTTTGATGGTAATTTCACGCTGCAAGCTAAGATGGGAGATGTGCTTCAAGTGTCCTTCATGGGTTATAAGAGCCAAGAAGTGACCATCAAATCTACATCGCCTATTCGTGTAACTTTGGTGCCAGACAATGTGCAACTACAAGAAGTGGTAGCCATCGGTTATGGTACAATGAAAAAATCCGACTTGACAGGTTCTGTCACTTCAGTCAGCGCAGAGCAGCTCCTCAAAGCTCCTGTTTCGGGTCTAGACCAAGCGCTTCAAGGTCGTGCTGCGGGTGTGACGGTTACTTCTAACTCTGGTCAACCAGGTCAAGGTGCCACTATCCGTATCCGCGGTATTGGTTCTGCCCTTGGAGGTAACGACCCTCTCTATGTGGTGGACGGAGTGATTACGGGTGATATCAAGTGGCTCTCTCCTACAGATATTCAATCAATGGAGATTCTTAAAGACGCATCTGCTACAGCTATCTATGGTAGCCGTGGTGCGAATGGTGTGATTCTTATCACTACTAAGTCTGGTAGCGAAGGTAAGATGAATATCACTTTTGATGCGTACTGGGGTATCCAGAATAGATGGAAAAAGATGGATGTGCTCGGTAGCAAAGATTTCGCAGAGACAGAGCTTCGTATTGGCGCAATGCGTAATGGTGCAGAAGAAATAGCGTACTATCAAAACAATGGTTTCATACCTTGGTTACAGATGTATAAATTAGGTAATGCGGATATCATGAAGATATCTCCATACTATCCTATCAACTTCAACTATGGTGATCAAGAAACCGATTGGCAAGACGAGACTTTCCAACCAAATGCTTTTATGCATAATTACAACCTCTCGTTCGATGGTGGTAGCGATAAAGGACATTATGCACTCTCTGCTTCCTATTTCGGACAAGAGGGAACCATCGTAGGTAGTGATTATGAGCGTTTCACATTGCGCCTGAACTCTGACTATCAGATTCGTAAGTGGTTAAAGGTGGGTGAGCACTTCTCTATCGTGACTTCCAATAGCCGTAATGCGATGAATAACTCTTCATCCGCGGGAGCATCTATGATTACAGCTGCCCTCTCTATGGCTCCATGGGATCCTGTTTACTATCCACAAGGTTCTGTAAACAAAGATGGTAAAGACATCTCGGGTTATTACTCTGCAGGTAGTAACTTTAAGAATGTGACCAACCCATACCAAATGGCATTCAATAGCGAACCTAATGCAAAAGACGAGCGTGCTATTGGTGATATCTTCGTGGAGATCACTCCAATAGAGGGACTCACTATCAAGTCTTCTCTCTCCGCAGACTATAGCCTTTCTCGTTCGCGCAACTTCACCTATCCAAATATCTACACCAGCTATAATGCTTCGGATAAGAACTTCCTGAGCGCAAGCATGGGTCGCGGATTACAGTTGCTCGAAGAGACCACCATCACCTACGCACGCGAGATAGGCAAGCACAATTTCTCTGTGATGGCAGGTCAGACTTGGTCAGAGTATAACTACTATTCTATCGGTGGTTCTGGTGCTAAGATTCTTAATCCTATTCCAAGCAACTGGTATTTGAATAAGACCACTGAAGACCAAACTTATGCATCGGATGGTGTGAGTCGCGTAAGACGCATCTCATTCCTTGGTCGTGTATTCTATAACTACGATAGCCGTTATATGATTACCGCTAACTTCCGTGCGGACGCATCCAGCCGCTTCACTAAGAATCCATGGGGTTTCTTCCCATCTGTGGCAGTAGCATGGCGTTTGAGCGAAGAGCCATTCATCAAGGATCAAGAGCTCGATTGGTTGGATAATATCAAGATCCGCGCTTCATTTGGACAAGTAGGTAACGACGGTGTGGGTGCCAACTCATTCCAATACACAATGACCTCATCTGAGAATGTATTCGTGGGTTATCCTCTCGGTCCTGAGCAGTATGCGAAGAATGCTACGGGCGGTGCGGCAGTGCTCACACTCGTAGATGAGAATGGTAAGTGGGAGACTAACGAACAATGGGATGCAGGTATTGACTTTAGTTTCTGGAATGGCAAACTGAGTGGTACTATCGACTATTTCCGTCGTGATACCAAAGATGCACTCCTTTATGTAAACGCGCCCGCGCATGTGGGTAATAGATATTCGCTCATTCGTAATGTGGGTAATATCCGCAATGAAGGTGTGGAAATAAGCCTTAACCACGATAATAAAGTGGGTCCTGTACACTATAATATTGGTGGAAACATCTCCTTCTTACATAATGAATTGACCAAAGTGAATGGTGGTTCACCTCTTTGGGGAGATAGAACAAAAACCTATGAAGGAATGGCACTTAACTCGTTCTGGGGATACCAATACGAAGGTATTTATCAAACAGACCAAGAGGCATTAGACCAATTATACACTTTCACCGAGTCCACTATTGGCGTACACGCAGGTGACGCGCGCTATAAAGATGTGAATAGCGATGGTAAACTGGATGAGGAAGATAAGATGGTGATTGGTAATCCATTCCCAAAATTGACTTATGCACTCAATCTTGGTGCTGATTTCTACGGAGTAGATATTCAGTTATTCTTCCAAGGTGTGGCAGGAAATAGCATCTACAACGCTCAACGCCAGATGTTAGAGGGCGACGGTAGTGGCTATGCACTTGCTTCATACATGAAGGATGAGGTATGGGTAGGTTACACCGAGGCAGTACAAAATGCGATGCTCAATAATGGTGTGAACTACTTTGAGTTGGAGAACCGCAATGGTACTATTCCTAACCCACTCGGTTCACCAACCAATACCGAGAACTCCACTCGTTTCATTGAAGATGGTTCGTATCTGCGTCTCAAGAACTTGCAGATTGGTTATACCCTTCCTGCTAAATATACGCAGAAATTCCACTGCCAACGCCTACGCTTCTATGCTACAGCGAGCAACCTCTTCACTATTACCAAATACTCAGGTTATGACCCTGAAGTGGGTGGCGGTGTAGATTACGGAAACTATCCACAAAGTCGTACTTTCACTTTTGGTTTGAATGCCACATTCTAAAAGACTGCTTTGCTGAAAGAATAAAGATCGTTTCACAAAAAGAAAAAAGACAGATATGAAAACGAAAATGAATATTAAATCATTGTACATAGTACTTTGTGGTTTAGTCCTTTCCTTCGCAAGTTGTAAGGATTATATGACCGAGATTGAGCCGGGTACTATTCCATTGGAGGATTTCTTTGTATCCACCGATGCGGCAGTGCAGAATGTAACAGGATGCTACACCCCTCTTATGTGGGAGTATAATCGCACCTATTGCCCAGAGTGGTTTATAGGCGATGTAGCCAGTGATGACGCACTCAAAGGTGGCGGTAACACTACCGATATGGCAGATATCTACGATGTGGAAAACTGGCGTACAACCGACCAGAATACATTCGCATTGGACTTCTATCAAGCTCAATACCAAGGTATAGGTCGTTGCAACCTCGCATTGGAGTATATCAATAAGATGGAGTTAGGCATCGATAGTGCCTTTACGCAAGATATGAAAGATCGTCTTTTGGGCGAGGTGCATTATCTGCGTGCATACTATTATTTCCGCCTTGTACGCCTCTTTGCTGGGGTACCAATGACCTTAGAGGTGTTGCGTTCTTCTGAAGATTGGGAAATGCCACGCGCCACTGTGGATGTGGTATTCACACAGATACTATCTGATTTGGAGCAAGCGAATGCGAAATTATGGCTCAAGAGCGAATATCCAGAGGCAGATATGGGTCGCGCTACCAAAGGTGCTGCGCAAGCTATGCTGATGAAGACCAACCTCTATATGGCTTCGCCATACTGGCAGAAACATGGTCTTTCCAAAACAGCTGCGCAATGCTATGCGGACGCAAAAGCATGGGGTGACTCTATTATCAATAGTGGTGAATACGATTTATGTCCTAATTATGAAGATAACTTCACATGCGCTGGTGAAAACGGTATTGAGTCTGTCTTTGAGATTCAATATGCTGAAGTAGCATGGGGCGATTACGGAGAGGGATTTGGTTTTACAGCAGGTTCGTTCACCCAAATCTTAGTTCGCTCTCGTAATAGTGTCATCGGTGGCGGATGGGGTTTCAACCATCCTACGCAGAACTTATACGACGAGTTTGAGGCAGGTGATATTCGCCGCGATGTAGCTATCCTCATTCCTGATACAAGTATCAATAAGGATTATCAAACTATCACCGAGGAGCTTTATCTTGGCAATGTTATGCTCAATAATAAGTATGGTATGTATCGCGATCCATCTGATGTGGGTGGCGGTTACGGCAAATGGAGTTTACACGCCACTCGCGGTCCGCTTAATAATAAGCAGATTCGTTATGCCGATGTGCTGCTTATGTATGCTGAGGCATGCCTTGAGACAGGTGATGCAGGTACGGCCTTGACCTATATCAACAAAGTGCGTAGCCGCGTAGGTTTGCCAGATGCGTCTGTAGCAGATAATGCTACTCTGCGCCACGAGCGCCGCTGCGAATTGGCAATGGAGGGTCATCGTTGGTTCGACCTCGTGCGCTGGGAAGGTGTGGAAGGCAATGGACTCAAAGCGCATATGGATGCTTATAAAGCACAAGAGAGCGCAGATGTACAGCACCATATGCAAGAGTTTGTGGCTGGTAAGCATGAGTTGCTCCCTATCCCACAAGAAGAGAGACAACTCGATCCACTACTTAGTCAAAACCCAGGATATTAATTCGAAAATAAAGTCAATCGTCTAACAGACAAAGACTGTTTTAAATAAACACTTTTTACTAACAATCAAAAAACAAAAAAAATCATGAAAGCAATTAAATTTTTTGCGATGGCATTAGTTGCCTTGACATTCATGGGATGTCCAAGAACACCAGAACCAGTAGATCCTGAAAACCCACAACAAGAAACCACTCTTGCTTTGGATCAAACCTCTATCACTCTCAATGTGGAAGAGACTGCTACTATCAATGCTACTGTTGACGCTACATGGGCTTCTTCTAATCCTGCAGTGGCTACTGTAGCTGGTGAAGGTAAAGTGGCTACTGTAACTGCTGTTGCTGAAGGTAACACCGTTATCACCGCAACTACAGCTGGTGGTCAAACCAAGACATGTGTTGTTCTCGTAAAGAAAGAATCTACCACTACAGGTGGTGCAGAAGTGAAGGGTAGCCAAGTATGGCCTATCATCATGGACGGCGCTACTTATGCAGCTAATGAGAGCAAGATCGTTGCTTCTTTCCAACCAAACGATGTTGACCAATTCCTCTATGTATGGGAGAACACCTACGCTGGTGCTAATGCTACTGGTTTGAACTTCGCAGGTAATAGCGAGGGTTACACCGCAATGACCGTTACTACAGGTTGGGCAGGTGCAGGTTACTGCTTGACAGAGGCTGGAACAGGTTGGCAAGCTGCTGAGGCTCTTCGCGCTGCTATCGTAGCTAACCCAGACGAGTATTTCTTGCACATGGCTATCAAGTCAACTGATAACTACAGCCACTGCTTCTATTCATTTGGTAACGAGGCTACTAAGTTCGTTCTTGGTCCTACAGCTGTTTATGATGGCGCTATCTACGCTAACTTCACACGCGATGGTTCTTGGCAAGAGTTTGACATCCCTATGTCAACTTATGCTGCAGCTTTGGCAACCACTCCTTGCGTTGCAGGTGTGAATGTATTCGTTGCTTTGACAGAAGGTGTTGTAGGTGCACAACTTAATCTCGACGCTGTTTATTTCTACAAGAAGTAATCAACCTACATATGGCTATGGGGAATTGGGTTTCCCCATAGTTTCTAACTAAATATATATTATTATGCATCGAACATTCTTTTTAACATTCCTTACCCTCTGTGTTGGGCTAATGGTTTCTTGTGGTCCCAACCCCGAACCCGAACCAGAGTACAACCTTTCTCTCTCTGCAGTGACGCTTCAGCTCAAAGTGGGCGATATAACTACTATTGAAGCTCTTGGCAATGCAGTGGATATCCAATGGACTTCCTCCAATGAAGAGGTAGCCTCTGTGTATCATGGTGTGGTAACAGCCAATGCGATCGGTGCGGCTACCATTACAGCCAAAGCAGGTAAGAGCCAAGCCACTTGTATCGTCTATGTGTCGGGTACAGATGGCGCTACGCTGCGTATTACCCCTCCTGTCGTTACCCTACGCCCGGGCGAGAAATATACTTTCAGTTATGGCAATACTTTCGACCTTGAGATGACTTGGACTTCTTCAAATCCTGAAGTAGCTACGGTTAGCAACACGGGTGAAGTGACCGCATTAGCAGCAGGTAATACCACCATCACACTCGCTACTCCATTAGAGAGCGTGACCGCTTTGGTAGCAGTAGAGCATACATGGGGAGAGTACCAACTCGTCTGGAGCGATGAGTTTAATGGCACAGCATTGGACGAATCTGTTTGGGGATACAACACCGGCGGAGGTGGCTGGGGTAACCGCGAATTGCAATACTACACCACACGCCCAGAGAATGTGCGCTTGGAGAATGGAATGCTCATTATCGAAGCACGCAAGGAGAAGTATAATAATAATGAATATACTTCCGCTCGTCTATTGACGAAGAATAAAAAGACCTTCACCTATGGTCGCATCGAGGCGCGTATCAAGTTCCCAGGCGGCAAAGGTACATGGCCTGCTTTCTGGATGATGGGTAACGCAGGCGGATGGCCTAACTGCGGAGAAATAGATATCATGGAGCATGTGGGCTCTATCCCTAACCGTGCATCTTTTGCATTACATACCGTGGAGAAAAATGGTACACGAGGCAATAACTGGCATGCTACCAAGATGTTTGACTACTCCCTTGCAGATGATTTCCATACCTATGCAGTAGAGTGGGCACAGGAGGAAAAGGATGGCAAAGATGTTATTCGTTTCTTTGTGGACGGTGTGCAATATGCAGAGCAGTGGGAAGCAAAGATAGATAACAATGACTCATGGCCATTCAATAAACCACATTTCATCATCCTCAATCTCGCCATAGGCGGCACAATGGGTGGAAGTGTGGATGACGCTATTTTCAATGTGCCCCGCATCATGTATGTGGATTATGTGCGCGTGTATCAACGAACAGAAAAATAAATGCCCTTATGAAAAAAACATCCTTATCGGTAATCATACTGCTGATTTCTGCAATGATTATCAGTTCCTGTGACGGACCTAATAACGGCAACGGAGACGACCCACAAAACCCTGCCACTCCTACAGGACAAGTGGTAGATGTGATGCCTAAATCATCCAAACGCGGTGTATCGTTTTCCTTCACCAATATAATGGACCTGCCTCTTCTATCACCTTATATCAGTTGGGATTATAATTGGGGCAATACGCCTACAGAGGATGCAGCCATCTGGTTTGATGCCAATGAGATGGACTTCTGCCCCATGTGCTGGAATGGTAATTATAGCAAGGATCGCATCCGCGCGTATGTAGCTGCGCATCCAAATACCAAATATCTATTGGCATTTAATGAACCCAACCTCACCGATCAGGCTAATATGACTCCTACGCAAGCCGCAGCATTATGGCCGGATGTGGTGGCATTAGCCAAAGAACTCAATCTCAAATTGGTATCCCCTGCCATGAACTATGGCACCTTGTCGGGGTATAGTAATCCTATCAAATGGTTGGATGATTTCTTCGCGCAACCAGGCGTGTCTATTGATGATATATATGCTATCTCCATACACTGCTATATGTCATCGCCTAATGCTGTCCAGAATTATGTGAAGATGTTTGAGAAATACAATAAACCAGTGTGGCTGACTGAGTTCTGTGCTTGGGATCCAGTGCCCGGTAATGTGGAAGTACAGAAGGATTATATGTGTGCAGTACTCAATTTCTTGGAGTCAGAACCATTAGTAGAGCGCTATGCATGGTTCATTCCACGCTCGAGTGCTGGTGTGGATAAAGCGCCATATATGCAGTTGCTCACCCACGATTGGCCACCACAACTCACCCCACTTGGCGAGATGTATTGCCATCTATCTCCAATGGATACCACCGTATGGCTTAAGGCTACACGCCCCATACTCGCCCATGAGTATGCTAAGCTCAAAAACACATTCATGACGCTCCGCCCATCTAATGATAGCATAGCACTTACACAAGCTGGCTATCCTGGACTGATGATTACTAATTTCGCTGCAGGACAAGAGATTAGTTATCAGGTTTATTTGCCTGCTGACGCCAATCAACTCACCCTCCGCTATTGTGGATACTCCAATTCTATCTGCGAAGTGTTGATAGATGGGCAATCGGCCAACTTCATAGATATGCCACGCAATGGTTCGTCCGATCAGTGGATCACCGCAACCACCACCATACCTATCAAAGCTGGATGCCATACAATCACACTCTCGCTCTTCTCGGGAAGTTGTAGCTTGAGTGCTTTAGAAATCAAATAAGTATCAATAGAATAATAAATACACCCTATGAAAAAACTATCCATTGCGCTGATGGCACTAATGGCCTGCGCACCACTCATTGCAGATGAGTACACACTCGTTTGGAACGAAGATTTCACCGATAACACCCTTGACCGTGCCGTATGGAATATAGAGGTTAATGGCGACGGAGGCGGTAACAGCGAATTGCAGTATTACTGCGAGAAAGGTGTTACACTCGGTACCGAACCCGAGACAGGCAAGAAATGCCTCATCCTCACAGCTACCAAAGAGGATTATAAAGGTAAGAAATGCACTTCAGGGCGCGTCAATACCAAGAATAATCTCTATTATACCTTCGGTAAGATAGAAGCGCGTATCAAATTCCCAAAGACAGCCGATGGTCTATGGCCTGCTTTCTGGCAGATGGGTAATAACTTCGATCAAGTGGGATGGCCACGCTGCGGCGAGACAGATATCATCGAGTTGGGTAATGCCAATGGTATCAAGAATGGCACCCAAGAGCGTTTCTTCAACGGCGCCATGCATATCGGTTCGGCATGGAATACCGTGTGGTGCGATGCGCAAGATATCACTTGTCCTTATTCGGTAGAAGATACTTTCCATATCGTTACCATGATTTGGACACCTACCTCTATTGAGATGTACATGGATATGGATAGTCATCCAGGTGTAGCACCTTATTTCTCTACTCCGTTAGAACCCAATAAAGATCCTAACTACGACCGCCAACTCGTCTTTGGTAAACCTAATTTTATCATTGCCAACCTCGCTATCGGTGGTAACTTCCCACAAATATGGGACATCAATAAAATCAGCGCATTGGCAGATGGACCTCGCTCGATGTATATCGACTGGATTCGTATCTATCAGCGCGGAGACGCTAATCAGTCCTTCGTTTGTCCTTCTGCCTCTGACCCAATCGAGCAGGCAAACGCACAAGGCATAGAGGATGTACAAGGCGATGAAGTGCAAAGTACAAAGGTGATGAAGAATGGACAACTCTTTATCCTCCGCGGCGGACATACCTACACCCTCACTGGTCAACAAATACAATAATACCAATATACCATGAAAAAAGGTCTCTTACTGGCTTTCGCATGCCTCACTATTGCATGCCAAGCGCAAAACGAGTATCAGCTCCAGTGGAGTGATGAGTTTGACGGCACAGAACTCAATCGCGATAATTGGAATGTGGAGGATAACGCCCGCGGAGGCGGTAATGCGGAATTGCAATACTACACCCCACGCAATATATCCATTGAGAAGCACCCTACTACGGGTGAGAGTTGTCTTGTGCTCACTGCTAAGAAAGAGGACTACGGCAATCGTCCTTGCACCTCAGCGCGACTCAATACGCAAGATAAAGTGACCGTTCATTACGGCAAAGTAGAAGCGCGTATCGCCTTTCCATACACTGCCGATGGTCTATGGCCTGCTTTCTGGATGCTGGGCAATAACCTCGCCAAAAACCTTGGCAATAACGATGATGTGGATAAAACCAAAGCGGCACTCGCTAAGCAAGGACGCGTTGTATGGCCTAAATGCGGAGAGATAGATATATGCGAGATGGGTCACCATAAGGGCATTGAGAATGGCACACAAGACCGCTATTTCAATGGTGCATGCCATTGGGGAGAGTCCTTCAATAATGGCGCATACCCTAATGTGGGTGGATTTTATACAGCCGACTATCCTGTGCAAGGCGATTTCCACCTCTTCACACTCGTTTGGACAGAGGACTCCATCGCTATGTATCTTGACCAAGATAAATACCCTGAAACAGCACCTTATTTCCAACTCTCATTGCGTAATAAGGAGGTGAATCAACCAGGTCACTATTTCAATCATCCGTTCTATCTCGTGCTCAACCTCGCTGTGGGTGGATTCTTCCCTAATATGCCAGCAGCAGAGAAATACCCAGAGCGCATCACTTTTGATGACCCATCTTTCCAACGCGTCACAGCATTGCCTGCCGATGGCACACCGGTTAAGATGTATGTCGATTATATCCGCGTATATACAAAGCAATAACAAAAAAAACGAATATCATGAAACTAAGCATCAAAGAAAAATTAGGTTATAGTCTTGGCGACACCGCTTCACACTTTGTGTGGGACTTAGTTAATTTCTGGTTAATATTCTACTATACCGATGTATTGGGTATCAGTCCCGCATGGTCCACGGCTATCGCTATCTTAGGTACTATCATGGATGCCGTGATGGACCCAATAGTGGGTTTGTGGGCAGACCGCACCAATACCCGCTGGGGTAAGTTCCGTCCGTTCCTACTCTTCGGATGTGTACCTTTTGCATTGTTTGCTTTCTTGGCATTCTTAGGACCAGACCTTGAGGGTAATGCGCTCATTTCGTATATATTACCTATGTTCATTGGCTTGCGTGTCATATACGCGATTGTGAATATCCCATATTCGTCTTTGGGTGCAGTCATGACCAATGACTCTATTGAACGCACAGGACTCAACTCCTATCGCTTTGTGGCTGCTAACATAGGTCAGTTAATCGTATCTGGTTTTGCACTCTATATAGTGTATTACCTCGGTTCGTATGCTACAGGCATGGACTATTCTATCATGATGGACGATAGCGCACGCAAGGCTTTCATGGAGGCCGATGCAACCAATACCGCACTCGTTCGCGACTCATACATCATTGGATTTAGATACCTCGTAGCCATCTTTGGATGCATTGGAATAGTGCTCTTCCTCATCACTTTCGCTACCACCAAGGAACGCGTGGCGCCACCGAAAAGACAAGAGACAGACCTTAAGCACGACTTCAAATACCTATTCAAGAATCGTCCATGGGTGGTACTCATGCTCGTAGGCATCGTCTCCTTTATCATGTTTGCTATCCAAAACATATCTGCTACTTATTACTTCAAATACTTCCTTGATGCGGAATCCAAGAGCCAGATATTCAATATACTCGGCACAGTGGCCCTCATCATTGCCATCCCGATGACCAAACCACTCGTCAAGAAATTCGGTGCTAAGCAGTTGTATATCGTTTGCTCATTGCTCTCTGGTTTCTTCTTCTGTCTCCTCTTCTTCGCAGGAAAGGACTTCGTGCTCATCAATATCTTCAACTGCTTGGGTAAAATAGCCTACGCACCCGCTATCTCGCTTCTATGGACCATGTTGGCTGATGCAGCGGACTACGGAGACTGGAAATTCCAACGCCGCACCACAGGTTTATGCCTCTCTGCAGCTGTCTTTGCCCAGAAAATAGGTTGGTCTATTGGTGCAGCTCTCTTTGGAGCCATCATGAGCGCCGTGCATTTCGATGCAAATATGGGATTGCAGCAAATACAAGATACCCCTGAGATTATGAATAGTATCCATTGGCTATTCGGTATCGTCCCAGGCGTATTATATGCTTCTTGCGCAATTTTCTTGGCATTCTACAACCTTGATACCAAGACCCTACAGCAGATGAAAACAGAACTTGAACAACGAGCAGAATAAAAACGCAAACACACTAAATCAATCCTATAATCATGCTATACGCAGGACAAAACGCTATTCATACCAACGATAAAAAAGCCGAAGGACAGTTCATCACCGTCCAGGGAGAAAAATACTATGAAATCGCTAACTACGATGCGATGCAACCCTTCTTCATCTCCCTTGCATCGGATACCGACCTGTGGATGTACCTCGCCTCTACAGGAGGACTCACCGCAGGAAGACGCTCCCCAGAACAAGCACTCTTCCCTTATTATACCGATGATAAGATAACCGAACAATACGAGCAAACGGGACCCAAGACTATCCTACATGTCACACTCGATGGCAAAACCTACCTATGGGAACCCTTCTCACAGCGAATGGAAGGACTCTATGCCATAGAGCGTAAGATAGCCAAATCAACCATCGGCAATAAGATCATCTTCTGCGAAGAGAATACTACCCTCGGATTGCGTTTCTCCTACCTATGGGCACCAGCAGGACAACACGGATGGGTGAGAAGAGCTACCATCGAGAACTTATCCGCACAAGAACTCACCATCACCCTCGTGGACGGACTGCAGAATGTGCTGCCTGCTGGCGTGGAGCGCAAGACCCAGAATGAGTTCTCCACACTCGTGGATGGCTATAAGAAGACGGAACTCGTTCCAAATACATCCCTCGTTCTTTTCCGTATGGAGGCCATCCTTGTGGATCGTGCCGAACCCAGCGAAGCACTCTTTTGCAATACTATATACGCTCTGGGATTGACACAAGCCAACTATTTCGTATCCTCCCAACCACTCCACCTCTTCCGCCAAGGAAAGGCATGGGATAACACTGCTTACGAGGAAGCGAAAGGTGTACGCGGGGCTATCTTTGCACATACTACACTCACCCTCGCACCCAATACTTCGCAAACATGGTATTTCGTAGCGGATGTGCAGAAAGATGCTACACAAGTGAGAGACCTAATAACCTTCTCTCAAACCCCACAAGCCATCGAGACTATTGAGAATGCTATCTCCCAATCCACCCGCACGCTGGAGCAGATCGTAGCACATAATGATGGAGCGCAGCACACAGCTGACGAACATAATGATGCCAGACACTTCGCCAACACCCTTTTCAATACCATGCGAGGTGGATTCTATCTCAATGATTATACCATCCAATCAGCAGCCTTCGCTGCGCATATTCGCATTTTCAATACTGCATTGGCGCAGAAGCACGAAGCATTCCTCCATGCCCTTCCTGCTGCATTGCAATACGACCAACTCATCCATGCCGTTAGAGAGCAGAAAGACCCACAACTGCTTCGATTAGCATATGAGTACCTACCTATCACCTTCGGTAGAAGACACGGAGACCCATCTCGTCCATGGAATATGTTTGATATACAAGTCAAAGATGCGAAGGGACAACCTATCGTTTCCTATCAGGGTAACTGGAGAGATATATTCCAGAACTGGGAAGCACTCTCCCTCTCGTATCCTAACTTCATCAATTCTATCATCGCTAAGTTCCTCAATGCCACCACCGTGGATGGGTACAACCCCTACCGTATTACCAACCAAGGCATTGACTGGGAAGTGATAGAACCCGAAAACCCATGGTCTAATATTGGTTATTGGGGTGACCACCAGATTATCTATCTGCTCAAACTGCTTGAACTCAGTCACCACTACGCGCCCCAACCACTCGCCACATTGCTCAACGAACGCATCTTCGCCTTCGCTAATGTGCCATACCGACTCAAATCCTTTGCACAGATAGTAGAGGACCCTAAAAATAGCATCCTCTTTGACGACCCTATCCACCAGCATGTGATGAATCTCACTGCTACCTATGGACAGGATGCTAAGTTAGTGCTTGATAAGGATAATCAAGTCCTTCTCACCACCATGGCCGACAAACTGCTCATCACATTGCTTGCTAAACTATCGAATTTCGTACCCAAAGCAGGTATATGGATGAATACCCTACGCCCCGAATGGAATGATGCCAATAATGCCCTCGTGGGATACGGAGCATCTATGGTGACACTATGCTATATGAGACGATATGTTGCTTTCTTGCAGCAATTGATACAAACGGATATACAGGTAGCCAAAGAAACCTGCCACATGCTCCATGCCGTACAAACGGCTCTATGCGATGTGAACAACACCGCGGAACTCACTCCAAGCGCTATCTATCAGACAACCAATGCCTTGGGACAAGCAGGAGAGCAGTATCGTTCGGCTGCCTATGCGGGACTGAGCGGAGAACAGATCACCATCACCATGAATCAACTCCGCACTTTCTTCACCACCGCACTGCAAGCCATCGACTCCACCATACGCGCCAATAAACGCGCAAATGGACTATACGAAGCATACAACCTCATTCAGTTCGACTGCGAAACGATCCAGATAACACACCTATACGAGATGTTAGAAGGACAAGTGGCTGTTCTCTCTTCTGGACTACTCACCGCCCAAGATGCAGTGCAACTATTGGATGCTATGCGTCAATCAGACCTCTACCGAGAGGACCAAAGAAGTTATATGCTCTATCCTAATAGACGCAGACTCTCTTTCCTCGAACTCAATAACATACCATCTTCAGCGAAGCAGTTGCCTATCATTCAGCAGTTGACCCAAGATAATAAACAGGATATCATCTGTGTCGATGCTCAGGGAGAACTACATTTCAATGCAGCCTTCAAGAATGCAACCTTCTTAGATGCAGCCCTTCAGAAATACCACATCTCCGCTGATGACCGCATGGCATTACTCAATCTATACGAATCAGTCTTCCACCACCATGCCTTTACTGGACGCTCAGGCACTTTCTATAAATACGAAGGACTGGGTTCTATCTATTGGCATATGGTGTCCAAACTGCTACTCGCGGTGGGAGAAATCATACAATCCAGCGAAGCGGTTCCTGAGCGCTTAAAAACGCATTATCTCGCCATCCGCGAAGGAATAGGTGCGCATAAACAACCAGCCGAATATGGTTCTTTCCCATTCGACCCATACTCACACACTCCTTCCATGGCAGGAGTGCAGCAACCGGGTATGACGGGACAAGTCAAGGAGGATATCATCTCACGATTCATGGAATTAGGTGTCACGGTGCGTGAGGGCGTCCTCACTTTCCAACCACAGCTACTCACTGCTGCTGATTTCAACGCAGAGAAGAAACTATCCTTCTCCTATTGTGGCGTACCTATCACATATGTGCTACAACCACAGAGCACACTCACGGCTACTGTCATCACTACGGATGGAGAACAGACCTACACAGGTAACCAAAATACTTGCGCTTTACCAGCAGATATCACCCATGCTATCTGTGCCCGCAATGGCCAAGTAACCGCTATACGAATCACACTACCTACTACCTCCACCCGCGCAGCGATTAGGGATTAGAGGATTAGAGTTTAGAGGTTAGAGGATTAGCATTGCCGTTTTTGAAGTGAACAAAGTGAACGCTTTTTTGTGAGCGTAAGCGTGTTTTTGTGAAGCGAGAGTAGGCTTTTAGAAATTTACCTCCTGTGGAGGTGAGGTGTAGCCGCAAGGGCTACCATAAAGTGTACTTTAAAGAGTAGCCGTTGAGGATACGACTCAGAAGCATGGTAGTGCTAATACATAAAAGACTACAATCGCTGAGTTTTTGATTAAATATATTTCGCTACATCCGAAAATGCACCAATGCGACCAGAGGGATTTATCTTGGTTTATTTACCATCATAAATCATCCGCCGTCGTTTTTGGTTACCATTAAAATGTTTTTTATATTTTCATCCTATTTTTGTTATTTTTGTTAAATAGAATAAGTCAAATCTAAGTGGACCTTGTCTTATACTGAAATAGGTTTACTCATAAAACGAATAAAAAGTGTCAAATTTTAAGATTTTGTTTTATGAACCGTGGTCAGTACAACAATTATCCCGAGTCGTTTCGTCGACAAGTTTTGGAAGATTACTTCAGTAGTAATGGTACAATCAAGGCGTGTGCAGCCAAGTGGGGAATCCCATGGGCATCGCTAAATAATTGGCTAAAAACTTGCAAGAATACCCAAAAAAGTGTATCTTTGCGCCAAAATGCTATCTACATGGATCCCAAAGACCAAGCAATTGCCGATTTACGCCTTGAAAATGAGCGTCTCCGTCGCGAGGTAGAGTATAACAAACTCCGCGTATCAGGCTATGAGCGTCTCCTTGAAATCGTCAAGGAGAAAGACGGCATCGACCTGCTAAAAAAAGATGGTGCCAAACAGTAGAACGCCTGTCC
>CALATT010000041.1 GCA_937891905.1 uncultured Bacteroidales bacterium | reverse complement strand
ATTTAGATGTTTATAACTCTTTCTTAGGTTTAAACATTGCAAATTCTCCGTCTTATATTATAGGAGAAGCTTTTAAAGCAGGTTCCATTGCTTTGATTATTGGAGCAATTGCTATTCCTGCACTTTCTGCTTTAACACAGTGGATTAATACAAAATTAATGCCACAGGTAGCTGCAGCTGATTCAGAAGATCAGATGGCTCAGTCTATGAAACAGATGAACCTTATGATGCCATTAATGTCTGCAGTATTCTGTTTCACATTACCATCAGGTATGGGTCTTTACTGGATTGCAGGTTCTGTTGTAAGAAGTATTCAGCAAGTTATTATTAACAGACACATTCTTCACCTGATGATATCCATTAAGCGGAGAATCATAGATAGCATTCATGATGCTCAGGGCTGCGCGGAACTCTTTTCCAGCCAGTTTGTAGAAGATATTATGATGGATACGATGTCCCTCATTCACTACGCGCACACCACCTGTATGGCGTTTGCCATTGCCAAGGAAGAGGTTGCCACTCACCTCATTGCGGTGACCATGGCGGAGCACCAACGATCCTTCACACTCATAGAAGGTATTATTGATAATCGTATTCTCGCAACTCTTGACCGACACTATCTCCACCTCACCATTACAATGCTCGAAATAGTTGCCCTCTACAATAGTTTGCGAATTAGACATCGAGACATGGCTGGTACCGATACGCATTGTTTCTCCGCCATTCGAACCGAGCGAAGGGCGATAGCCGAAATAGTTGCGGTAGATATGGTGGTGGTTCTGCTGCGAGAGCGAGTCGTTTGGCCATACGATGAAAGTGGTGCCTTGATTGGTTTTGCCCGCAAAATAGCAGTTTCTCACCACATTGTTCTGTCCCCAGAGGCTTACCCAATCGCTCTTCTCGGATTTATCCATCGGGCTATAATCCTTGATCACACACTCGCTAAGCACCGAATGAAAAGCATAATCTGTGCTGCTTGTTCTAAACTCAATCACATGCTTCACGCCTGTGCCACCATTGCAGAAGACAAGTCCTGATACATGGACATAATTGCCTGAGAAGCGTAGAGAAGAAGCTCCTTGTAGGAGTGTTTTACCTTTCTCTTGCACGGTGAGAACGATAGGTTGCTCAGCAGTGCCTTGTGCGCGTTTGAGAACGAGCGCCGCGTCGGTCCATACGCCAGAGGCGAGGACGATAGAGTCGCCTGCTTGCACTTGTTTAGCCGCAATAGCAAACTGCTCTACATTAGCTACTGAATAGGTGGTAGCCGAGAGATGAATGGTTACCACAAAGAGAACGAATAAAATAAGAATACGATTCATATAATTGATTTTTTTTTTAAAACTAGGGAACTAGTGAACTAGGGCACTAGGGAACTAGGGAATTACATTTTCACTATTCGCCCATCCAGCGTGATATAGGCGGTGGAGTTAGGCATACGCAATAGCAATTGACCTTCGTGCCATATCCACTCTGCCGAAGGGCTATTGGGCAGCGGAGTGCTATCTATCGATTGCGTATCTGCAATAGTATCCTGCATCACAGTATCGCATATCTGCACTTGTGCGGCTGTCATCTCCGCGTGATAGGTGATAGGCGAACGCACCAACTGATTACCACAGATAACACAGTTCTTGGGTTTCTTGCCATACTTACCACCATTGGTGAATCCAACCTCCACACCCGATACACAATCCACAATAGTATTGCCTGTCATCTGCACATTCTCTGGCAAGAAATGCGCGGACTGACTGGTGGATGAATTGGTGACATCCCCATTGGTGAGCGTCAGCGCTGCATCCCAACGGCTACCCGTCAGATTGACCATATAGTTATTGGCAATGAGATGGTCCTTGCTATAGACGCGCACACCACCCGTACCTATCGTGCCGCCATCAAAAACAGCCGTCTTATTCTCGCCATAAAACGAGTTGTACTCCACTCTATTGCGGAAACCCTGGCGAAGGCATACTGTGCCCAAACAGCCACGGAAAATATTATGGCGCACTATATTATCGCAACTCTTGACCGACACAATCTCAGGATCACCATCGCAATCCTCAAACTCATTATACTCCACCACCGTATAAGACGACATGAATGATAAACCACTCACACCAATACGAATCGTTTCTTTCTCATTTGCCTGGCGAGGTATATTCCTACGGAATATATTATGGTCGATTGTATCGT
The DNA here is from genome assembly GCA_937891905.1 of uncultured Bacteroidales bacterium. Classification (GTDB taxonomy): domain Bacteria; phylum Bacteroidota; class Bacteroidia; order Bacteroidales; family Paludibacteraceae; genus Colicola. Next base: position 21,027 of record CALATT010000041.1, on the reverse strand, counting down.
GCTGACTGATACCACCTGGCACGCCATGCGCGCCATCGATAACGAGCAGCGAACCGCCATCCAGTTTATCCTCAAAGAGGTTGTGGTCGATGCGGTTGTGTCCGCTACAACAGGTATCGTTATCCCATATATCGCCCACCAAGATCCATTTGGATGTTTGTCCTTCTTTATCCATCGACATGGTGAAGCGATTATTGGTGATGCGTATATGATGGGCACCTTGCAGTTTGAAGATAGAGGAAGTAGCTGCCATATCAAAATCCAGTCCGTCGAAGACCACATAGGCAGCATTAATCAATGTGATACATCCCGATCCCACCACGCGTGCTTTGCGTGCATTAGCCGCCTTTACCACGATAGGATGCGCTGGTGTACCAACGCAAGAGGCCTTGAGCCAAGATAGTTGGTAATCGCCGTCAGCCAATAGGAAGGTATCGCCTGGCTGTGCTGTAGGAAACTGTTTGGTCAGTTCAGCAGCTTTCTTGATAGGATGAATAGCTGCCATAGACGACATGCTGTATACCAGCCACAGCGCTAAGATGATTATATTCCTCGTTTTCATTATCAATGATTATTGATTTAGTATTATTTACCCCAGATGATATCGAATTGCAATTCAGGGATACGACCATTCGTTGCCTCCTTAGGCATTGCCGTCACCTTGATAATACCATTCTTACCTGTGGTGAAATTGCGCACCCATGCATATGGATATTGATCCAAAGAGAGATGCGAATTGCTATATCCGTTGTCGTTGGCTGAACGATAGATACGAGGTGCCTTGGTAGATGGTTCGGTCAAACCACTAAAGAATGCCGTATCCAAATCAATAATCGTTCCTGCCTCGAAGGCATCGATAATAGCTTTTTCCTCCACCACTTCTGGTTTCAATACACGGAAGCAAGTCTTGGTGCCGAACTCTGCATCGTAGAACGATTTCCATGTACCATCTTGTGGGTCAATCGTCTTGCCTTCGCACTTGAAGTTTTTCACCGTATTGGCTGCATTATGTGGGCTATAGAGCTGCACATATCCCGCTTGATCGTAGAGGAAGAAATCGATAATACCCATATTGGATGCCGCATCGCAACTGGAGATGACGGTTCCGCTCTCGCAGTCAAAGAACGCATTCTCAGTACCGCCATAATTGGTGCGGGCGCTGAGTAGGATATTCTCGTATTTATAATAACGCGGTTCGTTAGGATCGGCATAGATTTGGAAATCTTGCAAGATAAGTAGGCGTTTTTCTCCGTAATAAACAGCCGTCAAATCGCCCGTCATATTACCTCCGAAATAATTGGTAGGCATATCAAATGTGATCTCTTCGTCCGATTGAATCTTGATTACCAGTGGTTGCTCTCCCACATACAACGCGTCCACGAGGCCAAGAAACTCGCCTTGGATGGTGACAGGTAGGTATTTAGTGAGGCTCAATGGGCAATAACGCACGATTGGTGCTTGGAGCATAATAGTGAATAAGCCCGATGGGATGGTATTGGTTTTCTCTCCATCGTAGTAAGCAAAACTGAGGTCGACAGCTTTCTCTTCGTCCACATATGGCACTTTGAAAACCAGTTCCGTCTCGCGCTGGGCGATGATAGTAGCTTCGCTCTCGCCTAATAGGACTCGTTCTACAAATTGCAGATTAGTTCCCTCCACCACCATTTCTGCGTTGACAGTGCCTTCTGTAGGGCATTGTGTGATAGTAGGCACCGCATAATGCACGGTGAAATGCTCAGTAGAGGTGGCTTCGCCCGCTATATTCACCACGCGTATCTGTCCGCTGCGATTACCGCTCACCACTTCAGCCACCAGTTTGCTACCGCTGATACGATAGCGAATAGGTGCAGCTACGCCTCCGATGAAGACGCTATCCACACGCTGTAGGTTCTCGCCCAAGATAGTGATCTCGGTGCCCACCGAACCCTCTAATGGTGCAAACTCAGTAATGATAGGCGCTTGCTCCTCGTATGTCTCAATATATGTATTCTCGCAACTAATGACAGCTATCATTAGCGCAAATAAAAACCAATGCTTTTTCATATTAATATCCTACATTTTGGGTTATACCTTGTTGTATATCTATTTCCTTTTGCGGAATAGGGAGGAGAATGAGGTTTTGATTGAGCACAATCGGACCTGTCTCTGCGATGACATCCGCGTAATAGGTTTCGTTATTCCAATGATTGGTCATCACTTCAATCACTCTATTGGTGCGGATGAGGTCAAACCAACGATGGTTTTCATAGGCCAATTCCAATCGGCGCTCTTTCTCAATCACCCCACGCATCTGATGTCTATTGGTGATGGTGATAGCATCCAATGCGTCGAGTCCTGCACGCTGACGAGTGAGATTGACATATGGCATCGCCGCTGATGGGCCTTCCAATTCATTGACGAGTTCTGCATAGAGCAATAAGATATCTGCGTAGCGCACGATAGGCCAGTCTTTATCGCCATCATAGCGTAGGCTAACAGGAGATAAGTATTTGGTGACATAGCGTCTATCTACCACTTGTCCGCGATCGTTGGTATAATCCAATGCGATAGTAGCCTCACGGCGTGTATCCATGGATGAATAAGCTCCTACGAGGTCGTCGGATGGGTAGTTGTATCCATCGCCACCGCCGTTGATAACCGATGCACCACTCTGCAGCGGAGCAAAACGATTGCCGAAAGGCGAACCCAATCCAATACCGCCCGAAGTGTAGCGGATGGTGAAGATAATCTCATCATTGAGTTCGTTGGTGATGTCAAAAACGCTCGCATAAGTAGGCATCAACGAGAATCCACCATTTGTGATGATATCGGATAAAATTTCCTTGGTGGTGGTATCGTATAATCCTTGTGTCATGCGCACCTTTGCCATCAGAGCCTTGGCTGCCCAAGCGGTTACTCGTCCGCGTTGGTCATCTGGATAAGTCTCTGGCAGATTATCTGCTGCAAACTGAAGGTCATCCATGATGAACTGATACACTTCCTCCACCGATGAGCGGTCGTAGTTACGCGCAGAAACAGGATCTAAACGCTTATCTACGATGAAGACAGGTCCATAGAGGCGCACTAAATTGAAATAGTGGTAGGCACGGATGAAACGCGCTTCTCCTTCATACTGCGGTCCTACTGGTTCGTTAGCCACCACATCGATATGCATCAAGACAGCATTACAACGCGCTATATTATGATAAACAGCCTTCCAATAATTATAGACATGCTCGCTGGTGGCAGATATACGCGATTGATCGAAATCAATCTGCATAGTGCGGTCGGAAGAGGTGGTGGAAGAAGTATGTAGGCGGGCGTTATCCGAACGCAATTCGGTCAACATCCACTCATATTCCATCGGTTTTTGCAAACCATTATAGCATGCCACCACAGCCGCATTTATCTGGGCTGGAGTCTTATAGAACGAACCATCACCTATCTCAGAAATAGGAGGCATGGCTAATTCGCACGAGAGAAGACTAAAAGCAATTATCGCAGTAGCGAAAAAATTATTTATATATCGTTTCATAGAATAGTATTTTAATGGTTAGAAGCCAATTTCAAGACCAAATGTGAATGTGCGCTGAATAGGGAAACCACCACGCTGATAACCATCCACGAGTGGTGAACTATATTGATTATTGGTATAACGCGCTTCTGGGTTAATACCCTTGTAGTCCTTATTCCAGATGTATAATAGGTTTTGCGCCGAGAAATAGAGGCGTATCGTATTCAAGTGAATAGGGCGTAATTGCTTCTTATTGAATCGGTAACCAATTGTGACATCCTTCAAAGCGGCATACGATGCATTCTGCAATAGATAATCGGTCAACTCCCATTGCATACCATTCGCATTGGCAAAAGTAGGTGTTTTGCCATCACCCGGATGATCAGCCGAGATAAAACGATTGGTGGTATAAGCCTTGTTGATTTTCTTGGTTTCCTGGTAATATCCATCGCCATTCAATACGGTAACACCCGCCACGCCCTGGAGCATGAAAGAGATATCAAATCCATGGAAAGTGAATGTATTGGTCATACCCCATGTAAGGGTTGGGAATGGCGAACCTAATGGCACACGGTCGTACGCGTCGATGATGCCATTCTTATCATTATCCTCCACTTTCAATGTACCAGGTACTACCGTCTTGCCTACGAGGAAGACCTCTGTAGCAGGGCGTCCCGCCAAGAAAGCATCAATCTCCTCTTGAGATGTCCACACACCATCGGTGCTATATCCATAGTATTGGATAGCAGGACCACCCACTTGTGCCACATACACCTCTGAGCGCTCACCATAGCTCAACAAGCGCTCTGCTCCTTCGCCCAAAGCCAAGAGGCGGTTGTTATTCGTGGCAAGATTGAGTTGCGTTTGCCACTCGAACTTCTTCGTCTTGATATTATAGGTATTGATCTCAATCTCCACACCCTGATTGCGCACCTTACCGATATTATTCCAGTAATTGGTATAACCTGTGATGGCCAATGCTGGTTGCTGGAAGAGAAGACTCTTGGTGATCGCATAGTAGTAATCGACAGAGAGATTCAAACGGGTCTTGAACATACTTAAGTCAAATCCCACATTATACTCATTGGTTTGCTCCCAAGAGATAGCACGGTTGCCCAAAGTGGAACTGATATTGGCCAAACCAGGCACCAAGGTATTATTCGTACCAAAAGTGTAGTTGGCAGACAATAGTTTGTCATAGGCAGCATAGTTGACGATATCATTATTACCCGTCACACCCCAGCTACCGCGCAACTTCAACTGATTGATGCTAGCCACATCCTTCATCCACTCTTCTTCCGACATACGCCATCCGAGTGATACAGAAGGGAAGAAGCCCCATTGTTTCTCTGGTCCGAACTTAGAGCTGCCGTCCGCACGGAAACTAACCGAAGCGAGGTATCGTCCAGCATAGCTATAATTCACACGCGCTAAGACAGAGAGCAACATCTCTTCTTCATGCACGGTATAGGTGCGGCGTGTACCATCATTCTCCTCTATCACAATATTCGTAGCAGCATTGATAGTAGGGATGAAATCCGTAGGGAAAGCCGTACCCTTGATTCCTGCCGTGCGCAACCAAATCTTATTGGCTGTGAAACCCGCCATAGCGCCGAACTCATGATCACCCCAAGTACCATTATAGGTCAAGGTATTCTCTGTCAAGAGGTCAGAACGAAGACGATTGGTATAGAGCGCATAGTTGGCATCACCATCACTCTTTGCATCCGCATTATGATAGGTATTATTATCACGATATTGCACATAGAATCCATTCTGCGAACGGAAGACCAATCCCTTAGCCAGATTGATATTGATATAGGCAGAAGTGGTCAAACGATAATCCTGGGTGTAACGCTTCTCATTATCAATAACGCAACGAGGGTTATTATTGTTTGTTCCCCAAGGAGAGGCAGTAAACACATTACCATCCACATCGGTATAATCCAAGTTATTGAAATGGCGGCCGTGTGCATACGAACCCACCGCATAACCAGTTAAGGCAGAGGTGAACTCTGTATGGCGTACTGGCAACCATGAATAGGTGCGGTAGAAATCAATAAAATTGGTAGCAGGTGACTCACGCTTGGTGTAGGATGGCGCCATGTTGATACCTATCTCCACATACTTAGAGAGCGTGGCATTAATCTTGGCACGCACATTGAATTTATCATAGCGCGAATTGATCATAATACCTTCATCACCCGTATAACTACCTGATATATAGTATTTCGCTTCTTTCTTACCTCCCGATACAGAGAACTGCACATTGGTGATATTGGCTACATTACGGAGTGCCTCGCGTTGCCAATCGGTATGGTTATCGATAGAGAGCCATGCCTTCTCTGCGGTAGTAGGCGCTGCGCCACCCAAGGCCTCCTCATTATAGAGCATACGCACATAATCATGCGAATCCATCATATCATGCAGCTTATAGGCATGCTTGATACCCGAATAGACCTTTACCGAATATTTCGCCTTGGATATATTTCCCGACTTGGTGGTGATGAGGATGACACCATTCGCGCCTCGTGAACCGTAGATAGCAGCAGAAGCGGCATCCTTCAATACCTCGATTGACTCCACATCATTCATATCCACAAAACTCAATCCGTCCGCCATAGGATAGCCATCCACGACGATAAGTGGTTCGTTGCTGGCACTAATAGAACCCATACCGCGCACACGCACTTGAGGTGCAGCACCCGCCTCTGAAGATACATTCGAGATATTTACACCCGCTATCTTACCTTGAAGCGCTTGATCCAGACGAGAGACAGCTTGGTTGCCCAAGTTATCATCCGAATATTTGCTTACGGAACCGGTTAAGTGAGATTTTTTCTGCACACCATAACCCACTACCACTACCTCGTCTATGTTCTGAGCCATTTCCTCCAAGATAATATTGCCTAAATTGGACTTAGACGCCACTATCTCGCGGGACTGATAACCCATGTACGAGAAAACTAATACCGAAGAGGAAGAAGGCACATCGATGGCAAACTCACCATCCAGATTAGTCAGCGTACCGACACCAGTACCCTGCAATACAATGTTCACTCCAATCAACGGTTCGCCAGATACATCCAGTACCTTACCTGCGACAGGTATATCCGCATGTGCGGCTACACACATCGCGAAGAAACCTAAAAGAAAGATTATGCGTTTTCGCATCGTGTTTGTTATTTAATGGTTAATACTAATTTGCTGTATTGATCACTTGTCCTGAGGCCGTATAAACTACTCCATTGCGCTCGACAACCAACTGGCCCTGAACGATTTGCTTGGTGGCCTGAACCACATGGGGCAATTCTATTCCCCCCGTATGGGTATCGTCTATGCCTCGCTTCCATCGCGGACCTGTGGTTGTGGCATCAGGGATGATACGAGTGGGTTCGCCCTCTATCTCCGAGCAACCAGGTAACTTCTGCTTAGGACGCTCACGACCCATCACATCTGTCACCACCTCAGCAGGCAGCACCGTGGTATAGCGAACCAATGCCGAGCCTGATTGAGGTTCGTAGATAGGTATATTCGTATTGGATAAAAACATCTTAGCATCTTCGCCTTTGATCACCGCTGGAGAAGATAAAGAGATATTCTTATACGCACCTTTATTCATTATATTATTACGCCATGTCACCCCGGTGGCCTGCTCTGCCAAATAGATATTACGATTGCTCGTAGAGGTATTATAGACATGATTATTCTCTATCACCGTATTAAGCGGAGGTAATGTGCAATCCGATGACGAATGATAATTGACACAAAAAACCTCCTTGCAATTGACAAAAGTATTATTACTCACCTCCGCATTCTTCACCTGAAAATACTCACTCAATTCTGAATTTTCCTTGCCGCGCACGATACATAGTCCTGCACGGTAGTTATTGCCCATCAAATCCTCAAAATAATTATTGATCACCGTGTGGTCCTCACCGATGATACGCACACCGCCTGTATTCTTCACCCCATTTCCAAAAAAGAAATTACCATCCACCAGGCAGTCATTACCATGACGAAGCGTGAGCGACCCCACGCACGACATGAATGTATTATTGCGGTATATATTGCCGCAACTCTTATTGGATATAGTCTCTATCTCCCCATTACATTCCTCAAAAAGATTGCTCTCCACCACGCATGAGGCATATTGCATACTGGTCTTGCTATCTCCTATACGGATTATCTCCTGCGCATTTATCTCCTTGCCATTCTCATCCAGATTAGGCGTGCGGCGGTAGAAACGATTATGGTCTATCTGATGGCATGCCTCCACGCCCGACTCCAACCAAACCACCAATAGTGTGCCCGCATTCGTCTTATTCTCAAAATGACAATAATCCACCCTATTATGATGGCCACGCAGAGAAACCCATTTATAATCCTTCGTCTTATCGGATGTATTATAGCTCTCGATACTCATCTCCGTCATTCGACAATGATGAGAAGACGAGGCGAACTCTAAGATAGCTGTACTACCCTTGTAATCCCCAGTAAAGAGCAAACCGCTTGCCTCTATATACGCGCCGTTGATGGTGAGACGCGACTGACCCGTCATAATGGTCTGGCCCGCATGCTGCGCCTTGAGAACAATCGGTTTTTTGGAACTACCCGTCCCTTTAATAGTTATGTTTAGATTCGTATAAGTGCCCGCAGGGATAACCAAGGTATCGCCAGCTTGCCATGTTTTATTGATCTCGCTCGTAGTACGAACAGTATAGATACGCGCAGATCCTTGCCCTGCTACAAAAAGTAGCAGAACAAGAATCATCATGCGTATATCTATTATGTATTGGCGCATATTATTGGATGCGTGCGCCTGTCATATTGAATAACTCGCCGTTACGCTCGATGAGCATTTGGCCATTCACAAATACCTTGTGAGCCTTACCGGTTAGTTCTACTTGATCCAACGCAGTTGGGTCAGAAGGATTGGCAGCCTTAACAGCTACAGCCTCAGCCCATGTGGTGCTTACGCGTACACCACCCACGAAATAATTAGATTTACTTGCACCTTGGTTGCGGAACATTACATTATCAATATTGGTGCGTGGATCTGCATCATTGGTATCTACAAGGTCAGCTGTTGGCTCTACTGTAGTACCCAAAGTAGGATTGATGAAGAGAGATGCCTTTGGAGAAGCGAGGTCGTACTTCAATACCACGAGAATAACATCCTCAATAGAGTAAGCAGTTTCTCCCCATACTACATCTTTGCTTGTACCAGAACGCATTGTCAAACCAAAACGGAAAGTATTGCCAGTAGCGTCGCTTGCGATTTTACCAGTCCAAGGACGAGCGGTTGGGTTTGTTACACCAGATGTCAAACCTAACAACTCACCATTTGATTGCTTTTGAGCACCATCAGCCTTGAACATATAAGTCAAATACACAGCACCTGATTCTACCTTTGTGAAACCATGATAAGACATATATTGCTTACCATTCGAACCATCCACTTTGTTAGACGCGTAGTTATGCTTCAAAGACTTACCACCGCTCAGGATATACTCACCCGCAGCATCGGTGTAAGAGAGCGTCAAATCATTCACGATACGACCTTCACCATCGGTAATATCACCTACGGTGGTCCAACCCTCTACTGTGCCAAGAACAGTACCAGAGGTGTAGTTAAACTCCTCTGTGAATAAAACTTCTGCATTTGCAGAAACTGCCAACATCATAGCAGCAACCAAAAGAGAAAAATTTCTTTTCATACTAATTAGAATTTAAATTGTAAATAAATTAAGTAAATATAGATTAGTTACTATTGTACGCGTACTCCACCGATAGTATATACCTTACCATCGCGCAGGATATATAGATTGCCATTCACAATCACCTTGCTGGCTGATGGACGATTAGTCTCTATCGACTCGATATCTTCTGTATTAGGTGTATCAGCATTATTCAACGCATCTTCCCAAGTTTTCGCTACGCGAATGCCACCCACATAAGCATTTAGTTTCATTTGACGGAAGCATATTGCACGAAGGTCTGCCCCTCCATCCACATCATTACCCACAGCCACTTGCATCAAAGCGCTATTCTCTGCTTCGCTCTTGCTCGCATCGGGATTAACATACAAGAAGAACTCATCAGCTGTATTGCTGCTGGAGGTACTATTATTGATATATTTAACCACCAAGAGAGCCGTCTCATTCTTATCCAGCGAATCTGACCATTGTGTGATTTCTTGGCTATTCTTGCGAATACCAAATACCATCTTATTCTTCTCTATCTTCACTTGTACACGGCCGCGCATTGTGGTATTAGCGCCATCCTCTGCACCTTGCTTGAGATAACCAAACAACTCCTTGCCAGAAGTGCTGCCCATCGTGCTCAGATTAACCAAGAAAGCGGTATAAACCACATTGCTTCCTGCATCCACACTCACCTTATCAATGGTGAAAGGCAATACGGTATTGCGCTTCAAATCGCCGCTAATACCTTGCGCCACGCTATCCAACACCATGGATTGTCCTTCCGCGCTATTACCATAGCCCGCATAGGTAAGCAAAGTATCTGCCACCACAGGACTGATACCACCTTGGTCTGCTGTAGAGGTGCTCACTACCCAACCATTATTACCTTCTACTGGTTCGCCCGTGAGATAAGCAAAATCCTCCACTACATACACATTAGGATTGCGTGTAGTGAAATCGATATCGATAGGCATATTCTCTACTGAACCGCTGGCAAAAACACCCGCTGGGATAGATAAGCGATAGTCTTTCTCCGCCTCCAATACCACAGGCAAAGTGACCACTTTACCTGCAAAAGATGGACTAAGCAGTTTGGTCTCACCACCTATAGAGGTCAAAGTGGGCACACCATTACTGGTACCCAAAGCCACCTCCTCATTAAATGTGAGTGTCAACTGAGTGGTAGCTGGGTCAACATAGCTATTAGGTGCAGGGAACCTACTCTCTAAGAACAATGCATTAGCAGACATACCCATCACTTCTTCCCAAGTGGTGCCAATACGCAATCCACTCACTTCCATGCCATTACCGCGCTGACGGAGACCAAAACCGCGCACAATCATATCGGTTGCCGCATCTGTTGTTGCGATATAGGCATTCGCACTCTCCGCAGTATTAAGCGTAGGATTGACAAAGACCTTGATGATATCATTCTTCTCGCCTGGCACCACCTCGTATTTCATCACCAATAAGTGGGTCTCACCTATTGCCAAATCATTGGTCCATGCGCTGATAGTAGAACTATTCTTGCTCACACCTACCTTCACCATACTACCGCTCTTAGCGAGGAAGACACGGCCACGAGCCATTGAGCTTGATACAGAACCCTCCCAAATAGCGAAATCGCGACCTGAGGTATTCTTAGCCGATAGCGGTTTGAAGAGGAAAGCCGCATACATAGAGACTGTATCGCGTTTGCCAAGTGTATCCATGTAATAGACACTAATACGCTGCGAATCACTTGCATCGCCTATCTTGGCATCCAATACCACTTTCTTGCCCTTACCGGACGAAGCATATCCTGCGTATGTCAACGCACCTTCTGCCACCTGAGGTGATACACCATTCGCGTCAGCAGCCTTCATAGAAGGCATCCATACATGCTCTATCAATTCCGCATTCGAAGCCACTTGCTCCAAATTGCCTACTGGATAATTGAAATTCTCCTCAAGCCACAACTGTGCGTTCGCTGTGCTCCACACACACATGGTGAGAAATAATACAGTAAAAATCTTTTTCATCTTATTCTATTTTGATTGATTAATAAACAAATTTGCATGTTATCGCCTCTCCATTCTGCATTCGCACCCTTGCGGCATAGATACCACGAGCGATATTCTTTAATGGACATACATAGGTGGTAGCCTTAGCGCACAATACGCCTGATGGCGAATACACTTCTATCGAATCGATTCCTTTCGTACTCTCCGCTAATAGCATATCACCCTCGATACGCACAAAATGCTGACCCTCTATCACCTCGTATGATAATACCGAAGCTTCCGCAATAGGATAACGATCAAAAGTGAGCGCTGCATATCCCTCCGCATTGCGCAACCATGGGTCAACATAGAGCGTATCCATACCACGAGTGCTGCTATATACATAGTTGTCAGGACCATAGGTCAGATGAGTAGGACGCTGACCCGGAGCCAACTCCAATACCACACAATGACTATCTGTATTATCCACATAACCGCGATTGACTACAATACGCTCCTCATTCTCATTGTAGAAGTAATCCTTCATATCTCTACCCCACATCGGAGCAGGCCATACCATCTCTTGGTCAAAGCGAATAGCTATCGCAGAATGACTTTCATCCGTCCAATTAACACTCTTCACATTAGGAGAATACATAGCCTTTGAGATAGACTTGCCATAGAAATCCTGCTCAATCAAACGAGCATACTGACCATACAAACGCTCATAACCCTCATCCAAATAGTGGCAAGAATCATAGCGAATAGGAATACCTATATTCGTTATCACCGTTATATCATCGTGAGCGGCACTCATACGACGCTGAATCTCGCGAATCTCGGAGGCATATGTGCTAGTACCACATCCCACATTAATCTGAGAAATATACACACGCTTCACATTAGGATAATCTTCCTTCCACGCCTGATATAATTTCTCTAATCGAACACCATAATCCTCGTATAAACCATTCTGGTCGCTCTCTCCTTGCACCCATATGATAGCCTTCACATGCTCAGCCAAACCTGACTTGCGCAAGCGATAGAGACCCTCACCATAGAATGTGCTCAAATCCTCTCTATTGGATGGATTAGGTAGGTTTTGATTGAGCGAACTACCGCCAATAGCAATATTCAATACCGCTGTAGGTATGCCCTGGGACTCCAATAACTCACGCTGAAGCACATATCCTGAATAACCATTATAGAACGCACGACCATATCCCCAGCCCGCACTATTACTCAATCCCCATAAGGTATCTGCTGGATTATACACCTCCGTTTTCTGCACACAACCGAAATTGCGCCAATAGGCATTCGTCACACCTGGATTACCAGACGCAGAGGCAGCACCATTTGACTGACCAGCAATGACATATACATCACCCGCCACTACACTATCAGCCAATACACCACTTACACTACCCATCGTATAAGCAAACTTATACAAAGCTTTCTCAGCACGAATAGTGAATGAACTATCAAAACTACCGTCCGCAGCCACAGCTACATCATTCGTACGCTGTGACTCACCATTACGGTACATCGTAAATTGCAACGAAGCAACACCTGATTGCTGCACCTTACCTGCTATACGAACCACCGCCGTACCATCCTCTGAACGAGGATACAACTGCAACTGACGAGGACTATCAGTAAATACAATAGGACGGAAATCATTATACTCCACAGCATCAATACGAATATCACCAGTACCTGCATTACGCAACACCAAAGCAGTTCCTGGCTCTACACTCAATGCTAAATCACCTGTTGTTCCCACCAACTCTGCACTATAAATCGTTTCAACACCATTGCCTCCCTTCACGCCTAATTGCATCGCGCCGCCCGCATTGCTAAAGGAGATACGCACGCCATCTAACCCGCTGGTGTGACGCCACTCCTCACCCGCACCCAGCACTACACCTGGACGCACACAATGGGTGTATGCACCATATACATCATAACTAAATACTGCACTCGTATCCGATACATAATGACTATCAAAAGCCACTATACGATAATACGCCTTGCCTTTCACGCGCGCAGGTATAGGCGCGGATGAATATAAGGAGTCCACCTCCACACGCATCGGTATACGACCCTCAGATACAGATGAGTCATATCCCCATAGCAAAGCCACCTCAGCTATCTTACGACCTGAAGGATTGGTCACTACCGCCTCTATGCTCGTGGGATTATTAGCCGATGGAAATGGCACAGTGAGACGACACTCACCTACCTTCGGCGCCTCAGCAGGCACATAATTAGTCAAAGAGATATCATCAATATACAAACTGCCTGCGCCCAAACCACAATCACTCACCTCTAACATCACCTTGATATTATCCGATACATCACGAACCAATACCATATACTCCACCCATTGCTTACCAAATGGACCTTCGATATACGCCAACTCAGTTGTATCCTTACCGATAATCTTGCTCACACGGATATTTCCACGCGTTTCATTCGACGACCCTATCAAGAAGAAACGCAGCACACCCGCTGTATTCACCGCAGGAGAAATAACCTGCGAACCATTACAACGATCACTATCTGCCGTCTTATTGAATGTCAAACTGCGGCTCGTACTACCATAATCACCATGCTCACGCTTCGTGGAGGCACCTACATTGATAATCGTCCAATTACCATTCGTATCAAAACCCTCAGTGAAATGATAAATAGGCTTTGTCAAATCTTCGGGTTCCAACGACGGACCTGTATAATTGACCGCCTCATCCCATGTGGTAGCTACACGCAGATGAGACATCTGTACTACCGAACCATTCTCACGCTGCTTGAATGAAACAGCCTTCAACTGAGATGGATCGGCATAACCACTATCAAAATCATTACTCTCTACCATCTTAGAGCGAACAGCACTCGATGTCTCTGCATAACCCAATGGGAAATCCACATAGAGAGAAACAACATCATTCAAAGCATCTGGCACCAATTCGTATTTCAATACCACAAAATAAGTCTTTCCCAATTCCAATGTGCGAGACCATACAGGACTTGTACTCGTACGACTCACGCCCAACTGATAACCACCTCCTACAGCCTTCACAAATAAACGACCGCGCTGAGTAGTACCCGTATTACCCTCAAAAGAGAAAAAATCACGAGCTGTACTTGAAGCCTCACTCACCTTAAGCAAGAAAGCTGCATAAATACAACCCGTTTTATAACCACTATTCGTATCAAACATACGATATGTAACACGCTGACGACTCGCATCAGGAGATAAAGTCACAACTGGCATCATAACGCCTAAACCCTTCGCCTCCTCGCCTGCACCATAATAAGGCATCGTCAATCCATCTGAACTAATCACCAAAGGAGCACTCGCTGTCTGAGCATTATTCGTATTCGTTGATAAACTCCATTTATTCGGACTGCCCTGACCCTCCAAAGCCGTACCGGCCACATAATCAAAATCCTCCACCAACAACACAGCCGCATGCGCGCTAATAACAAGGAGAGACAAGAAGAATAGAGAGAATAGTTTTTTCATAACCTATATGATTCAAAAAAATGATATATTTCCGTCTAAAAGAGAAATTGGTTAACCAATTCAAATTCGCCGCAAAGATAATAAAAATATTTAATACTACAAAATATTTGTTTATTTTTTTTGAATATTGAAAAAAAATGCGTATCTTTGTGCCAAATTTTACACATCAAACACTATTTCGCACATGAATAACAGCAAAACACATATCATCAATGAGCAGCAACCACACGAAATACTTATCCGTCATATCCGACAAAAACTCAACACAGGAGAACTCACTCCTGGTATGCGTCTGCCAGCCGAAAGAAAAATGGCGGAAGAATATGGCATCAGTAGAGCACATGTTAGAGCTGCGCTCAAAGCATTAGAGGGATACGGAATTGTAGAAACAAAGCCACAAAGTGGCACCTTTATCATTGGGCTCGATGTAAACGCATTAGATGGTTTATTCGCTGATATACTGCGACTTGACGCTTACGATTTTGCCTCACTCGCCGAGATGCGAGCCATACTCGAAGTGAACGCTGCACGACTATGCGCATTGCGCAGAACAGACGACGATCTTGCACACATCAAGCAAGCATTAGACAACTACATCAATGCCTTTGAGCAGCAGAACCAACAACTCTTATACACGATGGATTTTGAATTCCATAGATGCATCGCTATAGGGGCAGGGAACGCCACATTACGCTCGATGTTAATGCTTATCGCACCAGACATCATGAGCGAATATCAAAAGCAACGAATATGCCCTGTACACATCTCCACTCCACTCGAGGAGCACAAACTACTATACCGATTTATTGCAGAGCAAAGACCCGATGCGGCAGCCGAACTGATGAGAGCACACCTCGACGGAATGATTAAATACGCCGATACACTCCGAAACACCTAAAACCAACCATCCCACACGCACAAAAAGGGCAAAAAACACCTCCCTTTCGTAAAAAAAATGCTTTTTTTAACACTTTTACTTGTGTAATCAAAAAAATAGTAGTACCTTTGCGCTCTAATAAATTGGTTGACCAATTCGAGAAAGTTACTATTATGAAGCATCTCAATTCATTTTTCACACTTCTTACAGTTAGTTTAATTGCATTTACTGCATGTACTAACACTCTGTCTAAGCACCCTTGTCTATCACTCACAGCGGACGGCACTCAACTCATCAAGCAGTCTATCGGAGATTATCCTACCTTCGATGCTTCTTTTGCTTATGCAAAGCAGGTTGCCGACCAAGCTATTGCACTCCCTATTGATGTACCCACACCTCAGCACGCAGCGGGCGGATACACGCATGAGCAGCATAAAAACAACTACTATGCCATGTATTATGCAGGTATCATGTATCAGGTGTTAGGAGAAGAGAAATACGCTATTTTTGTGCGCGATATGCTTTTGCAATATGCACAGTTATACCCTACATTAGGTCAACACCCTTATGTGGGTTCACCCGTACCTGGACAACTATTCTGGCAAACACTCAACGAGTCTGTATGGTTACTACACACCTCCATGGCATACGATTGTATTTACGATTTTCTCACGCCAGCACAACGCACAACCATAGAGAACAACCTACTTTTCCTCGTAGCCAAATTCATCGAAGAGGGAACGCCCGCTAACTACGCCACTTTCAATCGCATGCACAACCATGCCACATGGGCAAACGCCGCCGTTGGTATGACAGGATATGTAACTGGTAATCAAGACCTCATTGATAGAGCGCTGTATGGTTCTAAAAAAGATGGACAATCAGGCTTCCTATTACAGCTCGAGCAACTTTTCTCTCCTGAAGGATACTTCACCGAAGGAGCCTACTACCTACGCTATGCCATCTGGCCATTTATGCTCTTTGCTCAAGCCATCGAGATTAACCAGCCAGAACTGCAGATATTCCAACGCCGAGATGGCATATTACTCAAGGCTGTCAACGCACTCATACAACAAGCTTACAACGGAGAAATCATTCGAACTAATGATGCACTAAAAAAGACTTACTCCACTCAAGAAATTGTTGCGGCTGTGAATATCGCCTATTGGGCAAGCAAAGACCCACAATTACTCTCCATCGCGCAACAACAAGGGTCCTTCGTACTATCATCTGCTGGTATCAGCACTGCAAAAGATATCGCTGAGGGCAATCAACAACCCTTCCAATTCGAATCCAAACTATACCGAGACGGAGCAGATGGCTCACAAGGAGGTATGGCTATCGTACGACAAGGAGAAGAAGCCGATAAGCAGTTCATGCTTGTCTTCAAAGCCACTTCACACGGACTATCACACGGCCATTATGACAAACTGACCTATAGCCTGTACGATAACGGCAATGAGGTACTTACCGACTACGGAGCTGCTCGATTCCTCAATATTGAATCCAAGAGCGGAGGACGATACACACACGAAAACAACACCTACGCTATGCAAACAGTAGCGCACAATACTGCCGTGGTTGATTGTGAGTCACACTTCATGGGCGATTACGAAACATCTATGAAACATGCATCTACTATCAATTATGCATCTATCACACCTGAAACAAGTATCATCTCAGCTACAGAATCCAACGCATACGCACACAAACAAGTACATATGCAACGCACACTCGCTGTGATGCAACCACAAGATGCAGAATTCCCTATCATCATCGATATAATGCGTTTGCAAGGTGAACAACCACACACCTACGACCTCCCATTCCATTATAATGGTCACCTTATTAATAGTTCCTTCTCAGCGCCCAAACAAGGTTCTGTACTCTACCCTATGCAAGGCAAATACGGATACGAACACTTATGGAAAGAGGCAGAAGTAGACATTCACGCACCTAATGCATGGTTCACCATTCTACAAACAGACCGCTTCTATTCCGTTACCACCACATTGGATAACGGCAAAGTATTCTTTGTACGCTCCGGTGCAAACGATCCTAATAACAACCTACGCTCGCAACCTGCTGTCATCTTCAGACAAGAAGGCAAAGCAAACCATACCTTTGCTTCGGTGGTTGAACCACACGGACTCTTCGATCCAAATCTGGAATTAACCAAAGGCGCTACTCCACAAACAAAGCGCATACAAGTCATATTCCAAGACGATACTTATACAGCAGTAGAAGTGCAATTAGCACACACAAATATCATCTTTATCACACTCAATAAGGATTTCAACGAATCCAAACAACACACACTCACTATTGCCAACACCACATACAACTGGACTGGCAACTATCACATCGCAAATAATTAATCAAATATTAACAATTAAAAACAGTTTTACAACATGAAAACTCGCAGTGTAAGTTTCGCTTTTGAGAAAGACATTGAGTGGGAAAATCCCGCTCCAGGTATCCGTCGTCAAATCATGGCATATGATGGTCAATTGATGCTCGTTAAAGTTTGTTTTGAAAAAGGCGCTGTCGGAGCACCTCACGAGCACTATCATTCACAAGCAACCTATGTAGCTAAAGGCAAATTCGAGATGCTCATCGGTAACGAAACAAAAATCATTTCCGAAGGAGACGCATACTATATTGCACCTGACGAATGGCACGGATGTGTTTGCCTCGAAGAAGGAATACTCATTGACACCTTCTCTCCTATGCGTGCAGATTTCCTAAAATAATATATCAATCATTCTATTATGAAAATCAAAGGACTTAGATGGTGGATCTTGGCATTAGTCGTGCTCGTCACCATCATCAATTATCTTGACCGTAACACACTCGGCATCATGTGGGCACAGATTGTACAAGATCTTGGCCTCATCGACCGCACAGGAATGACAGACGCTGAGTTCAATAGCAGAAGTAAAGAACTTTTTGCATATATCAATATGTTCTTTATGGTAGCATACGGATTATCACAAATGCTCTCTGGTAAACTGTACGATAAAATCGGTACACGCCGAGGATTCACTTTATCAGCACTCATCTGGGGTATCAGCGATATGCTCATGGCACTCTCCACTGGCGTCAAATCCATTTGCACCTTCCGTGCTGGATTAGGATTAGGCGTTGCAGGACCATGGCCTGGTACCGTGAAGAATAACGCCGAGTGGTTCCCACAAAAAGAGCGCGCTATGGCACAAGGACTCTTCAATGCTGGAGCATCCATCGGCGCCATTCTCGCACCTATACTCATCGCACTCATCTGCGCATCTGTAGGATGGAAAATGACATTCATCATCATCGGTATATTAGCACCATTATGGGTGTTACCTTGGTTGTGGCTACGCAAATCCAACCCTAAAAACCACCCATTCATCACCGATGAAGAAAAGCAATACATCCTCTCTGGACAACCCGAAACGAAAGTAACAGACGATAAGGGATTATCATGGGGACAACTCCTTGCCAAGCGTAAGAGCTATGCTGTCATCCTATCACGATTCTTCCTCGACCCTGTTTGGTGGATGTTCGTCACTTGGCTACCTATTTACCTCGGCCAGAAATACAATATGGACCTCAAAGCATTAGCCGCACACATGTGGATTCCTTATGTAGGTGCTGCACTCGGTTCTATCGCTGGAGGATGGGTTTCTAGTCATCTCGTCAGCGCTGGCAAAACCGTCAATTTTGCACGCAAGACTTCTATCATCATCGGAGCACTCATCACACTCCCTGCCCTCATCTATGTCGCATTCGTGCAAGATGCAATGGTGGCTGTATGCTGCATGGCTATCATTCTCTTTGGATTCCAATTCACAATGAATAATATCCAAACACTCGCCAGCGATATGTACACTGGCAAGAGCGTCGGTTCATTAGCAGGACTCGGAGGAGCAGCGGCTACATTAGGCACCATCTTATCCATCTGCTTCATCCCTATGCTCACAGCAGGAGATAACTGGACACCATTCTTCATTATGGGAGCTTCATTAGTTCCTATCAGCGTATGCTGCGTATTCCTCTTCGGACGAAATATCAGCCACGAAGCATAATACATTATATATAACAAATAAAAACATATCAGTATGAAAAAATTAGAAAACAAAGTAGCCATCGTTACTGGTGGCGCACGCGACCTCGGACGCGCTGTTTCTGTTAAAATGGCAGAAGCTGGAGCAAAAGTAGTTATCAACTATTTCGATAACGAACAAGACGCTATTGATACACAAGCTATCATCGCGCAAATGGGCGGAGAGTCTATCATCGTACAAGGTGATATGACCAAAGCTGCGGATGTTAAGCGCATCGTAGAAGAAGCTGTGAAAGCTTTCGGAAACGAGATTCATGTACTCGTCAATGTAGTAGGTGGTATCGTTGGCCGCAAGAAGATCACAGAGCAAGACGAAGATTGGTATAATTTCCTCATGGATGTGAATATGAAGAGCTGCTGGCTCTGCACACGCGAGGTTGTTCCTTTCATGCCTAAAGGCAGTTCTATCGTCAATTTCTCTTCACTCGCTGCACGCGATGGTGGTGGCCCTGGCGCATCTATGTACGCTACTGCAAAAGGTGCTGTTGCTGTCTTCACACGCTCTATGGCAAAAGAACTCGGTCCTGACGGTATCCGCGTGAACGCTGTTGCGCCTGGTACTATTGCAACCTCTTTCCACGATCGTTTCAACACTCCTGAGAACCGTGAGCGTATGAAAGGTATCTACCCACTCCGCCGCGAAGGAGATGCAGGAGATGTAGCTGATTTGGTACTCTTCCTTGCTTGTGATGACAGCGATTACATCACTGGTACAAATATCGATATCAATGGTGGTATTTTCTTCTCTTAATCAAGAATTTCCACTCAACTATTATTTGCAAACACGGCTTGCAAAGATACTCACAAAGGTTGCCTTAGGGCGACCTTTGTTTTTTTCGATGTTACTAGTTTACTACTTTTGAAAATCACAATTGGCAATTTGCACAAACTTCTTGCACATAATAAAAAAAAGCAGTACCTTTGCACTCGCTTAAGTTTTATCACACAATCAGTCTTCAATAATGAAAAAAATAGATTATTCCCTGCGCGAAGTTTTCGCACCCAAACTATTCCAAACGCTCAAATCATATAATGCAAAGCGTTTCTCACAAGATGCACTCGCGGGCATCATCGTGGGTATTGTAGCCATCCCATTAGCCATCGCTTTTGGTATCTCTTCGGGTGTAGGACCTACAGAAGGACTCGTTACAGCCATTATTGCTGGACTGATCATCTCTCTCTTCGGAGGAAGCAAAGTGCAGATAGGAGGACCTACAGGTGCTTTTATCATCATCATTTATGGCATCATCCAGCAATATGGATTGACGGGACTCACTATTGCCACTATCATGGCGGGTATCTTGCTCATCCTCATGGGATTAGCACACCTCGG
>CALATT010000040.1 GCA_937891905.1 uncultured Bacteroidales bacterium | reverse complement strand
CAACTACAATGGCTTTGACAGCCATCTCAAATCGGTGATGGATTTCCCACTTGAAGAAGCTATCCGCCAAGCATTGGAGACCGATGGAAATGGTTGGGGGAATGGCCTCACTCGTGTGTACGATGCAATGTCGATGGACTACCTCTATGGAGATGTCAATAACATCATGATTATGCTTGGCAACCACGATATGGATCGCATTGCGGATGTGGTAAAAGATCAAGATCCACGTCGTATAAAGTTAGCATACACCCTACTAGCAACCATGCGCGGTATACCACAAGTGTTCTACGGCGATGAGTATGCTATGACAGCTCCTGAAGATCCTAATTCTCACTCACACTTGCGTATGCCATTACCTCTTGGTGATCAAGTGACCAAAGAGCAACAAGAGATGTATGATTTCCAATCTGCTCTCTTCCAATGGCGTAAGAAAGAAACTGTGCTACATACAGGTCGCACCATGCATTTCTTGAGTCGTGATAACACCTATGGTTTCTTCCGCTATAATGAGAATGAGGCTGTATTCGTATTTGCTAATGCAGCAGAAGAGGCTCGTACAATCCCTACTGCTAACTACAAGGAAATTACCAGCAAATATAATACAGTAGGTGTTAATCCGCTCACAGGAGAGACCATCGACCTGAGCAAGACAGATATCACCGTGCCTGCATTAAGTACGCTGATTGTGAAACTGACTAAGTAATATAGAATACTAGATATCAAGGTTTCTAGTAAAAGAGATGAAAACAGAAACGATACATACAAAGGCGTGTCCGCGATGCGGCGCGCCTTTTGTTTGTAGGCCCGATAATCCGTCAATCTGCCAATGTGCAGGCATAGTATTAAATGAAAACACGCGCGCATATCTGCGCACGCATTATAAGGATTGTCTATGTAGGCAATGCTTGGAAGAGATTGCTGAATTTAAATTTTAGATTGCAGATTTTAGGATTTAGATTGCAGATTTATTCTAATCGGGAGGCATAGTGAAGATGGGTTGTGGTATCATTATGCAGAATAGTTATCAAATCGGCTAATATCTCATTAGGATACACTACCCCACGCTCCCAAAAATTATTCGCTCCTGTCTCCGTCTGCTGCTTATACCAATTATATACCCTTTTATTCTTATATGCAGCAAACCAAGTATGTTTCTCGTCCATGCTCGCCAATTCATCTAATGAATAAGCGGAAGCACCAATCCACACATCTGCTTCATTAAAGGAATACAATACTTCTTCTATTGTCAAAGGAATAGAAGTGGATTGTGTATTATTATATAGCGGATATTCCGCATTTGCATCTTTGAATATCTGTGCCAAATAACTCTCTCCGCCTGGCACATACCAAGTACCTCGGAAATTACCTCCTGTCATGATTGATGGAGGCGCAATTGCGTTATTATCATGCGCTTTTTGTGCTAATTGTAGGTATTGGGTTTCGATTGATTGAAAGATGGTATCCGCTTTTTCTATTTGTCCCACCAATGCGCCTACTACGCGTATCCATTCGGCTCGAGCCAAAGGGTGTGTTTCTTGCCATTCATTGATGTATAGTACAGGTACTCCTAATTTCTCTAATCGCTCCACTTCCGCATTATTTATCTGCCCATAATGAACTGCCAATAGGAGGTCCAAATTGGCTTGAAGTATCTGCTCCGCATTGGGCTGTATAGCATCGCCAATGTTTATTTCTGTGCCTTTGAGTGGTGTAAATATCAGTTCTGGATTGCATACGGCTACCACTTTATCGTTGGCATTGAGCGCGTCAATAAATCCTATCTGCACAGCGCTCATAGTACCTATTCGCTGTAATGGTTTGCGAATGTGTATTTTGGTGTACGGCTGAAAGACTTCGACCAGTAATCCCTCTTCCGTAGGTGTAATCTGAAATCCCGTAGCGTACTTATTTCCGTCAGGCAAGGCGTTGTGCTTAGCCAAATGCGATTGACACCCGACTAAACACAACAAACACAAAATCAAAATCAAAACTTGCCTCATCGGTTATTTAGAGCCTAAGTTATCTATACAGAAATAGGCAGGAGTACTCATGCCGTAATCATTACTCTTACCTCCTGAGAGTGCAAAAGAGATCTCATCCACTTCGCCTAACGAAGTTAGATTCACATAGGTCCACTCTGCTACATAGTTCTTGCCTTGCGCCAAGTAGAATTCTACTGTACCCACAGGAGTACCATTGCGTAATCCTTTGATGGTGAGCAAGAAATAATCATTGTCTGTGAATGGTTCTGGCACCATGCTATCGCCATTCTTGATGGCATCTACAACCCAAGTGGTATTGCACACATACATACCAGGGATGACTGCTGGTGTTTTCAAAGTTATCTTGTCGTAACCTTCGTACGAACCTGTCCATACAATGTAGTTCTTGCCTTGATAGGCTCCGCCAGCTGCAGACTTATAGGCATCGGTGTGATAGGCATAGGTATTATCCGTTTGATTAGATACCACATTGCCGAAATAATAGACGCCGTACTCGCCGTAGTCTTGTACTTCCTGCTGGAGGACAAAGTTACCGCTCTCAAAAGTACCACTTGCTGGCAATACTGCAAAACTCTCTAAAGAGTCAGGCGCAATAGATGATTCTTCGAAGGTAGCCACAAATGAATCTTCTACCTCATAGGTAGGTTGGCATGCCACAAAAGCAGCCAATAATGGAATTAAATAAAGTTTCGTTTTCATTGTTATAAGAATTAATTGATTATAGGTTTATTGTGCATGGAGATCAACGGCGCCAGTTATCTCTGTGCTCAATTCGCCTGTTTGTGTATATGTCTCTTGTACGGCAGTATAGACGCGTACAAAATCTATTTGCGTTAATTGTACTGGTTGTCCATTTATATCCACAGCCCATGAGAGGTCAAAAGAGGTGGCTTCTATGTCCGTATTGGGTTGATTATCCGCATATCCCCACTCCAATAAGCGCTGTACATACTGACCATTTATTTGCGTGGAGATAGGCGCTAATAGGGCTCCATTGAAAGTTATCGAATCCTCTTCAATCCATTGGGGATAGTATGGTTGTGTATGGAATGGATTGCGTATTGTATCTGCTGCGCGGGTGTAGGTATAGGTATGGTGGTGTATGGTGGATGGATGGGAGTACATAGATCCTTTCAGTTCGTACCATGTATCGTCGGGCAGTCCATTGGTATTCTCATCTACGCTCACCATCACTATTCCTGGTTCACTACCTCCATATTCGCTATTCCCGCTCATACGGAATGCATTACCGCGTATTTGTATATCTTTTCCATCCTTATTGCATACAGGGTGGTCAAATCCAAAGACAATATATCCTCCCCATCCTCCTAATGTGACCGTTCCACCAGCATTATGGGCAAGTGAAAGTTCGCATTTGCGGCACATCGATTGCTCGTCATCTCCTACTTCGTACTTAGGCATGGTATTGACAAATTGACCCATGGCGGGTTTGTATTCATATACTCGATGTATATAGGGCGAGGTGGTGGTTGTATCGGTAGGATGTGTATCTCCGTGTAGGGTGTATTCTCCTGCTACGCGGCATAGATGGCCAGGTATATCTCCTGTCTTGGCAGTCCATCGCTCTGTACCATCGTAGGAATAGCAATGTAATAAACCCGAAGAAACATAATTCTTAGCGTCCGTTATATAGAGTGCGCCAGGTGTGGCCAATAGAGCATATGGGTTTTCATATGCGTCTAATGAGATAGGTGTATTATTGATGGTATAATCGATAGTGGAGATGGTGAGTAGTTGTTTATTGGTTTTATCGATTATATACGCTGTATTGTCTAGGATAGATAGGTTGGAACAATGAATAGGAATGCGGTGTACTATTTGTTCGTTTTGTAGTACCACTATTTGTGCGTGATGGTTATTATTATCTCCTTGGCAGCACACCCATAGTTTGCCTGCGTTATCGATGCGTATGCGTGTGGGATTGAGTCCAACAGGTATCTGCTTTATCTCCGTCATTGAATGTATATCAACGACTGAGATAGTGGAGTCGTATTGATTGAGTAGATAACCTCCTGAATTGCACACATATAACTTTTCGTTCACCAAGCATATTTCGTCTGGTTGGTGTCCTACTTTCACTTCTCTCGTTATCTGCAATGTGGCTGTATCCACCTCGTATACAGATCCTAATAAGTCAGGGTCGGCAATAGAGCCCACATAAGCACTCACATACATCTTATCGCCATGAAAAGCCATATAGCGGCAATTAGGGATGTTGATTTGTCCTATATGTCGTGCTTGTAGGTCCATCACTTCCACTTTGTGCGAGCAGTTGATGACGGCATAGAGCCTATGTCCGTATTGCTGTAAGTCATTTCCTACATCTCCTAATTCCTTTAGTTGGTTGGGATTTTGTCCTCCATACCAATTGCTATAATAATCGCCTGTATGGAGATTGATATAATCCAAGCGGGCTTTATTAGAACCCATATTTCCCTCGCATAGCAAATAGAGTCCACCTGAACGCACTTCATTCGTAACCTTGTCACCCAAGGTAGGATAGATGATTTCGTCTCCGCGGCATGAGGTGCAAAGGATGATGTACAATGTAGAAAGTACAAACGCCCACGCTATGCGCTTATGTATTAATATATGAAGGTGAGTGTGCATCGTATGTTTTGTTTAGGCATCGGATAATTCTGAATTACTTCGTAATCCTGTCCGAGCAAGTTATTTATTTCTATATTTGCTTTGAGCATATAGGCTTGTATATTCCATTCTCCGTATAGTGATAAATCGTGTGTGTACCATGGTTGCACATAGTTATAAATGGTATTCTCTTGCTGTGCATACCGTTCCCCTACATAGATAAAGGAGTAATTGAGTCCATAATGGTCGCCTCGTTTGCTTTCCCAATCCAAACCTACCACCGCGCTTCCACTATGCAAAGGGATATAAGGAATTTGATGACCATAATAGGTATCATTAGTATTGGTGATATCAATAGCATGCTGATAGGTGTAGTTGAGTCTGGTGCGGAGCACAAATCGCATTGGTAGGAAACAAGACACATCGGCATGTATATCTGCGCCATTGATTTTCACTTCTCCTAAGTTAAGCATTGTCCATCGGAATTGCTGTCCTTTGGGATAAGCGATTATCTTATCTGTCACGCGATTATAATAATACGAGGCAGAAAGGGTAAGGTCGTAACCCATGCCATGCATATGCGTTGTATTGTTACGATGTGTGCTATAGACGATTTCTACAGAGTGCTGACGCGCCAATTCGGGTCGTAAGTTAGCATCCCCTATCTCTGTATAATAGAGGTCATTAAAAGTGGGATAGCGATAACTATGTTTATAGAAGGCATTAAGCGATAAGTCTATCTTGGGGTATGGTCTAAAAGAGAAGAATACAGCTGGTGTGACGCGTGGTTGGGCTGTTTGGATTTTCGTATCCGCATTTTGTACATGGGTCATGAGCACACTGGCTTGTATGCGCAGGTAATCCTTGATATTCATCGCCGTAGCTGCGCTCAACCAATGGGAATGACGCGCAAAATGCTGGGTGGCTTGGTCCGAGGGGAATAAGAGCATATTTGCTCGTTTCAAAGTATTGAACTGGTAGTCATAGGCAATAGATAGGTCCCACCAATTGAATACTTGCACCTTATTGGCGATGGAGAGGTATGCTTCTTGTTGTAGATACTTATTATCTGATGGTAATAATCGCTCATCTTGATTGATATAATGGGTGTAGTCATTCGCATACTTGGCCAAGATGCGCATATTCCATCTATCAAACCATTCTTCTTGCCATTGCGCTTGTAGGAATGTATTACGGTCCTCCACCCGCTCCCCATTTCGCCATACATTATTCACTATGGCTCCAGGAATACCTCTTTGGCTCCAATAGTTATAGGCATGTACACGCCAGAAACCCGTATTGCTGTAATAATGATGCAAGCCGATTTCTGCTCGAATGGCGTTTATATCTCCATTTTGGCGGATGGCAGTTGTATCATATGCCGTTTGCCCATTAGGTAGCACACGATGGTATCGAAATGGGTATTTACCATTAGAATAGACATATTCCGCATCCATGGTGAGTGCCATATTCTCCATTAGTTTGACATCTACTCCCACTTGTGGATTTGCTAAAGCGAAGGATCCAAACCGCATTTTTGCGCGTGTGTGCACACGCTCGCCCGCTTTAAAATAAGGTTTGCGTGTATTGAGGTAGATGTTTCCTGCGGCACCGAATTCTCTTGCTGATTGAAAAATATCGCTCTTCTGCCCATTATAGAGCAGTATTTGATCCATATTATCGAGCGAGAAGCGTCCAAGGTCCACTTGACCATTCTGGGCATTTCCAAGTTGCACTCCATTATAATAGACAGCCGTCTGTTCGCTACCCATGGAGCGGATATTGATGGTTTTGATCCCCCCCACTCCGCCGTAGTCCTTAATTTGTATGCCCGAGAAATAGCGTAGCGCGTCTGCAACGCTCAATGCGTTGAGTCGCTCTAATTCGGGTCCTTTGAGTGCTTGTGGGATGATAATATCTTTTTTTAATGCGCGCGCAGTCACCTCTACTTCGTCAATAGTAAAATCGCTTGAATCAATATATTGTGTATCGAAGGACGGATACAACGCGTTTTGCCCCGCATGGTTGCTTGCCAATACGGAGTACGCACAAAGTGCCCAAAATAATATGGAAATAATTCTCTCTGCCATTGTTCGTCCTAATCCCGGAGGACTTTCAATTAATCGCACTGGCAGGTCTTCTGACTTATGCTCAAGCTATTTTCCTTCCCAAAATGTTTGTTTATCAGCGATAAACCATTTCAGTGGATTAGATAGTAAATAGCTTGTATTCAGCACTTACAGCAGCGGGTCTGTACAGGAATCTCACCTGTTTCCCTCTTAGCCGCAGATGAGACATTCATCTGCAAGAACCAAATGCGGTGCAAAGGTACAACAAAAAAATGACATACGCAAGATGTATGCCATTTTTTATTATTTTTTGTGCTCTTTTAATTGCGTGAAGGATCGCAAGTGATGTTAATACCTAATTTGGTGAATGTGCGTTGGTCCACCTCGTTGAGCATGACGGTTGAATGTGCTTGGCATCCTTTGAGTAACGGCAACGCCTCTAATGCCTTGCGGCAGTTCTCATCCCCCAAAGAGAGCACAGAGAGCGCTACTAACACCTCATCTGTATGCAAGCGAGGATTGCGGCCATGTAGGTATTCAATTTTCGTCTTTTGAATAGGTTCAATCATATTCTGTGGAATTAGATTGATAGCATTGTCAATACCCGCCAATTCCTTCACCACATTAAGCAATAACGCTGCAGACGATCCCAATAATGCACTTGATTTAGCTGTGATAATGCGTCCATCAGGCAATTCAATAGCCGCTGCTGCGTCCGCAAAAGACTGCTCCTTACGCTCACGCGCTGCCACTGTTGACTTGCGGTAAGCAGTATTGATACCTACTTGCTTTTGCAATAGTGCAAGTTTCTTGATTTCATTATCATTACATGCGCCATTTGCCATGCGGCATAAGGCTTGGTAATAACGGCGAATAATCTCCTGCTTGCTGGCTTCACAACATGTATCCTCATTGCTAATACAAAAGCCTACCATATTCACACCCATATTCGTAGGCGACTTATAAGGATTAGCGCCGTAGATAGATGTGAAGAGTGCATCCAGGACAGGATAAATTTCTATATCGCGATTATAGTTCACAGCCGTCTCACCATATGCCTCGAGGTGGAAAGGATCAATCATATTCACATCTTGCAAATCCGCTGTAGCGGCCTCGTATGCAACATTAATAGGATGCTTGAGCGGTAAGTTCCATACAGGGAAAGTCTCAAACTTGGCGTATCCTGACTCACGACCTCTTTTCTGCTCGCCATACAACTGACTGAGACAAACAGCCATCTTACCACTACCGCCACCAGGAGCTGTTACTACCACGAGCGGACGAGTAGTCTCCACAAAATCATTCTTACCAAATCCCTCGTCCGAAGCAATGAGTTCTATATTATGGGGATAACCATCAATCATATAGTGGTAATATACTTGTATTCCTATGCGCTCCAAACGCTGGCGATAGGTGTCCGCCGAACGCTGACCAGAATAATGGGTAATGACGACCGAAGAGACTAAAAATCCGCGTTCTATAAAGGCATCGCGCAAACGAAGCACATCCTCATCGTAAGTGATACCTAAGTCCTGACGCACTTTATTACGCTCTATATCCAATGCAGAGATAACAATCACTATCTCCAACGAGTCGCGCAACTGCGTGAGCATACGCAACTTGCTATCTGGCATAAAACCAGGCAACACCCGACTGGCATGCATGTCGTCAAACAGCTTGCCGCCTAACTCCAAATAGAGTTTATTACCAAACTGAGCTATGCGCTCACGAATATGCTCCGACTGAATGCGGATATACTTATCATTGTCAAATGCGAACTGCATTGGATTCATGTAATAAAAAGATTTTCAAATTCAACTGCAAAAGTACTACTTTTTTTGCAAATACGCAAGTATAATTTGTATATTTAGAAAATTTATACTACTTTTGTCTCCGATTTATGAATAATCCTTTATTACATAGCCTACCTATGGGTGTTTTTGACTGCGATAGACCTACTCATTTCGTATCGCCCTACACCCTTCCGCCCCACCCTTTGGCTCAGCAAGCAGCGCGAGAGACCATAGACTATATGCATCAATATATAGTCTCCCACCCTCAAAGCGAACTGCTACAGCATGGCAAGATGTTCGGGGTATTGGTGGTGCGATGTGATGATTTGTCTTATGCTTATCTGCGGGCCTTCTCGGCTTTATTAGATGGCAGTTATACGCATGATGGTTTCGTACCGCCTATATACATGCCCCGAGAAATGCCGATTGGAACAAGCAAAGAGGAGTCACAGCGCTTGCAGCGCTTATTATTTGCGGATTTTCAAGTAACCAATACGATAGGCAATAGTCGTAATCTATTGGATATTTTTGCCTCCGAGAAGCGTATTCTCACTTTGGATGAATGGACAGATAAGCAAACTACCCTACAGGACGGTCGTATTACAATGCCTCCATCGGGTGCTGGTGAATGCTGCGCGCCCAAACTGCTACAATATGCTATCAGTCATCAACTCACTCCCATCGCTTTGGCTGAGTTTTGGGTGGGGCGACCTCCTATCAACGAATTACGACAAGAGGGATTTTTCTATGCGCCTTGTTCCAGTAGATGTGTACCTATCTTACGCCATTTGCTTCATGGTATTGAGATGGACGAAGCAGGCTTATCATCGTCTATGAACCATTTATGCGAGCAAATAGATATCTTGCACGAAGATGACTATCTCATCGTTATCAATAAACCCGCTGGATTGCTCTCTGTGCCAGGTAAAGGCGAAGATATGGATGCGTGTACATGGCTGCAGCAAAAGTACCACTTGCCTTTCTTGCAAGCCGCTCATCGATTAGATCAGGATACGAGTGGACTACTTATCCTTGCCAAAGAGCCTACAATATACAAGCAATTACAATCTTATTTCCAGCGCCGAGATATATTGAAGCGTTACGAGGCAGTCCTAATGCCTTTGCCCCATTCTCCACTCGCATCCACTTCTCCTGGCATAGAAGGAACGATTGAGTTGCCCTTATTACCTAATCCGTTTGACCGTCCCAGACAGATGGTTAATCATGCGCATGGCAAAGTGGCCATTACCCGTTATCATCTTCGCGCCAAGCGTCCTGATGGCACACTGCTCGTTGATCTATTCCCGCTTACAGGTCGTACTCATCAACTTCGCGTCCATGCTGCGCATATAGAGGGTCTAAACGCACCCATTGTAGGAGACCGCCTCTATGGTCAGCCAAGAGAAAGACTAATGCTCCACGCAGCAGAGATACGATTTATACATCCCATTACAAAAGAAGAGACGCATTTTTGCGTCCCCTCTCATTTCTGATTTAAGCCTTGTTTGTATTTGTTGACTCATTTGCTTGTGTCTCTTCATCATCTTCCTCATGATGATAGTAATAATAAGAGCGATAAGCATCATCTTCTTTGGCCAATTTACCATATATCTTACCATAGATTTTTCCAAAGCGCTTAGATGGTTTCTTATTACCATAACCGTAACCATAACCGCCATAGCCTCCATAGCCTAAATGGCCATAACCATAACCGCCGTATCCTCCATAACCATAGCCATAACCAGAGCCGTAAGAGTGGCGTCCTTCGGTAGGTACATCAGATAGCACAATTTGCACTTTTTCTGTATTATCCACCACCTCCATCATCTGCTCTAATGTCTGCTTGCAGAATGATTTATTGGTTTGCATACAGCGAATAACATACAAGCACAAATCGCTATTATTGATTAATGCATATGCATCAGGCACCAGACCGATAGGAGATGTATCCATCACAATATAATCGTATTTCTCGCGCATAGCGTTTATCATATTCGTCATCTTATCTGAGTGAACCAATTCGCCTGGGTTAGGAGGAATAGTACCGGCACGCATCAGATCAAAACCAAATGGTGTATTGGTCATTAGAATATCCTCTATTTCACAATCACCAATTAAGTAATTGGACATACCCATGCCGTTTTCAAGTCCCAATTTCGTATGTATATTTGGTTTGCGTAAGTCAAGGTCGATGAGCAATGTTTTCTTACCTGTCATGGAGTATAGGGCCGCCAAGTTGGTTGATAAGAATGTTTTACCATCTCCGGACTCGGTAGATGTGACACAAATCACCATCTTATCTTTGCGCTTCAATAGGAATTCCAATCGTGTTCGTATTGCACGCAGCATTTCTGCATAACTGGAGCGAGGCGAAGCACGAACCAATGTAGGATTTTGACTCTTAGCATGACGAAGCGTACCTATCAATCGGAAACTCTTTAGGCGCAACACATCCTTTGGAGAACGGATCTTATTATTGAGTAATTCGCTTAAGATAATAAGTAATAATGGGATAAGGAAACCAATAACGAGATAGGTAGTTGTTGTTTTGGATTTCGCTTTAGCATTCATGATAGCGGTTGTACGCGCTTTATCCATAATACTATTATCTGGCGTATTAGATGCTTTTTGAATCTCTGCCTCCGCGCGTTTTTGTAAGAAGAAAGTGTAATAGTTATCATCAATACGATAATTACGCTCAATCTCTACCATCTGCAATTCTTTCTCAGGCAAGGTCTTGATTGCCAATTCTACTTCTCTATAGCGGTTTTGTAGATCTTCTCGCTCTATTTCAAGTGAAGCACGCATCGAGCCAACTACTTCCTCTATTGCTTTCTTTACATTCTCGATATCCTTTGTAAACTTAGCATAATAGACATTCTTCTCGGTCAATTCGCCTCGTTGGATACGCAAGTCGTTGAGTTGCTGTACGAGCGTCATCAGCATGGGTTCATTCACACCCATTGAAGTAGGTGCTATAACAGCGTCCTTCTCTATATTCTGATGAATATAATTGATGAGATAATCGAAATAGGTTTCGCGCAAACGGAGAGCCATCTGCTGCTGCTCATACTCAGAAATACGCCCCATTAACTGACCTGCGTAGGAGTTGACATCCACGAATTTATTCTCCTGACGGAAATCTGTCATCGCTCCTTCAGACACTTGCAAAGATGCTTGTAGCAAATCCAATTGCTCGTTGATAAATCGAATAGAATTCTCTGCTACCTCATTCTTTTGCTCTAAGTTTTGCAGAAGGTATATTTCTGCCAGTTTATCAAGAAATTCGCAGTCTCGCTGTGGTGTTTCACTTACGAGGGAAAGAGCCAATACCGTTGATCCTTCGGTCACGAATGACAACTGCAAGCGGCTCATAAACTCATCCACCAAGGACTCGTGACTTCTAAAACGGAAATATAAGCGTCCCGAATTAGTCATCAGTTCCGTAGGCCAAATAGTGATATCAAAAAGACTACAACTTATTGCCTCACCATAATGTGCATCTATCTGAATAGACTGTGATTCCTCTGTAGAAGAGATACGGAATGAACCATCTTTATTGAATGAAATTTGGTATAGCACTCCATATGCACTTGGTTCAATACGGTGGTGTTCTATCACGATAGGTGTTTGGCGATACAGAGAGCGTGTCTTGAATCGTCCTTGAGTGATATACTCCACTTCCAAGAATGGCAACGAATCCACCACACGGCTCATCAGGTCATACGATCCTAACATGATCATTTGGTTATTCACATTCTTATATCCCGCGTCCACACCAAATCCTTGCATCAAAGCAGATGCAGAACCGCCATATGTGCTGCTCTCTTTGATTACAATAGTGCCTTGTGAGAAATAAGTAGGTATCCAACGGCGATTTTTAAGCATCGCCAAACCTAATGCTATCACGATAGCAATCACAAATAGATACCAATAGTGTAGGAATGTGAATATCCACTCTAATGGATTAAAACTGAGTGAACTATCCTCTTCATTTTCGCTTTGAGGATCTTGCTGGTAATATAGCTGATTACCTTGCTGATAATACTGCTGATTACCTCCAGGTTGGTAGTATGCATTATTACCACCTGATACATAGTATTGATTATTGCTGTCCATAGTCTTATTGATACAAATATGCTACATAGTTGAGTACTGTTGTCAATAGCGCCACGCTACTCGTTATCAATCCGAGGAAACCCGTATAGGTAGGCACTTTAAAGAAACTATCCTTGGTTCGCGCTACATAAATCACATCATTGGGGTATATATAGTAATATTTTGAATCGATGATAGAGTTGGTTCGTATATCAAACTCCAATATCTCAGGCTCTTGTCCTCCGTCTCTGGGGCGAATAATACGCACATGACGGCGATCTCCGCTATTCATCACATCTCCTGTCATGGCCAATGCTTGGAAGATATTCATCTTCTCCTTATATATATAATAGCGTCCTGCATTGGCATCACCTATGACGGAGAAATATTTATTATAGAGGGCCAATTTCACATCTGCGTCAGGTATTATCTCGCGGAAGGCTGCACGCAGCGTGTCTTGTGCTTCTTGCTCTGTTAATCCAGCCACATGGATAGGTTTCAGAAATGGCACATCAATCGTTCCATCCGAATAGACACGATATGAATTGGCATATTGGCTGGATACGGAGTTATTGGCAGCCAATGACTTAGAGATTGTAGCATCCAGTGTTATCAAGCGATAGATAATCTCATCATTCACGCGGATACGATATGGTTCGTATGCTACAGAATCGTACTGAGGCAGTTTATTATACTTCGTTGGTTCTTGCAAATAGCCTATAGCTTTGTGGCTATAACAACTCGTCATGAGTATCACCATGAGCGAGAATAGTATGTAGTGTATTTTTCTCATGATTTAGTTTCCTCCATTTGACGAATTTGGTCCATAATATTTCTGTACATGATTGATACCTGTTTGCACTATTGAATAGATGAATACACCGAATGAGATAGTAGATGCACAAATACCCAAAGTGGTTGAAGCCGAATTGATTCCAAAACTATACCCTGGTATCTGTCGGATATAGATGATATCATTTGGTTCTATATAGTAATACTCTGAATTAACGATATCTTTGGAGCGTACATCAAATGTTTTAATCGTTGTCTTACCTTCTTTTTCGCGCACCAATTTAATTTCTTGACGGCTATTAAACTCCCCTAAGTCCCCTGCCATAGCCAGTGCTTCAAAGATAGTCATTTTCTCTTTATTAATCACATAGCGGCCGCTCTGTGCGCCGATAATAGAGAAAGTGCGATTTACGATATTAACCTCCACAGAGACTGTTGCATATCCAGGTATTTCTTGTAGCAACTTGCTCAGTTCCTCTTCTAATCTGCACTTCACCTCACGAGTGGTCAATCCGCGTACGGCTATCTTGCCTATCGTTGGAAATTCTATATTACCCTGCTCATCTACCAAATAGGTGTATAGGTCATATGAGCCACTCATGTTACCTTGTGTCATCTGCTGTCTAATCATGCTTCCTGACCCACCCGCATTATACATTTTGGTGATGTTTTCGTCCAACGAATAAACATAGATGTACATTCTATCGCCTATTCGCAACTCATAATCCTCAAAAGTAATTGTATCAGCATAGCTTGGTATTTGTTTGTCAGGCGCTTGCATATAGTTCACTTTGCGTGCAGTGACGCATGAACTGAGCAAACCGATCAGCAAACCAAATAATGCAATTTGTATCTGTTTATTCATGTTATAAATAGTTAATTTACACATTCAACATTAAACATTCAACATTAAACATTATCGTCTCTCATCCCAGCCAAATGGGTGCGCGCTCAATGGCAGTTTGGCAAGCGGATGATAGTCTCCTACCAATCCGATAGGTTCTGCATGGCGTATTTGCGATACGATCTCAATACATGGACGCGCCTCTGAGATACGGAATCCATTGCCTGCTAATATCTGGCGATAACTCTCGGTATGTAGTTCTGTGAATCCTTGTGAGAACTCAAATTCCTCACCATCAATACTGAGTGTACGATAGGTTCGTTTCTCGCCCTGTACTGCATTTGCTGGCAAGCAGTCCGCGTTAATGCTCAAGAAGTAGCGCACGCGTGCTTTTTCCAATTCCAAATACCCCGCCACGCGATCAAAAGACATCACATGTACTATATTCTGCTTTACAGGACCGAAAATCCATTGCAGCATATCGTAGAAATGCACACCAATATTGGTAGCAATACCACCACTCTTATGCACATCACCTTTCCAGCTACTATAATACCATTTACCACGGCTGGTGATATAGGTCAAATCTACATCGTAGATTTTGTCTTTAGGTCCATTAGCTACTTTCTCTTTCAGCGCACGGATTTTATCATGTAATCGCAATTGTAAAATTGTGTAAGCATTATGACCTGTCTCTGCCTCTAATTCCACCAAGTTATCAATATTATATGGATTGAGTACCAATGGTTTTTCGCATATCACATCGCAGCCCAAACGAAGACCATAGCGTATGAATGCGTCATGCGTATAATTAGGAGTACAGATAGATACCCAATGTAAAGGGTCATCTTTGCGCATTTGCTTGGAGCAGAAGCGGTCAAACTGCTCATTCTCTGTGAAGAAAGAGCAATCAGGGAAACTGCTATCCAAACGGCCTACAGAATCGAACTTATCGTAGGCTACCATTAGGTTATTCCCTGTGTCAGCAATCGCTTTGATATGACGAGGAGCAATATATCCTGCTGCACCTATCAAAGCAAAATTAAGTGAGTTTTTCATATTGATTATTTTTCTTTTCGTGCTATTAATAAGGCACGCTTAATGATATTTTTAATGTTTTGTATTATCAATTCTTGTATCCATTGCGCCTTTTTATTGGTCCAGCGCTGTGGGTGAGTAGTCATCATTATCTGCCGCGGCAAACGATTTTCTTCTAATGCTTGCAGTATATCTGCCGTAGTGTGGTAGTGCCATCCTTTGGCGATCCACTCATCGTGATAGGCAGGAATCTTATCACGAACCGACACTTTGTATCCATCCCAACATCTGCCTGTATCCGTCAGGTAGAAGACCTCTCCGAAGTTCGTATCAAAATAGGGTTCGCCTATAATACCTAATTCCTTGTAATCATAGTGTTTCCATAGGTCTCGCCCATCGTATTGATTGGTAGGTGCTCCATGCATACAAATCGTTTCCACCGCATAGTATTGGCGAAAATAGTTCAACCAAGTAACGAAGTGCGAATATGCTTTCTTTATATCTCCATTCGCTATTGACATATCCTCATAATGATATCCTATCTCATGGCCTAAGGCTGCAATAGAGCGGATGATGGCAGGGTTGTTTGATTCTTTTCCTACGCGGAAATAGTAACTTGCTTGTGCTCCTATGGAGTGCTCTATTTGCGCGGTAAGCAAACTATTTGCAGGCTTCAGGTCCACATCATGGCGCAGGATGACGAATTTCTCAGGACGATAGCCACGGCAATACTGCTCATAGCGAATGAGTTCATATCCATGCGCTTGTAATTGCTCCAAAAGCAAACGATATGTATCTAATGTAAACTCTCTCATTATTCAATCATTCGTATAGTGGCATCCACTCCACTTCATTCCCTATCACTTGCAGATATTTATCAAAAGCTGCTTGCTCAATCACTACTGTACCACGGCAGTCATTGGGATGAAAACTCAAACTATTCGCCTTGCGCAAATTGGCATCCAGGAATAGTATGACATGGTGTTCTGTATCGTTTATCAATCCAAAAGGCGACACGCTGCCTGGTTCTAATCCCAAGTATTTAGCCATGCGCTCTGCACTTGCAAAAGATAATTTACCCGGCGACGAATGTCCTGCAGCCATCAATTGTGCTTTGAGGCGCTGCTCCAAATCGTGAATAGCCAAATCATGGTTACAATCAAAGCAAATTAGATAATGCTGATTACCCTTGTGATTGCGCATGAAGATATTCTTGCAATGCACCGAACCGTCTTCACGCCACCATCTGCGTGCCTCTTCTATCGTGCGTCCCTCGGGATGGTTGTAGAGCGTGTACTCTATCCCATGGGATTGCAAGAATTGCTCCACTTGTGCTTGTCGTTCGTCTAATGGCAGCATAGTATCTATTATTAACGCTCTGCACGCATAGGATTTTCCAAGAAATCCTTGTATGCCAAGCGAATACCGTCTTCTAATTCCGTTTTATAGGTCCATCCCAAAGCGGTGGCTTTGCTCACATCCAATAACTTACGCGGCGTACCATCAGGACGAGTAGTATCCCATTCGATACGACCTGTATAACCCACCACTTTGGCTACCATCTCGGTCAGTTCTTTAATAGTCAATTCCTTGCCTGTACCCGCATTAACCGTCTCATTACCAGAGTAGTTATTCATTAGGAATACACATAGATTAGCCAAATCATCCACATAGAGGAATTCGCGTAGTGGCGAACCCGTTCCCCAGCATGTCACGCTCTCCAACCCACTCTCTTTTGCCTCATGGAAACGACGAATCAAAGCAGGTAATACATGGCTATGTTCTGGATGGTAGTTATCATTTGGGCCATATAGATTGGTAGGCATCACACTGATGAAATCCGTGCCGTATTGACGATTGAGAAACTCGCAATATTTCAATCCGCTTATCTTAGCCAGCGCATAGGCTTCGTTGGTTTTTTCTAATTCGCCGGTCAGCAGATAGTTCTCCTTCATCGGTTGTGGCGCCATGCGTGGATAGATACAACTGGAGCCCAAGAACTCTAATTTCTTACATCCATTTTTCCATGCTGCATGGATAACATTCATCTCCAAGATCATGTTATCATACATAAAGTCCGCCAGCGCACTTTGATTGGCAATTATGCCCCCCACTTTGGCTGCTGCGAGAAACACATATTCGGGTTTCTCTGCTGCAAAGAAAGCCTCTACTGCCTCTTGGCGACAAAGGTCTAACTCTTTATGTGTGCGTGTGATGATATTGGTGTATCCCTGGCGCTCCAATTCGCGAACGATGGCCGAACCCACCATTCCACGATGCCCAGCTACATATATCTTTGCGTTTTTCTCCATCATATTATTTATCGATACCTTTCTCTAAGTATTCTGCCAAATTAATCTTACGGATATTATCCGCTGCTGTATCAGCTGCTACTTTCTTCATATCATGCGCCACCATCAGTTCTACCAACTGCTCAAAAGTGGTAGTCATTGGATTCCATCCCAATTCGCGCTTTGCCTTGGATGGGTCGCCTAATAAGTTTACTACATCCGTAGGACGATAGAAATCAGGGCTTACGGCCACTACCACCTTACCGGTCTTGACATCAATACCCTTTTCATCTACTCCTGAGCCTTCCCAGCGCAACTCAATACCCGCATGATGGAAAGCCAAAGTAGCGAACTCACGCACGGTGTGCTGCACACCCGTTGCAATCACGAAATCCTCTGGTGTATCGTGCTGCAGAATGAGCCACATACACTCCACATAATCCTTGGCGTAACCCCAGTCGCGAAGCGAATCCATGTTACCCAGATAGAGGCAATCCTGCTTTCCCTGAGCGATACGTGAAGCAGCAAGGGTAATTTTTCGAGTAACAAAGGTTTCACCTCTGCGTTCTGACTCGTGATTGAAGAGGATACCGGAACAACAGTACATATTATAGGCTTCACGGTATTCTTTGACAATCCAGAAACCGTAGAGTTTGGCTACAGCATATGGAGAATATGGATGGAAAGGTGTATTTTCATTCTGCGGCACTTCTTCTACTTTACCATAAAGTTCGGAAGTAGATGCCTGATAGATTTTAGTTTTCTTTTCCATACAAGAATACGAACAGCCTCGAGCATACGTAGTGTTCCTACGGCATCGGTTTCTGCTGTATATTCAGGCACGTCGAACGATACTTTGACATGGCTTTGAGCAGCCAAATTGTAGATTTCGTCGGGTTGTACAGTTTGTATGATACGAATCAACGAGCTGCTATCTGTCATATCGCCATAATGCAAATTT
>CALATT010000039.1 GCA_937891905.1 uncultured Bacteroidales bacterium | reverse complement strand
GTAGTTGACAGGCAAGGGTATCTACCATGCAGATGGTGTCTTTCTTGAATTGATTTAAGTCAAATAGGATAGTGTCCATGTTTTCGGGATTGCCGTCAACATAGTTGACCATCTCCTTTTTTAGCCATTCATTACATTTCTCATTGAGATTGAGTGTTTGTTTGCGTGTTGCATTTTGGGTTTGATTATTTATTTTTTTCATAATTGTAGTTGCATCGGGGAATGTTAATCCAATGCGACTACAAAGTTATGTTATTTCGTTTGTTTTTTCGTCGTTTTGCTATTTTTCTGCAAAATTCACTTTACAAATTTGGTACTTTCAAAATAATTTACTACCTTTGCAGGCGAAATTTTAAACTTTTCAATTCGTATCGAAATGTATTAGTCCATTTCAGCGAAGAATAAACTCCCTACTAACATCCAACATCTAACATTACATATATTTCTTCTTGCTGTATTACTCAGCAGTTGCAGCCCTCGCGCGGTGCGCGAGGCGCAAGAAGTTGTTGCTCATGCAGACAGTCTGCGTGAGGCACATCTATATGCGCAGAATGAGTATGACGACAGCCTCTCCTTAGCGCAAGCATACGAGACATTAAAGGAAATCCCCCTTCCTTTCAGAGGATGGTTGGGGTTAAACTCCTCTTACGCCCATGCGTGCTATCATTATGGGCGGCTGCTCCGCGCAAAGGACAACCAAGTGGAAGCGATGAAAGTGTTTATCGACGCCACGCACTCGCGCACTCGCGATTATCGTATATTAGGTAGGATTTATAATAATATGGGGGATATGGCTCACTTAGCTGGGGAGTACCAATTATCCTATGATATGTTTGCCATCTCTGCTGATTATTTCTTGCAAAATGGTGATACTATCAATTATTATTACGGTCTTAACGATATGGCGTTTGAGTTAGCAGAACAAGGAAAGAAAGAAGAGACTTTGGTTTTGTTGGATAGTATATGTATGAATTGTCTTGATAAAAATGTTCATATAAAGACAATAGAGACAAAGGCTGTTGCTTGTAAAAAGGTACAAGAGTATGATTCAACTATTTACTATACTTCTTTAGCGTTTAAACATGGCTATTATGCTCCGATTATTCTAATGAATCGCGCGCAAGCATATTCCCTTCTTGGAAAGAAAGATTCTGCCGTCTATTATGCAAATATACTCCTTGAAAATTTTTCAGACCTGTATAACCAATGTAATGCATTATATATTTTAACAAATGATGATGAGTCACAAAATACTAAAGGGATAAGAAAAATAGCGGCAGGCAGAGCAGACATACAGAAATTAATTGAAAATAGAAAAGGCAAACTAACCAGTGCCGTACAATTATTAGAGCAGGACTTGACAAGAAAACCTAATTTATGGTGGTTGTATTCTATTGGTTTAACATTAACTATTACAGGAATTTGTATTGTTATATATATACATCGTAAGCGAAAAAAACAAGGATTATTGGTACAGCAAATAGAGAAATTGCGACAAGAAACATCTTCTATTCAAAAAAAGCATAATGATTTGGAAGAGCAATATGTGAGTACACAAAAGCATATAGAAGAAGATATTAATAAGACATGCTCTTTAATGCGAACTAATGAAAGTATTCAAAAAACTTTAGCATGGAAAAATTATAAAAAAATGTGTTCTATTGCGGATCGACGATTTTACTTTCTTGTGTCTAAACTACAAAAAAGATATTTATTAAACGAGATAGAAGTTCGCATATGTGTATTAACATTATTAAATTGTGAATATGAGCGGATGGCAGAGTTATTGTATCGCTCACCTCTAAGCATTGGAACTTTAAAAATGCGTGTAGCAAAGAAGCTTGGGACTACAGCCAAGGAATTGCGAAAGTATCTCATTGAAAATGAGTGTGTTAATTAGAATGCAATAACTAAAGTTGTCTATTGTGCACATTTCGTAAATACCTGTAAATCAATATTCTAACTCATTTCATTTGTCTATGTAGAAAATTTGCTTAATCCAAACAAAACCTGTACCTTTGCACCGTCAAATCATTATGTTTTGGCGGCGCATTTTTTTATGCGTCTTATACTAACGATTTTATTAACCATTAATTTTAATAGGCTTATGAAAAAACCATTAATCGCTTTGGTATTGGGTGCACTTCTTACAATACCATCTATCCTTCATGCAGAAGAAGTGGAAATCAGGTTATCTATAGTATTGGAAATGGAAACTATTGGTGGATTAGACCCGTTGGATTCTCCTATCCTATATCCTGATACACCTACTCATCCAAATGGATTCCGTGCTTCTATCAATGGTAATTCATTAGTCATTGAAAAGCAGGATGAAACTATTCCATATGCTCAAGCAACCGTAGTAAATGCTTCCACGGGCAATGTGGTATTGAACCAACCGTTCACTGACACCTTGCAAGAGCAAGTGGCAAGCGCAGGCGTGTATGTGCTCCGTATTGAAACTGCAGGCGGCGCACTCACCGGACGATTTATTGTAGAATAATAGACGCTCTATCAATAATATGGAAAAAATGAACAAGATACGAATAATTTTCATATTATTCAGCTTATTAATTGTGATAGAAAGTGTAGCACAAACCCAAACGGATTGGTCTCCTGTTGTTTGGAGAGCAACAAACGATACACTTTCTATCACGATGAGTTACGATGATTCTATACCTGCTGTAGAACGATATATGTTGTTTTCTGTAGTCAAATCACTTTCTCCCGATTCTTCACAACTATTATGGAGCATCAATG
The DNA here is from genome assembly GCA_937891905.1 of uncultured Bacteroidales bacterium. GTDB lineage: Bacteria > Bacteroidota > Bacteroidia > Bacteroidales > Paludibacteraceae > Colicola. The sequence goes on along the minus strand of CALATT010000039.1, from coordinate 13,303 downwards.
AAAACGACTCTATGATGTATGGTGTATTCACAGATGGAAGTTATAATAAACACTCAGGATTTATTCATAAGCAAACAAATTTAGATTTCTCCCAGTGGAAAGTATTTGTTTACCAACAAGGATGCGCAACGGATACAAACAAACAATATTCACTTCATATTGGAGCCTTAGACTCTGTTCCTTCAAATATTACGATACCAGAGTATTTGTTTTTTTCTTCGACAATGAAGCAGAAACAAAAGATGGCAATTCAGACATATTTAGCAATAAAATATGGAATAACATTGGATTACGCACCATATTTAACAGGCGAGTATGATACTATATGGAATCCAAAAACGGAAGAGAAGTATTATCACCGAGTTATTGGTATTGGATATGACACCATTAGCACATTGTTGCAAACGGAGAGTAAATCTGCTTGTCCTAATCCAATAACATTATATGATTATTCAATCAGTTCGGGTGGATATACACTTTGTGGAGATAATGATAAGACATTAGAGTGGATCTCATATGAATATGGAGGCTTTAGAGTGGATCGCTCATGGCGTGTTCGTTCAAACCAGCCTCCTTTTGTCTTATCTTTTGATCCAACAATTTTACAACATGCGGACACTATAGTGTTAGCCATATTAGATAATGACAATCAAATTATTTCTAATACTCTTCCAGATAGTATAGATATGTTTGGAAAGTTATATTTTACGATGGACTCAAATGCCGCAGATTTTACTTTTTGGACAAATGAAATAAGTAACTCTCAAACAAAAAGGAAGCGAGCCACGAATAACAATCAAGATGGCAGAGATGTGGTACAGATATCCTATCTACAGAATGTAGGTGGGATAGAATTTGCATCACAAGGAATACTAACTCCAGATCTTTACAAGATGTATGACAGCACAGGTCGTCTTGTGAGTGATGCACCAGTTGTGTTCGGTTCAGCTAGAATATCCTCAAATAATCTACCAGCTGGGGTTTATCATGTAGAAGCATTATGTAATAATGTAGTAATAGGCTATACTAAAATAATCATTCTTTAAATCTAATTAGCATATGCGTAAAATCACAATAGTTTTTTTATTGTCATTATCTATTTCTCTATGTGCAGGACATCAGAGAAATGTATTTCCTTTCTCAAATTTGCACGCAGACACAATGTGTATCAAGGGGCTCCCAATTCATTTTGAGTTTTTGGGGCTTGAACTTATTACGGATTCTAATAGTGTCAAAAGTGATTTTACATTATCAGCATATGCTTTACATAAGTGTGATTTAGCTCCTTTACATAGCAATATGCGTAATGTAACAGGAGACATGTCGGAAGGATATCGTTTGTTACCATGTGGAGAACACTTTGACAAACCAGCTATATTGAAAGTCCCTTTTTCGGAGTCAGTCATACCTACAGGGTACACGCCTAAAGATGTCTACACCTTTTATTATGATACAATAGTGTCGCAATGGGTGAAATTAGAGCGAGTTGCTGTAGATACGGAGAAAAATCTAATTATTTCAAAAACCACTCACTTTACAGATTTTATCAATGCAATAATCCAAACTCCCGAAATGCCGGAAGTTGAGGCATATGTTCCAACTACAATGACAGATATAGAGCATCCTAATCCGCTTTCTAAGATACATATATTGGGGGAACCTCAAGCTAATGCGTATGGAAATGCCACATTAACCTATCCTATAGAGATCCCAAAAGGAAGAAATGGATTACAACCTAATATAGACTTGTCATACAATAGCAATGGAGGTAATAGTATATTGGGAGTTGGTTGGAATATACCTCTTCCTGCCATTACGATAGATACACGATGGGGAGTACCTCGATATGATAGGGAGTTTGAAACCGAATTGTATTGTTTGGATAATGAGCAGTTAGTATTAAAAACTAATAATGATGATTTATTATTACAATATCAATCACATAAATACATCCGTAGAGATAGTACTATGGACTTTGTTAAATTTATCGTAAGAGATATAGAAAATACTGATGTCGTTATTAGATATGGTACTAACCCGACTAATTATTGGTGGAAGGTCATTAGTAGTGATGGGTTAGTTAAATATTATGGCAAGCGTGCTTCTGATAATGCAGTAAATAACGCATATGTATTAAGAGATGATCAAAACAATATTGCATATTGGGCATTGGGTGAAGTTGAAGACATCTCGGGGAATGGAATGACTTATTATTATGATGTAGATAGTGTAGATAGAGAAATATATCTAACGCAAATCCAATACACTTGGCATAAAGGAACGAATTTTCAAATGGATGAGCCTCCAGTATATACAATCTATTTTCATTATACTTGGAACGATTTTCCTTCTATTAGTGGGCGTTTGGGATTTCTGCGAAAAACCAAACGACAACTTTGTTATTTGCAAGTTGAAAATAGTGAAGATACATATATATATAAACAGCGATATAGTTTTCAATATCAAAACATTAATAAAAATTCGTATCTTACACACATTATTCGTTCTAGAGACTTAGGCAGATATAATAGCCATCAAAATTACGATTTACAAGGTCATCAGGTAAAAATTTGTCATTGTGACGACCATGATCTAATAGTATTAGATACGATAAAATTTGACTACTATAAACAATCTTGGAATCAGATGTTTTCTCAGTACGAAGACACAATCCAAGATATTCAATCAAATGACAAGAACTATCTAAATGTATCTACAAATAATAATTGGAGTTTGGGTGGAACATTAACAGTAGGATTTGGTTCAAATCCATGGAATACAAATTTTTCAGTTGGAGGAAACTATGATTATTCAGAGTCCACAGGGAAAAATATATTTCAGTTATTGGACATAAATGGAGATGCTTTGGCAGATAAAGTTTATTGTAAAAATGATAGTATCTTCTTTCGTAGGCAAGTGATAGATTCTTTGGGAATTCATTATTTTGATAACGAACAAAATACCGGAATAAAATCCTCCAATCTCTCAAAAGAAACGAGTAAAACACATGCGTGGGGCCTACAGACAGGACTGGACCCGATCATTTCTGTTAGTGGTGGCGCTTCTTATACTGACAGTTATACTAAATGTTTTTTTGCCGATGTCAATGCAGATGGTTTGCCAGACTTTATAGACGATGGTGCCGTATATTTTAATCGTATCAATACATATGGTGATTTTTTACAGCATAATGGTAAAATGGTCAAAATACCCACGAATCCAGATGCTTGTCAATCATACTTTTATTATGATGGAGCAGTGGAATTAGATAGTAAGTGTTATGTTGATACTATGCTGTTGGATTCATTTACGATTATTCTTCCTGACACTATTTCCTCAGAATATCTGTGTGGTGATTGTGAAGAGATGTGTAGACGCTATCTATATAATGATGAGACAGGCTTTCTATTCCCTTGTCTTGATTGTGTGCAGCATTGTGATATTAGTTTGCTGTGCGATGAATGTAATGGGTATGATTGTAATGGAGATCCTAATTGTATAGAACAAAAACGATTATGTATGGAAGAAAATGGGTGTGTTGATATATGTCCTAAATGTTTGGAGTATTATTTGAACTTTGGAGTTGATAGTGAAGAATATATTCGGTGTGCAGATTCGGCGTGTATATTTAAAGGTCAAGAAACAATTTGTGAAGAATGTAGGGATATTTGTATAAATAGTCCATGGGAATGTCATCAATGTGTATATGATAACTACATGGCAAATAGAGAATATAGCGGACCTGTAGATATGTATGGAAACGAGATTTGTGAGGAATGTGCAGAGCGCTGTCCTGAAGGTGCTGATCCAATGGATATGGGTGTTATAGAGGACTGCAATCAATGCAAAGAGGAATTTCAATGTAAGGGAGTGCTTCCTAACGATGCGTTGGAGTTGTATTCACAAGCATATGTAACAGGTGATTTTACAGATTTAATTAATATTTTGTTATCAGAGGATGCAATATGTGAAGAATGTTTTGCAACTTGCTTTAACAATCCGGAAGAATGCGTTCCGTGTTTACATAGACATTGCTATTATCAAAATGAAAATATTGATTCTGTATTTATAAAACAACAACAGATTAAACAAATATACCCAAACGCTCAATTCTTTAAGCGAGGTAATACTTTCTATGCATATCAGTCAATGACAATCTGTCCAGAGGACGATTTTAACTCAATTGCACCCAATTTAGAAGCTGTAAAAGTATGGGTTGCACCTCGTGACGGTATTGTCAATTTAACAAGTACTATAAATCTAATAGAGGATAGAACTCGGTCTCGCCAACAATCAAGAACAGCAGATGGGGTACAATGTATAATTCAGCATAATCAATCTATTGATACTCTTGCAATAGCGAATCGCCTCGTTGCTGACAGTATGAGTATCATTGATATTGTCAAAATACCTGCTACAGATTATTCAGTACACACTAAAAGATATACAAATATCGATGTAGCCGCAGGTGATGTATTTTTCTTTCATCTCAACTCGCGTGCATCCCATTCTTTTGACAATGTAAACTGGAAGCAGATTTTTACTTATTCAGATACTAATACACCATATTCGTCGGAAAATGACTTTACTTGTTATAGCAAAGAAGTATTCCAACCAGATACTACTTTAGGCGTAATACATGTTAATTTTGATATCAACACGAATTCAACTGCGTCTTGTGTTTTAAAAGTAAATGCGAATGTACAAAATACAGATAATACAATTACTTCCAATCCAATTGCGGAATATGTCATATCATCAAGTACTTTGCCTATTACTGATTTGTCCATCACCAATATACAGCCTAATACAACTTATTCTATTGTTCTGCAGGATAATGGTGAACTTGGCAAAGTCCAAGTAAAAACTAAATTTACTCATGTGCGTCCTTCCGAGACAGGTTCTATAAATGATACAATAATTTCCTATCTCGCTCCACAATTAGACTTCATTCCAGAAGTGCATATAGGCAGTACATACTATGATTTGTTTGGCTCGTTGTATAAAGGTTGGGGCCAATTCGCATATAATAATATAAGTGGTTCCGAAATTATTTTGCTGGATTCATTATACAACACATCTACTCTACAGGTTCAAACAATGAACCAAGACACCTTTACCCAAACAATAAGAGAAATAGACACCACTCTGCTTAGTGATTTTACCTATATACAAACATTCTTTGATGATAATAATTTATATAATCCAGCAGATAACACATCCTCATGGGTAGAAATGAAACCCGATGCTAAAGAATGGCGTTGGGAAGCATATGGGCGTATAGCATGTAATGGGCGTACTTTGATGTCAAATACTCGGGATAGAAAAGCTGCAATGAATTATTTCTCAGATTCATATACAGAAACTAACTATAGTGACTGGGAAGTGACGGATAATGTGGTGCCAGTTGCACCGAATGCCCAAACTCGTATTACTGCGATTAATAAGAAAAGCAGTAGTAAACAATGGAATGTATCATGGGGCGTTGGAATGGGACCTATTGGAATAGGAAAATCAATTACTCAAAATACTTATAATTTATGTGCAGACTATATGGATGTGAATGGTGACCGTTTTCCTGATATAATCCAGGAAACTTCAATACAATATACACAGCCATGGGGTGGTCTAGGTAAAGCTTATAACAAAGGAAATTCCAGTTTGTTTGAAACAGAACAATACTCTGTTGGACATTCATTCTCAGGTACATACCCTCGTGTTTTTAATCTTCCTACTAATAATCCTAAAAATCATAAGTTCGCAACTTCTGCATCAAGAACACCAAGTGTAAACGCAAGCGGAGTTGTTACCTCAAGCGCGACATTACGAGCTTTTATTGATGTGAATGGGGATGGATTAGCAGATAAAGTGTATGATACCGAGGATTCAATTAAAATATATTTAAATATAGGCTATGGTTTTATATACGCAGGAGGCTTTTCTACAAGAAGATTTACTAATTTTAGCGTTTTAGGAACATCTAACAGTATCAATACTAATAATGGTGTTTCATTTGGTTTCGGATTCGATGGCGAAAATATACTAGGAAGGCAAACGCCTAACAACCAAGTATCTAAGTATCAAGTAAGTTTATCTCTTGGTACGAGTGCTTCTTGTTCTTACAATGAAACAACCAGTCATTTGATAGATATTGACGCAAATGGTCATTTAGATATTGTAAGAAAGAAAGATGGCAATTTGATAGTCTATACAATTGCTTGTGATGAATACGGAAGGTGGGAAGAAGTTTACAACAATAATTCAGTTGATACGCTTATTGAACACCTACAATATAGTCACACATCGAACGGAGCTTTAAATCTGGGTGTGACTGGAGGTTTTTCTATCGGCGTATTTAAGTTTTGTACAGGTATCCACGGAACACCTATTTCCTACTCTGAGACCGTTGGTGATTATGATATTATAGATATGAATGGAGATGGGTTGCCCGATTTAGTCCGGTCAGATATGAATGGTATTTATGTTCGTTATAATCAGATGGGTAAACAAGGTCTTCTTAAAACCGTTAATAATTCTACGGGAAATAAGATAGAGTTGTCATACCGCCTGTCCGACCCGTCCATTCGGCAATCAAATCGCCATTGGGTGTTGGACTCTGTGTTTAATATTGATACAGCAACGCCTTTAGGTGGTAATGTATATGCACAACATTATATATATACAGACCCATATTATAGTCCAGAGGAAAGGACATCATATGGGTATGGACGAGTGATAACAGAAGAATTGGATATAATAAGCAATAATAGATACCATGTTTATCGGAAGAATATCCGACATTACAATAATTATGATTTTGCAGAACATGGAAAGTTGATAGCAGATTCATTGTTAGATGCTGCTGGGAATTTATACAAAGTATATGAGATTACGAAACAGTATGTAGATAAAAATGGAAATCATACGGATGATGTGTGCAATGATACTAAGGTGAAAGTGGAAACGGAAATGCATTACACTCATTATTATGAGGGCACATCAGAACCGATTACAACTGCAAAGCAATACAAATATGACAAGTACCATAATGTCATCAAATATAATAATTATGGTGATATTGAACTTTCAGATGATGATTTTGAAACAACTATCTCCTATGCCTCTGCGACATCTGGATTTAATAAAACACATAATCTTGTATCATTGCCTCAAGTTGTAGAAACACGGGCTAATGGGGAAATTATACGAGAGACCCGTGCAAACTATAATTCTGGAAAATTAATATCATATACACAAATAAACCCCAATAATTCTTCTGAAAATATAACTACTTTGTATGAATATGATATATGCGGTCTGCCTTCGAAAATAGCAGGACCTGTATGTCAAAATGGGGAACAAATAGTAACAGAAATTAGCTATGATATTTATTCACATTCACTGCCTACAACTATAACTAACCAATTCGGCAGTAATCAAATGCAATATTTGCCATTGTTACAAGTCCCAATTTCTAAAGTAGATGCTGCTGGGCAGACCATATCTTATACATATGATATTTTGGGTAGATTAACTTCTATATCTGCACCTAATGAAAGTCTGGTAGGAGAAAAGAGCATTCAGTATTCGTATTATCCAAGTAATAGAAATGATAGTATGTCGTATATTGATATCGTCACAAATATGGACGGCATTGATTCGACCCGTCAACGCTTATTCTATGACTCACGCGGAAGACTTGTGCAACAAATGGACAGAAGGGAAGATCGGTGGTTGATTACAAATAGTGCTTTCGTAGATAATTTTGGCAGAGCAATTGAAATGTATATGCCGGAGTGGTGGGACTACGATCCTGATATATCCTCCTATGTACAAACTTCTATGACAAGTATTGCCAGCATGTTTTATGATATACAAGATAGACTTATAAATAAAACATGGCAGGATGGCACACAGCAAAATTGGAGTTATGGAATAGGGAATGATGCGTTTGGAAAACGACGCTTGCATCAAGAAATAGTTGATGAAAATGGAATGCTAAGTCATACTTTCTATGCGCCGCAGGGATGGCAAACAACGCATGTCATGCCTGATGATGCAATAACGAAATTTGTTTACGACCCTCTTGGGCAACTCATTTCTACTACAAATCCAGACGGATTATCAACAACCTATGTGTATGATAAATTGGGCAGAATGATAGAGCGTTTTCAACCAGATGCAGGTTTAACTCGTTGGTCATATGATAATGCAGGTAATATGATTAGCTCTGCTACTCAACGCCAAATAGATGATGGCGTACAAACTGATTATATATACTACTTAAACCGCCTGACAGATGTGATATATCCAATGAATCCTGCTTATAATGTGTCGTATATATATGATGATATAGGACGCGTAGAAAGGCGTGTTGATGCCACAGGATATGAGAGTTTTACATATGATGCGATGGGCAATGTTGCCTCCTCGGAACGATTGATAGCACTACCAAACGAAGGACAATCCTATGTCTTTAGAACGCATTATAAATATGACTCATTTGGGAAAATCCAATCTATTATATATCCAGACCAAGAAATAGTTACTTATGATTATAGAGATGGACTCCTAAAGTCTATATCTGGTCATCATAGTCAATTAAATTCAAATTTGTATGTATCGGATATTTTATATAATGAATATGACCAACCGATAGAATTATATTATGGTAATGGTGATTATCAGGTAAATAATTATGATTATGCGCGTCAATGGCTCGTAAATAAGGCTTTACATAGTGGTAGTGGACATCACTTGCAAGAATTGTGGTATTATTATGATGCGGTAGGCAATATCCTGCAAATAGAGCAAGGCGCATCCTCCGCGGATGGATTAGGCGGAGCATATAGTGTTCATTATGGTTATGATCCACAGAATAGATTAATACTCGCAGCGCAATCTTCGGATGAATTACCAAATTATTCATTTGACTACTTTTATAGTCCTGCAGGTAGAATGAACAGAAAAATCCAAGATATAGGTGTGGAATGGTATTATGGTTACAAAACAAATCAAGATGGTCAAACATATAATCATCAAATAGGGACTATATATGATGGTGCTTTGGGCGAAACTGCCTTATTGTCTTGGAATGCAGATGGTCAATTAGAACGAATTTCCCGTCCTTGCTATGATGAGATTAGACAACATCAATGGAACGAGGCTGGGCAGATGGTTCTGTCTGTAGATAACCAATTTTGCGGTTACTACGCATATGACGCTATGGGAAATAGAGCGTATAAATTGACAGGATACACAGCGATGAGCCAAGTGAACGCGGGTGAACTACATGCTGATTTATACTTTGATCATGCGGTATTATATGTGAATCCCTATATGACAGTTACTCCTCGCGGATATACTAAACATTATTACAATGGTCATCAGCATATTGCTTCACAAATAGGAACGAACTCTCTTCTGCCTCGTGACATTGTGACAAACGAGCAAGAATATACAGAATTGGCACAAAATTTGTTGTATTCATATGTAAATACTCCGTATAATGAAAACATGAATACAATGTGTGAGGATTATTTTGTGGCTACGGATGGAAACCATGCGGATGAATTACAGCCACAATGCATGGAAACATGGCAGCTGGCAGAAGTCTCGTGTAATTGCGATAGTGACATGCTCTTACATGTGTTTGAAGATATAATCATTGAAGAACCACAAATCTTCTATTCTCATTCCGACCATCTTGGTTCTGCAAGTTGGATAACGGATATGACTGGTACTCCTGTTCAATATATCCATTATATGCCATACGGTGAACAATTGGTTTATCAAACTCTAACAGATTATGACGAGCGCTTTAAGTTCACAGGCAAGGAGCATGATGATGAAACTGGATATGATTTCTTCGGAGCACGCTACCATGCTTCTGCTTTACCATCGTGGCTTTCCGTTGATCCTTTAGCAGACAAATATCCAGGCATTTCACCGTATGCTTATTGCTCTTGGGACCCTATCAACAAGATAGATCCGGATGGAAGAGATGAGTTTGAGGTAAACTGGAATCCGGAGGCAAATAAAGTCACCATTAAACAAATAAAGAACGAGAATTATGATCAATTTCACATTGTTGATGCGGATGGCGATAGGATTGCTAGCAGCAATAAGTATGACTATCGGACAATTACAAACTTAAGAAGTGGAAAGTGGGGGGAAAGCAATCTTTCATTATTTGATGTTAAAGGAGATGATAATGCCGAAGACCTTTTCAGGTTCTTGGGCTCAAATTTCACAAAAGAGAAAGGAGCTCCTCTAGAATGGTCTCGTGTAATGGTTGGTACTTCTAATAGTGGAAGAAACATTATTGGGACAAGCATGAAAAAAAATGCAACGGGAGTGGGACATTACATTATGTTTAATGGATACACAATAAGGGGTGTTGATCATAATCATCCTAATGGAACTGGCCCCTCTAATCCAGATATAAACAATGCATTATTCTATAATTTAAAGTTTCCAAGAGCAATTCTTCGCGTATATGCAAATGGGGAATATTTTCCTTATAATGAAAACACGCCTAAGCGGCCTGTCATTGGCGTAGAATTGAAAGAAATAGAGGTAATCGGAAGAAAGAAATAATCTGCTTTATACAATGAAAAAGGGTATACTAATATTATTGATACTGAGCGCTATTTGCGGAGCTATGTCAGCTAAAGATGTTCTTTTGTATTCATATCAAGCTCAAAGAATAGAGTTCAAAAATCAAGCATTGGTCAGTTTATTGGACTCTATTGCAGAGCATGTTGAAAATATGTCTTGCCATTGTGACTGTGATTCGATTGTGTATAATGTATCTTTCAGCAAAACTACTAATTGGCCTTCGGACAAGAGAGTTGTTATTGGAGTGTATGTTGATGATATGCAACACTATTTATGCAGGGATTGGAAATATGTTTCATATCTCAATAGGAAAGGGCAAATGTATGGAATACACATAACTATATGCTGCGAAGAAGATGCAGACTGGGTTAGTGCTGCAAGTTCTGAATTCTTCATAGTCACAGAATCTATAACACAAAAAAAATATAAAAGACAATATACAAAAAAAGAACTCCAAATGCTATACGAACAATGTCAGGTGGAAGATGATGGAGGAACTGACATCTATTTTGTGTATGATAATGGAATTTTTTCATATTGGAGAGGGCGTTTTTGTGATGGAAGCATTATTTCCCCATAAGGTAAGCATGAAAAAAATATTTATCATTATGAAACATATTATCTTAATAGCTTTACTTATTACCCAAAGCATTTGTATGGTATGCGTTGCACAAGAAAGCAAGATGACTTCTTTGTGCGATGAGTGGCATGTGCTGCATGAACCTTTTTGGTCATTCTCACCATATAGCACTATTCACTTTGCTCTAACTACCGATACAACAATCAATGCACAACACTATATAAAATTGGAATCAACAGAAGGAAAGAATACTCTCTATGAGGGGGCTTTGCGAGAGGAGAATAAAAAAGTATATTTTGTTCCAGTTGGAAGCAACAATGAATATTTGTTATATGCCTTTGATGCCCAAAAAGGGGAACAGTTATCCAATGTGTGGGGCGGAGGAAGAGCAGAAATTCGCAAAAATAGTTTTGATGCTGTAGTAACAGATATATCAGATGATACTCCAAGAATATTTACATTAACATTGAATACAGAAGAAGAACATTATCAAATTCAATGGTTAGAAGGTATTGGTTTTATGGATGGTCCAAGAGGTAGTCAAAACATTTACGATATTGCTGACATTGGAGTATTCAGACTCCTTTGTGCATACAGAAATGGAGAACAGGTATATGCTTCTGATTACTCGGAGAAATTTGGTTGTGAGTTTAATGGATTTATCAGCCCATGGGAGAGTATAGAGAATATTTCTTCTAATTTGCCTTCAGCCACTAAGGTCCTTCGTGATGGTCAAATACTCATCCTCCGCAATGGTAAGACTTACACTCTACAGGGCGCAGAGTTAAAGTGAGTAAAAATCAAAATCCCAAGTTTTTTCCCAAGTCAAAAATTTGCGTGTTTTAAGAAAAAGCCGTACCTTTGCACCGAAATTTTAAAACATATATCATTATGAAAAAGAGTTTTTTATTTGCTGCGTTAGTAGCTATCATGTGCGCGTTCTCTTCTTGTATGAATGAACCTACAATCCTCGGAAAATGGCAAATGAACACCATGAAGATGCAGTTGATTGTGAATGGTCAAGTGGCACAAACAGTAGAAGAGTCTCTTCCGAGCGAAGATCCCATATATTGGCAGTTTGTTGACGAGAGTACCGGCAAAATCATTGAGTATTTTGATGGTGATGTATGGACAGACGAGTTTACTTACACATTAAATGATAATGTTTTGATAATCACTCCTCGTGAATCTTCTGATATCTCAATGACTTGTCAGGTTTTAAATCTAACAGAAACAGAATTGTCATTAACTCAAATTCCAGAAGGTGAGAGTGAGTATTATCATCAAATGACCTACAACTTCACTCGTGTAACAGAGTAATTAAATACAATTACTACAGTCCACTTTCATCAATTTCTATTTATTAGACATACTGGTAAATTAAATTTTATTTATGTTTATGGCTTTTGAGTGCTTTATACCCATAGTGGGTGATGATTTTGGTGCTAAAAAGGACTTTAAACTTTCGGGGCCCCCGACGAATTTTTTATTCGTGGGGAGAGCGTAGAGTAAGGCGGAGTGTTACAGGAGCTGCGGGGCAGCGACTCACACGAGCCTTAACTTAAGCGAGGTTTATTTACCATTAAAATGTTTTTTATATTTTTATTTTATTTTCTATATTTTTGTTTATTTTTAATAGGATACTAGTGAAATACAATAAGAGCAATCTTATTTTTCTTCTCTATTAATTCCCCACCGCCACCCATTCCGAGTGGAGGTGGTTTTTGTTGATTGTTTGTTGTAAGGATAGTGCATTCTACCGACCGATGACCGACCGATGACCGAGAGATGAGCGACCAATAAAAAACAAGAATTAAAATCACGGGATATATATAGTATATATAGGGTGTGGTAGGATACGACATACCCCCGAGATACTACTGATGTACCATTTACCATTGCAAAACAGCGTATGTTAGGCGTGTCTTATGCGTATGTTAGAAGCTGTACTTAATACTCGATACTTAATACTCGATACTCAATACTCTGTACTCTATACTCTTTATCTATTTCGGCTAGATGGGCTAGCTTGTCAATGGGGAGAGCGTAGAGCAAGGTTCTTTATCGGGAGGACTGCTAGCGTATGCAATAGTCCGACCGAAC
>CALATT010000038.1 GCA_937891905.1 uncultured Bacteroidales bacterium | reverse complement strand
CGCGTCTTCGATGTGGGTATCGCCGAAGGACATGCCGTCACTTTTAGTGCTGGATTAGCCAAAGCAGGACTCAAACCCTATTGTAACATCTACTCCACTTTCCTCCAACGCGCATACGATAATATTGTGCATGATATAGCGCTGCAGAAACTGCCCGTCGTGCTCTGCATCGACCGCGCAGGTATCGTAGGCAATGACGGCGCTACACACCACGGCCTACTTGACCTCGCTTATCTGCGGCACATCCCTAATATGAACATATGCGCGCCACGCACCGCACAAGACTTGGAGCAAATGATGCACATCGCCAAAGAATTGGACGAACCTATCGCCATTCGATACCCAAGAGGACGCTGCGCGATGTCAGATGTTGGATGTCAGATGGCTGATATTCAATACAGCAAAGGACTCAAACTGCGAGAGGGAAAAGACCTGGCTGTCATCACTATCGGCGCTATAGGCAATACCATGGCAGAAGCAATTGAAGATGTGGAAAGTGGAAAGTCAAGAGGTGGAGAGCCTCCGCAGGCGAGAAGAAGCCAAGAGGGACTTTCTATTGCACACTATGACCTCAGATGGCTCAAGCCATTGGACGAGGAGATGCTGCACGAGATAGGACAGCGATTCCAAACCATCGTCACCGCCGAAGATGGTATTCTCGCGGGAGGAATGGGCAGCGCTGTGCTCGAATGGATGAGCGACCACAACTACCATCCACAAATCATACGCTTGGGCGTTAACGACCAATTCGTAGAACATGGTTCTACTAAAGAATTATACCACTTACTCAATTTAGATAAAGAAGGACTATGCAAATCATTATTGCAGGCGCTGGAGAAGTAGGAACGCACCTCGCCAAACTACTCAGCCGCGAAAACATGGAGATAAGTCTCATCGACGAGAGTAATGAACGCTTAGGTGACCTGAGCGCTAACTACGATCTGCTCACCAAGAAAGGTAATCCTACCTCTATCCATGACCTACGCGATTTAGGCGTGGGCGATTGTGACCTATTCATTTCCGTCACACCTAACGAGGCAGAGAATATGACCGCTTGTCTCATCGCCAACGCACTCGGCGCGAAACGCACATTAGCACGAATAGATAACTACGAGTACTTGCTACCAGAGAACAAAGTATTCTTCGAGAAAATGGGACTCAACCACCTCATCTATCCAGAAGTGCTTGCCGCTAACGAGATAGAAGAGGCTTTACGCACCAACTGGATGCGATACCACTTGAGTCTGTGCCAAGGAGCACTCGAGCTATGTATCATCAAGATACGCGCCAGCGCGCAAGTGATTGGCAAACCATTCGCTTCAGGCATCTACAATCACGGCAAATACCGCATCGTGGCTATCAAACGCGGACAAGAGACCCTCATCCCACGAGGACAAGACTGCGTAGAAGAAGGAGACCTCGTCTATTGCGTTTGCCCCAACGAGAATATGGAATACATGCGTGAAGAGTTGGGCAAGTCCAAACGAGAAATCAAAAATGTAATCTTCTTCGGCGGTGGACGCATCGCACGCAAAGCAGCTATGGAATTAGTGGGCGAAGTGGATGTCAAAGTATTAGAAAAAGACCGTCAACTATGCACCCTCTTCAGCGAGAAAGTGCCTGACGCGCTTATCATCAATGCTGATGGTAGCGATATGAATGTGCTACGCGAAGAAGGAATAGAAGATGCAGACGCTTTCGTAGCAGTAACAGAGAGCAGCGAAGCAAATATCTTTGCATGCCTCGCAGCCAAACGATTTGGCGTACGCAAGACAATCGCCGAAATAGAAAACATCGACTATATTCCTATGGCAGAAGGATTAGAGATTGGTACTGTGCTCAATAAGAAAACTATCGCGGCCAGTTACATCTACCAAATGCTACTCGATTCCACCGTACGCGGCGTGCACAACCTCACCAACGCCGACGCAGAGATAATGGAATTCTACGCCAAAGAAGGCAGTCTTGTCACTAAAAATAAAGTGAAAGATTTAGACCTGCCTACCGATGCAAATATCGGTGGCATTGTGCGCGCAGAAGAGGGAATATTAGTAAACGGCGATACGCAAATTATTGCAGGTGACTTAGTAGTTTTATTCTGCAAAAATCATGTTATCCGCAAACTTGAACGATTCTTCAAATGACACGAACATTCAACTGGCGACTCATATTCAAAACCATGGGAGTGCTCACCACACTCGAAGCACTCTTCATGCTCATCCCCACCTTTGCCGCATGGTGGTATAACGAACCCGATATGGGTGCGTGGATAGTGGCGTCCGCCATCACTTGGTTTAGTAGTTGGTGGATGATGCTCGCTGGCCGCAAGGCGGAGCGCCGTGTGAGCGAACGCGAAGGATATGTCATCGTGGCCACTATCTGGCTCGTATATTCAATCTTCGGCATGCTCCCTTATTGGTTGAGCGGCGCACTACCCTCCCTCACCGACGCTTGGTACGAAACGATGGCGGGATTCACCACCACGGGTTCTACCGTCATTGCAGATGTAACCTCTATGACACGCTCCGTCTTACTCTGGCGCGCACTCACACAATGGATTGGCGGTATGGGTATTATCGTGCTCAGCGTGGCTATACTACCCCTCTTCGGTTTAGGAGGCATGCAGCTATATAGCGCCGAAGTGACAGGTGTGAGTTACGAAAAACTCAGTCCGCGCATAGCCGACACCGCCAAGCAGATGTGGCTCACCTATATTTTACTCACCATCATTGAGGGTACTCTACTCTCCTTGTTTGGCATGAGTAATTTTGATGCCATCTGCCACGCGATGAGTACCATCTCTACAGGTGGTTTCTCCACACGCAATACAAGCGTCATGCTCGATAGTGCTGGTATTCAGTGGATTATCGCGCTCTTCATGCTTCTATCGGGTATCAACTTCACACAACTCATCTACCTCTTCCGCGGCAAACCACAACGCCTAATGCGCGACGAAGAAACACATTGGTACATAGGCAGTTGTATCATCGTAGGTATAGCCTTTGCTGTTGGTCTATTCATATGGTTTGCACAGATAGAGAGCGGATGGATCAGTAATTGGCGAGAGGGATTAACCCTCGCTGGCGATTCACTACGAACAGGCATCTTCACCTCTATCTCAATGATCACTTCTACAGGTTTTTCTGCAGGAGACTATATGACTTGGCCACCTGTATTATGGCTTATCATCTTCTTCTTGATGGTACCTGGTGGTGCCAGCGGTTCCACTGCCGGAGGTGTCAAATGGGTGCGTATCGGTATTTTTGCCAAATCCGCCATCACGGAAATCAAACGACGCATACACCCGAATGCCGTTATTCCTGTGCGATTCAATGGACATACCGTGAGCGAACAGACCACCAGTAATGTGATGGCATTCATGTTCTTCTACATCGCTATCATCATGGTGGCTGCAATATGTTTCTGCGCATGCGGAATAGGTTTTAACGAGTCACTTAGCGTAGCCGTTTCTATGATTGGTAATGTAGGCGTGGCTTTAGGGCAGTTCGGTCCTGACGGACATTATGCAGACTTCCCCATGTTGGCCAAATGGATTGCCACCATCGTGATGCTTATCGGCCGTTTGGAGATCTTCACCGTGTTACTATTATTCAGCCGAGTACTTTGGAAGAAATAGAATGAAGTCGTATCATGTACTCATATTCACCGCCTGTGTAATGGCTTGTTTGGGTGCGCTCTGTTGGGTGCTCCCCGAACGAGTAGTGCTATGCGATTATACCGTCAAATGGCCCACCTTTGCCGAAGTGATGGGAGAAGAAGTACAAGAGGCCGAGGAGATAGATCTATCCGAGTCCGAGTTATCAGATTCCACACAAGCAGTCACTGACACTACCGCAACGCATGTAGTGCCCGCTGCGCCTATCATCCCTACCATACCCATCGATTCCATCACAGATAGCCGTATTTTCTTAGGCGCTTTCTATCAGTCCTTAACCACCGCCAATACACGCAAAGTGCGCATTGTACACTATGGCGATAGTCAGATAGAAGAGGACCGTATGAGTTCGCAGATACGCGAAGTGCTGCAAGACCGATTTGGCGGTGCGGGTGTGGGACTCATGCCTTTGGCACAAACCATCCCCAGCCGTTCTGTCAAGCAGACACTTATCATGAATAGCAAAACTATCACACCGCAGACACTCACCAGAAATATTGTCTATGGTCCTAAGCGCATGCAGCGTTCGGATGGATTATACGGCGCGATGGGACAAGTGGCCTTTATGAACGATAGCCTCGTGAGCGGTAGTGAGCATCTCACACTCATCTGCACCCCTACAGATCATAGACCTCGCTACACACAAGTAAAATTATTTGCCGACTCATCCATTCATCACGAGCAATACGGAGATACAATTAGCCTGCAAGGCAAAGGTGCTGTATATGGCATCTCACAAGAGTCATCCACAGGTATCATCGTGGATAATATACCTATGCGCGGCTGTTTGGGATTGGTATTTAACAAAATAGACTCCACCCAACTCACTCACTTCTACCGCAATGAGAATGTGACACTCATCATCATGCAATTCGGTGGCAATGCCATTCCATTCAATGAAAAACCCAGCACCATCCAAAGCATCGTTCGCGGATTGCGCCAACAAGTGCGTTATATTCAATCCTGTGCACCGCACGCCAGCATTCTCTTTATTGGACCAAGCGATATGCTCACCACCATTGATGGCGTAGAGCAGAGTTACCCAATGGTTTCCTATATGGACCGCTTGCTTCACAAGATGGCACTGGAGGAACATATCGCTTATTTCAGCCTCTTCCGCTGGATGGGTGGCAATGGTAGTATGGCACGATGGAAAGAAATCGGATTGGCTGGTTCTGACGGAATACACTTCATGCGAAGCGGTGCACGCAAGGCAGGTAATGCCGTAGCGGAATGGC
The DNA here is from genome assembly GCA_937891905.1 of uncultured Bacteroidales bacterium. Taxonomy (GTDB): domain Bacteria; phylum Bacteroidota; class Bacteroidia; order Bacteroidales; family Paludibacteraceae; genus Colicola. The sequence continues at coordinate 16,863 of CALATT010000038.1, read as the reverse complement.
TCGTTGAGAAGATACCAAGTAACGAAGCACAAAGCACAAAGGATGAAGTGATAAAGGACGAAGTGACAAAGGAGGTGACGGAATGAATATATTAGAGCACATATTTGCCTTTAACTCGGATTCACCCTTACTATTCACGCAGTTCTATTTCTGGGCATTCTTCGCATTAGTATATGCGCTCTTTGCCCTGATAATGAATGGAACGAAGACAGCTGATAGTGCACGCAGGATGCACATGAGAAATGTGTATCTGATGTTCGTCAGTTGGTTCTTCTATTATAAAACGAGTGGATTATTCCTCATCATATTGGCATTCATCACCTTGAGCGACTGGCTCATCGCGCAGCGCATTGCGCAAAACGCATCGTCCAAACGCAGACTAAGTTGGTTATGCCTATCCATCGCCATCGACCTAGGACTGCTCGTCTATTTCAAATACGCTTATTTCTTCACCTCCATGGTGAATGACTTCTTCGGCAGTCAGTTTGAGGTATTCGACCTATTCGCATACATCGGGAATGGTTTTAGTCAATCAGGACGCTTTGATGTGGATAAGATTATTCTGCCTGTAGGTATCTCATTCTATATATTCCAAGTCATTTCCTACACCACGGATGTCTATCGTGAGCGTATTCGTCCTGTGCGCAATATACTGGATTTTGGATTCTATGTATCCTTCTTCCCACAGTTAGTGGCAGGACCTATTGTGCGCGCAGAGGAGTTCATTCCGCAGTTATACAAACCATTCCGCCTCAGCAGACGACTCTTTGGATTATCCGTATTCTGGATTCTGAATGGATTAGCAAAGAAAATCATACTATCCGATTACCTGGCAGTCAATCTCATAGATCGTGTCTTTGACAACCCACTCCTTTTCTCTGGCTTTGAGAATCTATTCGCACTCTTTGCCTACTCGCTCCAAGTATATGCAGATTTCTCAGGCTATACTGATATCGCGATTGGTTTAGCCATGCTGATGGGATTCTACCTACCTATGAACTTTGACTCGCCTTATAAATCGCAAAACCCGCAAGAGTTTTGGCGTCGCTGGCATATGTCACTCGGCAGATGGCTCAAGAGTTACCTATATATCCCCTTAGGCGGCAATAGGCGTATTGGGTTTGGCACATTCTTTTGGTTAACCGTGATAGGTATCGTTTGCACCGTACTGACAGGTACTTGGTGGGTAGTGGGTATTATGGCAGTGATTACCCTGATTATTATCATCGTGTCGCGCTATCGACCATTGCAGCGCAAACTGCTTTACTCAAACCTCAACTCATTTATCACACAGGTATTAGGTGGCTTATGGCATGGTGCAAGTTGGAATTTTACCATCTGGGGCGGAATAAACGGTATTGGTATGATCGTCAATAAGTTCTGGCGCGAGATGGGATGGCATATGCGTATGGCTTGTATGGCATTACTCACTGCCTCCTTATGGATTATCAATCACCACTACCCTCTCCCTGTTTGGTTATTATTTGCTGTATGGGCAAGCATTGTATGCGCAGGTACAACCATCCGCTATGTATATTGGTTGTGCACACGACGCATCACTATTCACCGCACATGGCAGAAAATCACCGATGGTATAGCTACCGCTTGGGCCATCGCGCAGACTTTTACCTTCATCACCTTCACGCGACTCTTTTTCCGCAGTAGTAGTAATCTGGACCCAGCCACCGCAAATGAAGTGGCATGGAGTACAGCGAAAAATATGGTTAATCAGATGGGAGGCGCATGGAATAATGCTATCATCCCTGAGTTTCTATACGAATATAGATGGGTAGTAGCGATGTTTGTGATGGGTATGCTCATCCACTGGTTACCCACCCGCTGGAAGCGTCGTTATCGCCTCTATTTCGCAGCTATGCCTTTGTGGCTGATGGTTGTTATTGTTATGATTTGTATCGTCGTCATATACCAGTTTGTTACAGCCGATACCCAACCATTCATCTACTTCCAATTCTAATCATGGATACGCAGCGCACATATATCATTGGTATCACAGGCGGTATTGGTAGCGGCAAGTCAACGATTGCGCGCGAAATGGCCACACGCGGTTATATCGTCTATGACTGCGATCGAGAAGCCAAGCACATCATAGCCACCAATAGCGATGTACAGCAAGCCATCATAGACCTATTAGGACCAGATGCTTTCTGCGGCACACAATACAATACCGATTTTGTGAGCAAGCAGGTATTTGGCAATCCGCCACTTTTGGCACAACTCAATGCCATCATCCATCCAGCTGTAAAAGAAGATATTTTGCACCGTCAGGCACAAATGACAGTTCCTTTCTTCTTTATTGAATCAGCCATCTTATACGAATCAGGTTTTGATACGCTCTGCCAGCAGGTCTTTCTCATCGATGCACCAGAAACCATCCGTTTAGAACGCACACTGGCCCGTGACTATCAGTCGCAAGCAACAGAAGAGAATATAAATAAGGTACGCGCGCGTATGCGCATTCAGCAGCAAAACCAATCCACAGCCATAGTCCATAAAAAACCCATCGTCTTGGTTAACGATGGGTCTCTATCTATCTCCGAACTGGCGGACAAGATATATTCGTATCTACACTAAAGTTCGATTATTTTACAGCCTTAAAACTCATATCCAAACTCTTCACACTATGTGTGAGCGCGCCTACTGACACAAAATCTACCCCACAAAGCGCGTAGTCACGCAGTGTATTAATCGTGATTCCACCGGATGACTCAATCTCAATATACTTGCCATTCTGCTCTGTCCATTGGCGAATAAGCTGCACTGCGGCTTTGGTTCGCTCTGGAGTGAAATTATCCAACATTATACGGTCCGGTATATTCGTAGCCAATGCCTCATTAATCTCATCAGTATTGCGCACTTCGATTTCAATACGCAAGTCTTTGCCTTTCTGCGCACAGTAATCACGCGCACGCTCCAAAGCATTGGTGATACCTCCCGCAAAATCCACATGATTATCCTTGAGCAAAATCATATCGAATAAACCTATACGATGGTTCATACCACCACCAATAGCCACTGCCTCCTTCTCCAAATAGCGCAGCCCTGGCGTCGTCTTACGCGTATCCAATACATGGCAATGCGTATCGGCAATAAGGGATTGGTATTTATGAGCCGTAGTAGCTACACCTGACATGCGCTGCATAATATTGAGCATCGTACGCTCAATCTGCAATAGACTCAATTCCTTACCATACACGCGAAAAGCCACATCACCAGGCTTCACATGCGCACCATCAGAGAGCAACTGCTCCATTCTACATTCCGAATCGAAATAAGCGATAATCTCCTTCGCCACCTCTACACCCGCAAGGATTCCTTCCTCCTTGATAATAAGCTGCTGACAACCCATTTGCGTAGCAGGAATACAACTGAGAGAAGTGTGGTCTCCATCGCGAATATCCTCCTCAAACCAGATTGAAATAAGTTTTTTGAGTTCTGTACTTTCCATAATTCTAAAATTTTGTGCAAAGTTACACTTTTTTTTGGATATATGCAAGAATTGTTGTAACTTTGCAGCGTGAAAAATAAATTCTTTTTTCTACTATTGCTATGTAGCATAGCAGTAGTGGGTTCCGCTGAGAATAAATGGACTCATATCACCCAGCGGAATGAGTTGCGTATTGGATGGGGCGATCAGCTCTTCGAGAGCCTTATTTGGCATAATCCTACCAGTATTATCACTACGATGCCTGACTCATACCAGCAGGTTTACAAAGAGAACTATAGTTATAACCAACATGTATGGATGGAGTATCAATGGCGCTTCACCCATTGGTTTTCATTAGGTGCTATGGTGGATTTCAGCCATGTAGGATGGGATGAAGTAACGCGGAATGGCAAAGGGGCAGAACTAAACCGTAAGGAGGACCAGTTCTTCTATAATGCAGTTATCATGCCCACTATCCGATTCACTTATTTCCATCACGAGAATGTGAATTTCTACTCAGGTTTGGGTATTGGATTAGATATCAATGGGGGCACCGAAACCAATGCATTTGGGAATCACACAGATATGGGCGCCGCGATTAATCTAACCGTTTTTGGCATCAGTGCTAACTACCAGCGATGGTTCTGGACCGTTGACTGCGGTGGATTATACGCATTAAAGAATATGAATACTATTTTCCTCATGTCCTCTCGCATCGTCAATGTGGGCATGGGCGTTCGCTTCTAATTTTATTGATTATGAAATACCAATTATACTTTCTATTATTACTATTGCCTCTATGGGTTGGATGCCAGACGGGCAAAGAGTTATCTGTTGACTTCACAGATATCGAAGGCGCAGCTAATCTGCGTTTTCAGGTGATTAGTCAGCACGAGACAGACCTTAGCAAAGGTCTACCAGAGCAGTGCTTCCTACCAGATGGCACACCCGCCAATGCTTACAAGGAAGAGAATCACACACCCGAAGGTATGCACCGCACCACCAGCATCACTGGTTCATCCATGCTACAACAACTGCTTCGCTATGGCAAGAAATATACCATCACAGAGATTGTCGGCACCTACCCAAGTACCGACGGAGACGGAAACGAAGTGATTCTATCCGGCAAAGTGATGCTACCCAAAGGGCAAAAACCAAAGCGAATGATCTTAGTGAGCCACTATACCGTATGCTCCAATATAGAAGCACCAAGCAATTGCTTCTCATTGGAGGGAGTGCTCGTCAAATTAGGTTATGGCCTCATCATCCCAGACTATTTGGGTTACGGAGTGACGGCCGACCAAATACATCCTTACTTGGTAATGGACCTCACAGCACGCAATGTATTTGACATGTATCTCGCTGTGCGAGAGTGGCTTAAAGCAGCCGAGATGGAACCCGAGCACGACGAACTATGCTTAATGGGTTATAGTCAAGGTGGCGCCACCACCATGGCTGTACAATACCTCATTGAGAATAAATACTGCTTCCCAGAACATCCTGAGTACACCGAGATCCACCGCGTTTTTGCAGGAGGAGGACCATACGATGTAAAAGCCACCTACGAGCGCTTTGTCAATACCGACACTGCGGGTTACCCAGTAGCAGTGCCACTCGTATTGCAAGGTATGATCAAAGGCAACAAACTCGATATCGAGATGACCGACCTCATGCAAGAATGGCTATACAATAAAATGGATGATTGGGTGAATAGCAAACTATATTCCTCATCTCAAATCAATGCACTCATTGACACCAAAGTAACGCATGAGATACTTACACAAGAGGCTATGGACCAAACATCCGATAATGTAGCAGAACTATACAAAGCCATGACTGCCAACTCAATCATCTCATACAACTGGGTACCCAAAGCGCCCGTTTACATCATGCATTCTATTGATGACGAGACCGTTCCATACACCAATGCCACCAATGCCAAATCACGATGGAAAGATGCCAATATAACCTATAATTTCGGGCATTATGGAGGCCATGTGATGACCTGCCTACGGTTTATCTATTCCGTACAAACATTATTACAACAAGAAGAAGAGGAGATGAAGCAATATGAATAAACGATCACTACTATTACCGCTATTAACATTAATAGCATTCTTCTGCGCATGCGACCCCGACGCGAAATGGGAAACAGAGGATGTGCATATATCCATTGACTTGCAATATGTGTCTGCAGGTTTTGTAGAATGCAGCTTCTCCACAGATAAAGATGCATACTACTTGATCGCTATTGACTCTGTTCGTCCTGGATATAATCCAATGGAACGCCAAAAGCAATTCATGATGCTCGCATTAGATTCCGCTCACCTATCCTATCTCCGTTGGCGCAACGAACTGCTTCAAGCAGGTGAATTCCATATAGCTCCCTTCTCAAGTCACTCATTGCAGTATGGCGCTGTGAACCATTTCTTCACGAGCCTTACGCCAAATACTGACTATTGGGTGTATGCCTTTGTGGTAGATCCTAACACCATGAAACCGATGGGCAAATTGCATTTGGTGAATACCAAGACATACGCACAAAGTCAAGTGGATATCACCTTCCACTACCGCATCCGAGGCAACTGGGACTACATATACCCTCTAGATGACCACCGAAATGTTCATAACCATTTCCCATATATAGCCACCACCCGCGATAGCATGGAGATTGTACAATCAGGTATGAATGCAGAGGACTATTTCAGTCAATGGATGCAAGAGCAATTCAACGCCCCAAACAAAGCACGCATCTACTATGGTATCAAAGCCATTGAGAATGACGGTATTGGTTCGCACACCACTTTCCAACACGGCACCACCTACTACACTGCCATTGGTGGATTTGATGGTAGCATCAAGCAAAAACTGATTTATAAGTTCACTTGGATGGGCGATAGCACTGATATCTACCTCACTGAGATGGACGCTATCAATAGAATACACTAATGAAAATAACCCTTCTTGTAGTAGGCAAAACCACCGACCAACGATTGCAGACGCTGATTGACGATTATCAACAGCGCTTGAAGCATTATATACCTTTTGAAATAGTGGTCATCCCTGATTTGCGCAATGCAAAAGCATTGACACAAGCGCAGATAAAAGAACAAGAAGGATTAGAAATATTGCGCCGAATAACGCCCGCTATGGAGGTTATCCTTTTAGATGAGCACGGACGCGAATACCGCTCCATCGAATACGCACAATGGATACAAAAGAAAATGTCCGCCGGACGAGATATTACCTTCATCGTCGGCGGACCATATGGATTCAGTTCTGCGGTCTATGAGCGCGCGGATGGAAAAATATCGCTGAGTAAGATGACTTTCTCGCATCAGATGATACGACTCTTCTTCACCGAGCAAATCTACCGCGCTATGACCATCCTGCGAGGCGAACCTTATCACCATGAATAAATGGTAAATAGATTTAGCGCACACGCAGTTTTTGACCTATCTGCAGAATCTTAGTCTCTTTAATCTTATTGAGCTGGCATAAGCGTTTCACCGTTGTGCCATACTTACGGGCAATACCAGACAAGGTATCTCCTGACTTCACTTTATGCCAGCGCATAGCAGCCTCTTCAGCTTTCTTCTGCTTGATAGCCTTGATACCTATTACATACTCCTCTTCATTCACCAATCGCCCATTCGCGAAATCTATAATGGCCTCTGGATTGAGTGCATACCCCAAATAGCGCACCTCAAAATGCAAGTGACTACCTGTGGAGCGACCCGTATTGCCTCCCAAACCAATCACATCGCCAGGAAAAATCTTATCATACTCATCCACAAGAGGTTTGCTCAAATGGCCGTAGATAGTCTCTAATCCATTATCGTGGCGAAGCAATACATAATATCCATACCCACGAGGATCCCAACCTACGATACGCACTTGACCACCCCATGCCGCATGAATAGAATCACCTGTCTGCACCTTGATATCCGTTCCTTTATGCATGCGATAACGACGCCAACCATACTTGCTCGTTATATATCCAGGCGCTGGAAGTGTAAAACCATCCATCGGTATATGCACATCATCCATCAACGAATCAAACATATTACCATATGGATTCACATGCATATTCGTCCACATATGACGATAAATACTATCCGCCGGATGATGAAGCATCAAAGAGGAAGTATCACCCAATATATACTGTGGTGATAAACGATACACCACATCGCCATTAGTGGTACGCACTACTATCTTATAGGGCAAAGACTCTTGATCGCATGATAGAAAAAGCGTATCATTCGCATAGCGATTAGTCATCCATTGGTCTGGGCAAGAGGAACCAATCTCCACATCATCCATATCAGTCAACTCATCTCCCTCGCCCACTTGCGATAGACTATCCTCTACCACTAATCCCTCTGATGACATTTCAGACGAGACAGCAGATAATAATACTTCTTCAGCCGAGACAGAATATACCCAACAAACTAATACCAATAAGGCGCTTACTACTCTATTCATTCAGCCACCTCCTCTATTGCTACTATCGTATCTGTTACTATCACCTCTGTAGGTTGCTCTGACTCAATAGAACGATCAATATATCTATACACACCATAAATAGCTAATGCCACCACCAACATGGTTAGTATAGTCACCAATGTAGCCTGCCATGGTTTCATATGCTGCTTCTTGCGTGCTAAAGGATCTTTCACAATTGGATATTTCACTTGCTCTGTAAGTGTAGTGCCAAAGAAGACTGAAATCACTGCGTCTGCATTCACTGCCCATCCATTAGCATTGAGCACAGGAGCCAAGTTACGACAACGCAACTTAAGCCATGCCATCACCATACTTGGACCACTGATAACCAGCAATAGACCTACAAAAACGAGTATCAACTGCCACCATGTCAACTGCACCAATCCGGCAGCCAGGGAAGCCAATGCACTACCAATCATTCCAACAGCCATACCGATAGCAGCGAATATACCAGCGAACTTAGCAATATCGAATGCAGGTTTCTGGTCTGCTGCTGCAGCAGCGTCTTCTGCTGGTTTGGCATCCAATTTAGTAGTTACATCCGTCATTATCTTAGCATCCTTCTCCGCAGCAGACTTATTAATCTTATCCGTTATCCAATTACCTATCTTACGGTATGGAGTCCAGAATGCTTGAAGGATAGAGATGGGATTATCAATAATCTTTGTAACTGTAGCATCATAGTCATTGCCTGCATTATCGTAGAAGATAGCATTCTTGCCCACAGAGAGATTATTCACATCCCCTTGTGTCATTGCGGCCACAATCTGTATTTTCTTACCCAATGTTTTTGACTCGCAGTCACAATAGATAAGGTATATACCTGACGCAGGCGCTTGGAGTGCGTGCTTACCCATATCACTCACGCGGATACATAAATAGCATGCGCGCTGATCTATAATGAGCGTTCCGCACTGGAATGAAGCAGCAGGTTTGCTACGATCATAAAAATCCTCAAATGCCACGAAATTGCGCAGCAGACGATAGAAATCACGATGTATCAATACCAATTTGCGCAATGGCATATACTCTGCTTTGGCTGCATTCAGCGCAGCTGTATTAGCTCCCTCCGCAGCCGCTTTGGCTGCCTCCCACTCTGCTATCTGCGCACCCATCTCCAGGAATTTCTTCTCCGTCATACCTGGCTTAACCGCATCTTCTGCAATCACTGCCAAACCTAACTTCTGCAATTTCTCTTGCTCAAAATATGCAGCATACTCTGCGCTCTTTGCCTTATAAGCAGCCATCACATTCGCTGCCAAAGGTGCAGATGGCACAACCTGCTCCTCTATCGTCACAGACGCCAATGCAGCATCCACATCTGCCAAACAAACATAATCCTGCTCAGCACCTTTCATCGCTACCACTTTCTGCGCAAGAGCCAACATAGCCTCATCCTTGATAGAAGATAATTGCACTTTATCTGTCTGCGCAAATATACCATCAGGCTTATGCAATATAGCGCACAACCAGTCAGCAGTAGCCACCACATCCGTCACACGCAATTTACCATCGCCATCTATATCCATTAGCGATAAGGAATCTTCGCTGATTTCCAAACCAGAAACAGGGCAAGAGAGCACTGTCCACATTTTCTTATCCAATTCACCTAAATGACGAATATCCTCGCCTGTATGAATGGATACACGAGTCACATTGCCCACAGAGGCAAATGTCCATTTATGCTTACTCATTGGGGTATAATTTATATTTTACAAAAAATCGAGTACAAAAGTACAAAAAAAATTGCACATATCAAAATATTTTTGTACCTTTGCACGCTTTTTCTGTGAAAAAGCATATAATTAACCCTATTGTTTAACCCTTTAAAGTGCGAGGCACCATCGTTACACCTTCGTTTTTCGAGGAACATATGTAATGCTATCACGGTGCGCAGCACACCCATTATCTACCATTATGGCAGAAAATTTATCACTCCAGAACTTCGACTGGGATGCCTATGAAGCGCAAATGCAAGGCACAAAAAACGAAGTAGAAACATCTAAGTACAACGAAACTCTCAATGCTATCAAGGACAACGAGGTTGTTGAGGGTACAGTTATCACTATCAACAAGCGCGAGGTTGTTGTTAATGTAGGTTACAAGTCAGACGGTATCGTTCCAGCTGCTGAGTTCCGCTACAATCCAGAGCTTAAGGTAGGCGATAAAGTAGAGGTGTACATCCAGAGCCAAGAGGACAAGAAAGGTCAGTTGGTTCTTTCTCACAAAGAGGCACGCGCATCTCGTGCTTGGGATCGCGTTAACGAAGCATTCAACAATGGCGAGATCGTTACCGGTTACATCAAATGGCGCTCTAAAGGCGGTATGATTGTTGATGTATTGGGTATGGAAGCATTCCTCCCAGGTAGCCAAATCGATGTTAAGCCAGTTCGTGACTACGATGTGCTCGTTGGTAAAACAATGGAATTCAAGATTGTTAAGCTCAACCCTGACTTCCGTAATGTTGTTGTTAGCCACAAAGCACTTATCGAGGCTGAGCTCGAGGCACAAAAGAAAGAGATCGTGGCTAAGCTTGAGAAAGGTCAAGTACTCGAGGGTATCGTTAAGAACATCACCAACTACGGTGTATTCATCGACCTCGGTGGCGTTGACGGTCTTATCCACATCACAGACCTCAGCTGGGGCCGCGTGAATGATCCAAAAGAGATCGTTCAGCTCGATCAAAAGATCAATGTTGTTATCCTTGACTTCGATGAGGACAAGAAGCGTATCGCTCTCGGTTTGAAGCAACTCTCTGCTCATCCATGGGATGCACTTGATGCAGAACTCAAGGTAGGCGACAAAGTGAAAGGTAAAGTAGTTGTGATGGCTGATTACGGAGCATTCGTAGAAATAGCAGAAGGCGTTGAAGGTCTTGTGCATGTTAGCGAGATGAGCTGGAGCCAACACCTCCGCAGCGCTAATGACTTCTTGAAGGTAGGCGACGAAGTAGAGGCAGTTATCTTAACCCTCGACCGCGCTGAGCGCAAGATGTCTCTCGGCATCAAGCAACTCAAAGACGACCCATGGGCTAATGTGGACACCAAGTACGCTGTAGGTACTCGCCACTTCGCTAAGGTTCGCAACTTCACTAACTTCGGCGTATTCGTTGAGATTGAAGAAGGTGTAGATGGTCTCATCCACATCAGCGACCTCAGCTGGACCAAGAAAATCAAACATCCAAATGAGTTCACACAAATCGGTGCACAAATCGAGGTTATCGTTCTCGATATCGATGCTGCTAACCGCCGCTTGAGCCTTGGTCACAAGCAACTCGAGGAGAATCCTTGGGAGGAATTAGAGGCTAAGTTCGGTGTGGACACTATCGTAGAAGGCAAGATCGTAGAGCTCAACGATAAGGGCGCTGTTGTTTGCCTCGAGGATGGCGTAGAAGGTTTCTGCACCAGCCGCCACATGCAAAAAGAAGACAAGAGCGCTTCTGCAGTAGGTGATACTTTGAGCTTCAAGGTAATCGAGTTCAACCGTGACGCTAAGCGTATCCTCGTTAGCCACCTCCGCACATGGGAGGAGCGCAAAGAGGCTCCTGCTAAGCCAGCTAAGAAAGCCGCTGAACCACAGGTAGAAATGCCTAAGGTTGAGAAGACTACTCTTGGTGACTTGAGCGTATTGGCTGACCTCAAGGCTTCTATGGAGGCTGAAGAGAAACCAGCTAAGAAAGCTACCAAGAAAGCAGCTAAGAAAGAGGACGCTGAGTAATCTGCGTTGAACGAGTTAACGAATTAATGAATTAAGGAGTTAACGAATAATAGAAATGAAAGAGCGAGTCACATTGTGACCCGCTCTTCTTTTTAGTATCATAGCAGAACGATTAAAATCCTAAATCGTACTTCGTAAATCCTAAATCGTACATCGTAAATCGTACTTCGTAAATAACTCTACATTCTCTCTGGCATCTCGATACCGAGGAGTGCCATTGCAGCATTGAGCACCTTCGCTACATTCTTTGCAAGCAGCAAGCGCAATGCGCGTTTATGTGCATCAGGTTCATTGAGGATGCTCAAATCGTGATAGAATGAGTTGAAGTCACACGCGAGTGCGTACGCGTAATTACATAGGATCGCGGGCGAGAACTCATCGCCAGCAGCACGCACCGTAGCTGGATAATCACACAAGCGCTGAATAAGTGCAAGCTCTTTCTCCTCTATAGTCTTTAAGGTCTCTAAGGTCTTTAAGGACTCTAAGGATTCCGCTTTGCGAAGAACGGACTTGATACGCGCGTAGGTGTATTGAATGAATGGACCTGTATTACCATTAAAATCAATAGACTCAGCGGGGTTGAAGAGCATATTCTTGCGTGGGTCCACTTTCAGGATAAAGTATTTAAGTGCGCCTAATCCTACTTTGCGTGCAATCTCATTGGCTTCCTCTTCTGTGATGCCTTGGAGCGTATTAACCTTATCCTTGCTAATCTCCTTCGCATCGCTCACCATCTTATCCATCAAATCATCTGCGTCCACCACTGTTCCTTCGCGACTCTTCATCTTACCATTAGGCAATTCCACCATACCGTACGAGAAGTGCACCAATTCTTTGCCGAATGGGAATCCAAGGCGGTCTAATAAGATAGAGAGAACCTTGAAGTGATACTCTTGCTCATTACCTACCACATATACCATTTTATTGATTGGGTAGTCTTGGTAGCGCAGTTTGGCAGTACCTATATCTTGTGTCATATATACAGAAGTGCCATCAGAGCGAAGGAGTAGTTTCTCATCCAAACCATCCTTCTCAAGGTTAGCCCATACAGAACCATCTTCGCGGCGGTAGAATTCGCCAGCCGCCAAACCCTTCTCTACTTCGGACTTACCCTCCAAATAGGTTGTTGATTCGTAGTAAATCTTATCGAATGATACGCCCATTCGCTGGTATGTCTCATCAAATCCGGCATATACCCATTCGTTCATTTTCTCCCACAAGGCGCGTACCTCAGGGTCATTAGCCTCCCATTTGCGCAACATAGCTTGTGCTTCTTGCATGAGTGGAGCCTCGCGCTTAGCCGTCTCTTCGTCCTTGCCAGCCTCCATCAGTTCTTTCACTTGCTTCTTGTACTCCACATCAAAGCGCACATAGTAATCACCAATGAGGTGATCGCCCTTCTTACCGCTTGTCTCTGGTGTCTCGCCATTACCAAACTTAAGCCAAGCCAACATAGACTTACAGATATGAATACCACGGTCGTTAACGATATTGGTCTTCACCACATTCCATCCATTCGCCTCTTGTATCTTAGCCACTGAATAACCAAGAAGGTTATTACGCACATGACCGAGGTGCAGTGGTTTATTGGTGTTTGGCGAAGAGTACTCCACCATCATGAGTTGATTGCGGTCAGGTTGCTTACCATATTCAGCCTCAGCATCAATAGCTTGCAACTGCTCAATCCAGAAGGAATCAGCTATCGAGAGATTCAAAAATCCTTGCACTGCATTGTATTTAGCCACCAAATGGGCTGCATTCGTTGCCATCCATTCACCCACTTCTGCTGCCACCATCTGTGGTGCTTTGCGTGCCATCTTAACGAATGGGAACACCACTAATGTGATGTTTCCTTCAAACTCTGCGCGGGTTTTTTGCAGTTGCACTTGCGCATCAGTGCAATCAATATTATATAATGCTTTTACAGCATCTTTGGTTAATTGAGTTACTATATTCTCGAGTGTCATAATTTTGTTTTTTCTATTGCTACTATACTATCAAACTGTGCTTTGTATTCATTTGGGATAGGTTCCACAGGTGGACTCTCCATCTTGAGTGGATTGATGGGCGTTCCATTCTTCCATACGCGGAAATCGAGGTGTGGACCTGTGCTGGCACCTGTTGAGCCCACATAGCCGATCACCTGTCCCTGACTCACGCGTTGCCCCACAGCTATTTTGCCAAACTTACTAAGGTGCAGATAGGCGGTGCTATAGGTGCTATTATGGCGAATCTTGACCATATTGCCTGCTTGTCCTTTGTATCGCTTTTCCACTACTGTACCATCACCTATACTCACCACGGGTGTACCGGCTGGTGCCGCATAGTCCACACCTGTATGTGGGCGAACAATCTTATAAACAGGGTGCTTGCGCGCATAGGTAAAGTGGGATGAGATACGCTTGTAGTTGAGCGGCGCTTTGAGGAATGCCTTGCGCAGACTCTTTCCTTCTTCATCAAAATACCCACGGCAGATAAGTTCATTCTTCGTCGTATCTTGCCAATCCACCCAGTATGCTTCTTGCCACTTACCACCGTGATAGAAATGGCACGCATATATCTGACCTATTCCCACGCGTATGCTATCCACATATTGCTCATCGTAATGCACGCGGATAGAGTCGCCTTGCTGGAGCGCAAAGAAGTCTATCGTCCATGCGTATATCTCACTCAGTTCGAGAGCCAATTCCACAGGCAGGTCATTATTCACCATCGCATTCCATAGGCTGGATTCAATCACAGCCTCAGCTGTGCACTCTTTCACCTCAAGTGGTTTCTCCCAATGCTCCACACCTATAGAGTCGCCCAATTCAAGCCGCACTGCGTGGCGCACATCGGGCAGGTATATCCAGTATTGCAATCGCTCACAGTTCAGTGTATCCGTTGTGCATGTATCGCGGTAGAGTGCGAGGTATTTCTTGCCTGCACGCATTTGACGCACATCAAACTGCCCTGGTGTGAGCAATCCCACTTTATTGATCTGCGCATGGGTTGCACCTAAATGGTTCAGTATTGCCCCTAATGTCTGCCCTTCCGCTACTATACCTGTATCCACGCGGAAGGAGTCAATGGCCAGTCCGTATTCATAGCGCACAGGTTTGGCCTGCTCGTCATTAGCAGTCCCCGCATCGCCACGACGGCAACTCACCACCGCCATCAAAAGGCACAATATGTATAGGTATCTTTTCATTCTATTTCACTTGTGGATATTTGCGCACCCAACTGCTAAGTTTGAGTTTCACAACGCCCAGTAGTGCTTCTGAGAAGATACCTCCGCTCATCTTGCTTGTACCCAATACACGATTGATAAAGACGATAGGTACTTCAATTATCTTCGCGCCACATTTATATGCAGTAAATTTCATCTCTATCTGGAAGGCATATCCTTTGAAGCGAATCTTATCCAACTCTATTGTCTCAAGCAGTTGACGCTTATAGCATACAAATCCAGCAGTGGTGTCATGGATATCCACGCCCAAGATAAAGCGCACATATTTGCTCGCGAAATAGCTCATCAATACGCGTCCCATTGGCCAGTTCACCACATTCACGCCCGTCACATAGCGACTACCAATAGCCAAGTGCGCACCATTATTCGCGCATGCATCGTACAACTTAAGAAGGTCGTTTGGATTATGACTAAAGTCCGCATCCATCTCAAAGATATAATTGGCTTTGTGCTCTATAGCCCATTTGAATCCAGCAATATACGCCGTACCCAATCCTTGCTTGCCAGAGCGCTCCACCAGGTGTACGCGTCCTGCATAAGAACCAACCATCAGTTCTTTCACTATCTCTGCAGTACCGTCAGGTGAACCATCGTCTATCACCAGCACATTAAATTCCAATGGCAACTCCATCACGGCTGTGATGATTGACTCAATATTCTCCTTCTCGTTATAAGTAGGTATAATCACCAATCGTTCCATAATCGTTGTATTTTAGTTTTCCTCGTTGGGGTTTAATTCTTCTTGTGGTAATATTTGCTCATTGAGCGTATATGCTTTGCCAGCAGTGGTGCGTGCGAGTGTCTTGAGGAATATATTCTTTCCTGGCACCACACCTATTTTCTCAAGATGTGCACTTACTGTTTCAAAAGCCACGATAGGATCGTTGTTCTCTTGCGATAAATGGCACAACCATACATTGCGTAGCCCCTCGTGGTAGTTACGCACTAATAATTCTCCACATGTATCATTACTTTGGTGGCCTCGTGGACTAAGAATACGCTGCTTGAGGTAAGTAGGATAAGGACCATTGAGTAGCAGATGTTCGTCATGGTTAGCCTCTATCACCAAGTGATTGGCTGTGCTGATATAATGCTCCATCTCATCGTTCACACTACCGCAGTCCGTCATAATCACAAAGCGCTGCCCTGCGTAATCGATGGCATAACCCAAACAATCAGTAGAGTCATGGTCTATACCAAAAGTATTTATCTTAAAGCCAAAGAGCTCCCACTCATGTCCTTTCTCGAAATATTTCCTGCTGGTACGCAGTTTCTCACGCACGCCGTAGTTGCGGTCTATACCGCCGTGTATCTCTGCAGTGGTGTAAATAGGCAGGTGTACTCGTTCGCCGAGTGTACCCACTGCGCGGATATGATCTGCGTGGTCATGGGTAACTAATACGCCCATTATATTACGGAAGTCCAACCCTATCTCGCGCAAGCATTTCTGTATCTGGCGCGCAGAGATACCCGCGTCTATCAGCAATCCCTGACGACGCGTACCCAGATAGTAACTATTTCCGCTACTTCCGCTCGCTAAACACCGAAATATAAGTCCGTTTTCCTCCATATTACTATTTACGCCGCAAAGATACTAAAAAAAAATGACATATGCAAGAAAAAACCGCCTTTCAGCGATTTTTTCCAATTATAACTCCCTACACAACGATTAGCGATTAGCGATTAGGGGGTTAGGGGTTTAGCGATACTTCGTACATCGTCCTTAGAGTCCCTAAGGACCTTAAAGACCTTATTGTTCTAACCTCCAACAGCCGCAAGGCGGTCTAACCTCTAACAGCGCAGCGTCCTATAGGCGCTTGTCGCCGTCCTGTAGCGCAGCGTCCTGATTTAGCAATAGCATTGCCGTTTTTGAAGTGAATGCAATGAACGCTTTTTTGTAAGCGTAAGCGTGTTTTTGTGAGAACCCAGCAGCGATTTGTTAAATCGTCTGCGACGAGAGTAAAAA
>CALATT010000037.1 GCA_937891905.1 uncultured Bacteroidales bacterium | reverse complement strand
GGCGAAGGAGGAGCAGGTACTTTCTCTGACGGCAAACTCTTCTCACGCAGCAAGAAACGCGGTAATATGCAGCGCGTTATGGAGCTCTTCCACCATTTCGGAGGCGACGACCGCCTATTGTACGAGGCCCATGCCCATATCGGTAGCGACAAACTGCCAACCATCATTCGTCGTATGCGCGAGTGCATCATCGAACACGGTGGCGAGATTCACTTCTCCACATGTGTAGATGAAGATCTCTTCCGTTCGCTGATAAGTCTAACAGCGAAGCGGTCCAACAGTGAGTTCTGCGAACGATCCGACAGCAAAGCGGTCCAACAGCAAAGCGGTCTGACGCCCCTCCTTGGCGTCATCCTCGCCATCGGTCACTCCGCCCACGACACCTACCACATGCTTCATGCCAATGGGGTTGCCTTGGCTACCAAAGGTTTTGCTATGGGCGTGCGCGCGGAGCACCCACAGGCGCTGATCAATAAACTGATGTACCATGACCCGTCGCCCGAACTCATTCGTTTGGTGGGCAATGCTTCGTATTCGTTGGTAACGCAGGTGCAAGGGCGCGGTGTGTATTCCTTCTGCATGTGTCCAGGTGGACATATCGTCCCTGCGGGCAGTGCATTGAATAGTTGCGTGGTCAATGGCATGTCTGCCAGCCACCGCAATTCTCCTTATGCCAACTCTGGTATGGTAGTCGAAATTCGTCCCGAAGACCTTGCCTCTACACCATACACTCTACACCCTACACCAGTTCTTGCTGGATTAATGTTCCAGCAAGAACTTGAGCGCCTCGCCTTCGAGCACGGTGGCGAGCCATCCTTAGCTCCTGCTCAGCGAATGCGCGATTTCGTAGAGGGTAAGGCAAGTAAGACGCTACCTGCATGTAGTTATCTGCCAGGCATGGTGTCCAGTCGCCTTGACCAATGGTTACCTGAACATATCGGCAGACGCTTGCAACAGGGCTTCCGTGATTTCGACCGCAAGTACCGTGGTTTCTTGACCAACGAGGCGGTTATCCTCGGTGTAGAGAGCCGTAGCAGCAGTGCTGTGCGTATTCCTCGCGATCCCGAAACATTGCAATCTATCTCTACTCCTCACCTCTATCCTTGTGGCGAGGGTGCAGGTTACGCAGGCGGCATCACATCCTCGGCTTTGGATGGCATCAATGTCGCAATCAAAATCGCCGAACAACTCGTCAACCAACTTTAACCTATCGATAAGACACTTATTACACTACTTTTCGTGCTATTTGAACAAAAAAATACAAAAAACACACTTTTTTTGTAGCATACACTTGTGTATATCAGATAATTATTGTACCTTTGTCCAAAAATTAAGTGCTACTTTAGATTTGTCCAATCATGTACAACAGAACATTAGAAGCCGAACTAATTCGCCTATCAGGATTTTTTAGAGTACTGACTATTACAGGACCTCGCCAATCTGGAAAAACAACACTAAGCAAAAAAGTTTTTCCAGACTATCATTATATCAACCTTGAAGATGAAACAACGCGAGCCGAATTAGAATTAGACCGCAAGGAGTATCTACAGAAATATCGCAAAGGATTGATCATAGATGAGGTACAAAATATGCCAGAGATATTTTCTGTGGTGCAAGTGATTGTGGATGAATACAGCGATGCACACTTCGTGCTCACTGGTAGCAACAACTTTCTGCTCATGCAAAAGATTACTCAATCATTAGCAGGTAGAACAGCAGTACTCACATTGCTGCCATTCGCTATCAACGAACTAACGAAAGAAGATCGCTCTGTAGATTTATACGAGATGCTTTTGCGTGGATTCTACCCTGCCGTTTGGGCGCACAGTATTCCACCACAAGACATCTATCGCCAATATTTCTCTACATATATTCAGCGCGATATTCAGCAAGTGCTGAAGATACGCCATCTCTCAGAGTTCCGCCGCTTTGTTATCATGTGTGCTTCGCGCATTGGCACAGAGTTTAATGCACAAAGTATGTCAAACGAACTCGGAGTATCCATACCCACAATACAGGAATGGATGAATGTGTTGGAAGCATCGTATATCGCATTTAGGCTGCAACCATTCTATCGAAACATCAATAAACGCCTCATCAAAACACCTAAAATATACTTCTACGATGTAGG
Source organism: uncultured Bacteroidales bacterium (assembly GCA_937891905.1). GTDB lineage: Bacteria > Bacteroidota > Bacteroidia > Bacteroidales > Paludibacteraceae > Colicola. Next base: position 1,175 of record CALATT010000037.1, on the reverse strand, counting down.
GCTTGTATGTTTCTTGTTGGGTATAAAGACTGCTCAACAAGTAGAAACACATCCATTGCGAGGACAGATATTTGAGAATATGGTGGTATGTGAGTTTTTGAAACAGCAATACAATCAAGGACAAGATAATAATCTCTATTTCTATCGCGATAAAGGACAACACGAAGTGGATTTGATTCAAGAAAATGGCATTAACCTTTCAGCATACGAGATAAAGTTATCCGCTAATATCCATACAGATTTCTACAAGAATTTGCAATACTTCAGAGCGCTATTTCCAAACGAAACAGTTGTTACACAAGTCATCAATACCGGTGAGAACGATAATCGCGACCCACTGCATGGACATATCAATTATTTGAATTTATTTGAATAACATGTTTACACGAACGATACAACTCATAGGCGAAGAGGGGTTTGCGGCGCTTCAGCGCGCGCGCGTAATATTATTTGGTGTAGGCGGCGTGGGCGGTTGGTGCGCAGAGACACTTCTCCGCACTGGCATTGGACACCTGACCCTGGTGGATTTTGACAAAGTGGATACTACCAACCTCAACCGTCAAGTGGTAGCAACTCATAATAATATCGGACAAAGCAAAGTTCTCGAAATGCAAAAGCGACTGCTGAGTATCGCTCCTGAAGCAGATGTTCAGGCAATTGACTGCCAATACAACAGCGACACGGCAGACACTTTCAACCTCGCGCAATACGACATCGTGATTGATGCCATTGACATGGTGGAGTGTAAAGCACTCTTGCTATATAATGCTACCCAAGCAGGTTGCAAAGTCTATTCCAGCATGGGAGCAGGTCGCAAAACCGACCCACAGAAAATTCGCACCGCGGAGTTTTGGAAGGTACAAGGTTGCCCCCTCGCACGCGCATTGCGTACCAAAATGAAAAAGGCAGGACTAATGCCTGCCTCTAAGATTCAAAGTGTCTACTCCGAGGAGATTAGTGGCGAAAAAGGAACTCTTGCGCCTGTAGTCGGCGTCTTCGGCATGACGCTTGCAGCTATGGTGATAAACGAATTAGCACCTTCCTCGCCTAAAGAACAAACCTAAAATAACCCAATAAAAAAGAGACGCTCGCGCGTCTCTTTTTCATATCTTAATACAGTGATTAAGCGTTAACAGTAGCCATGTGAGCGATGAGGTCGAGAACCTTGTTAGAGT
>CALATT010000036.1 GCA_937891905.1 uncultured Bacteroidales bacterium | reverse complement strand
CCGCCTGCCACAAACTTAATCAAGCCCGCGTATATGCGTTCCAGCGTTCTATCTACAAGCGGCTTTTCGCGGTCGAAAATGCTTTTGCCCTCGTCCTCTAACTCCAGCACCTCTTTAACAGGCTTCCACGCTTGTAGGTTGTTGAACATATCCTGCTTGCCGTTCTTGCAATGGGTAGGCTCGGGAAATACGATAGGTAAGTTCTTCTTTGCGAAGATCCCGAAGAACCGCGTGCGAGAGGTGTATGCTCCGTAATTAGCAGAGTTGAGTAGCCTATGGGAGAAATCGTAGCCGTACTTGCATACCGTTCTTACCCAGCGCATGTACAAGCGTCCTCTGTCTTTTGATACTGGCTTGCCCTGCTCATCAAGGTCTCCCCAGCACATAAATTCCTCCACATTTTCGATGTAGATATAATCGGGGTCGAGCGCCTCGATATAGCGAAATAAATGCTCTGCAAGCGTTCTGCTATCCGCGTCGCGTGGCTGACCGCCTTTCGCCTTGCTGAAATTGGTACACTCAAGGGAAGCCCAAAGCACTACCAGCGAATCGGGGCAGCTGCTACGCTTCTTGTTCGTGTGCGCCACTAACTCCGTCAGATCGAGCGTGCGAATGTCTTCCGTGAAATGTAGCGCGTTAGGGTGGTTGGCAGCGTGAGAGGCGATTGCGTTCTTATCGTGATTGACACACGCTATAACCTCTGCGCACTTTTCTCCGTTGTACATGGCGCGTTCTACGCCTGTACTCGTACCACCAGCGCCACAAAATAGGTCTATGTAAAATAATCGTTTCATTGATACACTTTTTTCAATACTTTATCACTAATTCTTTGTAACATACCTGTCAGCTCCTTATCGTTTTCAAAGTCCATTGCTGGCTGCTCCGAGTGAGAGGCAAGGTAGATACTACACAGCGTTGCGTACTTGTCATTCAACTTGTCCAACGGCTTGTATTCAACGCATAATCTTCGCAGGTGTCGTTGTGAGATAGAAAGGATTGTTTCTATCAAAAGCAGCTTTGCGAATACACATCTAACCTCTGTATCTTCAACGCACATAAACTTGCTCAAGAAGTGGAAGTAAAGGTATTGCAAGTCGCTCTTAATAGCTGCTGCCAACTCGTCCGAATAATTCGACAGTTGGTATATTCCGTCGTCGTTGAGGTTCTTGTAGAACAGGCTCTTTTTGCCGTAGATACTTGTACTCCACATGCGCTTTATCACGTCCGAGCAAGCCTTGACCTCTCCTTGTGGGTTCATGGCTGCAAGCACATGTTCTTGCCAAATGCCATACGCTATATCCATAATGCAGATCGGGGAGATGATTCTCGTGTTCACGCTATCTTCCGCTCCTGCTGTCGCGTTGGTCATGTCCGCCTTTAGGCAAAGGGTCTTCATGAGGGCGTTTCTCAGTTTTGTAGCCTCTTTCATAACTCAAATCCATTGTTTGATTACATTCTTACTTTCGAGTGGATAGTAATAGGGGAACTCGCCACGCTCAAGAGCGCTGATTTCCTTTCGTAGCCTACATATCTTATCCGCTCTATCCAATTCTGCGAAACTAAACAAATCGGTTGTGTGGTCTTTCTCCAGCTTTGCGATTTGAGCGCGTTTCGCTTTGATTAGCGTCCTCGACTTTTGCGCAATGTATTCGTCGCCTAATTTTAGGTCGGCAGACTTTTGAACGATCTGCAGGCGCACGGTGCGTTTAGGGTGTTTAACTTTGACCCTTGCTGCAAGGTATTCAAAGTACCACTTCCAGCGCAATGTACGGCTCATTTTTAGGTCAGCGCGATAGTACACGACTTCTTCGACTACTTGCGGCTCGTTCAGCATTGACACATCAATACGAATGACCATTATTGGCTCTACGATATTCATGACTGCACCATTTGTCGCTCAAAATCTTCTATCTGCTCCCACGTTAGCCACTCGGGCTTTTCCTCAAGGTGCTTCCACAATTCTTTCATGAATGCGATATGGTCTTTAGGATCGCCCATGTAAAGCCTTTGTTTGTTTCTGTTTCCGTACCCTAAATAGAACTGACAATCCATTTTGCAACGGCTTAATGTCATGTATCCGTATCGAGGGTAATCCTTAGAGCCTGTAACGAACTCTAATTGCTTTTGTATTTTTTCATTCATAACTCAAGTGTTAATTGTATTGGTAATCTACCGTGCTTTGCGATCGTGCTTGCGTGTCGGGCGCAAACATCTGCGTACGCACATTGTTTCATCGCGGCTTGGAAGAATCTCGTGTGCCAGTACTCCCAGCTGCCGTCAAACTGCGGATCGTCCGTAATGTGGCTGACCAAGTCCATGCAGAAGAAGCCCTTGTCGTTGCTACGCTCCTCTACTAACTCTATTAGACCGTTACTCTGCGGTTTCATTGTTCGTTTTTCTAATGAATCTTGTTGTTAAACTACTCAAACTACCGCGAACAGAATCTTTCCAATCGCATACCGCCTTATCTAATCTTCTAAAAGCGCCTGCAACCGTTCTGCTCTCAACTATCATAAGAAGATTATTGTGCATAGCGATTAGTTTTTCAATAGTACAAATCTCAATAGTGCCGTTTGGAAGCCTAAACATAACTTCTGAATCGTAATTAACATACTTGTCTGCCCATTCTGCTCCTGCGATGAAAGCATCTTCTGTGGTAGAGTAACCATTCCTATAACTGAATAGCCCTGTTGTTTCCTTTGCTGCAGCTTTTATTTGTTCTTCTCGTGTCATAACAACTCCAATGCTTTAATGATTGCAGCCTCTTCGGCTTCCAATCGGGTATCGTAAATCTCACCCATTCCCCAGCTGGACACTGTTTCATCTAACAATCCGTCATTATCGTATTGATATATGTAGTATACCCATTCCGAGTCATCTTTTTGCAGTTCATCGTTGTCGTACGCCAACTCTACCACTATTCCCTTGCTTTCCAGCCAATCAATGGCTTCGGCTTTGGTAGGTGCTCCGTAGAACTCAATTCCGTACATATTACGATAATATCTATCGATTTGACTATTAGTCAGTACACGTATACTGGTCAATATGCTGTCATCGTACATATATTCCACTTTTTCATCATACCCTTTCTCCTTTAGCAGCCTTGCTGCCTCAAGAGATACGAAAAATTTGCTATTCATACTCATTTATTTTTACCAAGTTAAAACCCACATAAGAACCAATGCTATCGCAAACAATATTGCATATTGCACCATAAACTCAATGCCGCTATAATTATGCAGATTCTCATTGAGGAGTGGTGCTAATAATGATATAACGATTATCAGTGTAATTCTTTTACGTTTTGTTATTTCCATACTCATTCCTCCTATTTTATCCAATTTGGATCGCCATAGTAGCAATACACTCTGCTTTTTTCAACTCCGTTACTGAACGGACACGTATCGCAATTGCTACGCCCTGCTGGGCAGTTTAGTGGCGTAGTCTTTACTTTTCTCAGTTTCATAATTAGTCCTCTTGATTAAACAGTTCTTGTTCGCGCCAATACAATCCGCCTCGGCTGGAAGCAACGAAAGGGCAGTTGCCTTGTAGCGCTTTTTCGCATGTGCGCATATCCACATTAGGCGGGCAGCCGTTCTTTGCGCAATTATGAGTTGCCATATCAGTACCTAAATTTAGTGAAGTGAATGATCGCAAGTGGTTTCGATAGATCGTACTTGGGATTGCTGAACCACGCTTCCCAGTCCGCAAGTGTCAGACCGTCATTTTCTGCTAACATGCGCGTGTCAATCTCACAGTCTTCAATCGTGTATCTTTCGGGGGATAGTCTATTTTCTTTTTTGTAGATCAGCTCCTGTAATCCGATACCGTCCTCTTTGGTTAGGCGCGCGATTTCTTCCTGCCTGCTGGCATACGGTTTGCCCGTCCATCGGCGAATAGATAGGCACGCCTCGCCTCGTTCTATCTGCTCAAATCGTTTTGCCCATAGCGGATAGTTCGCTCGGATCGTGTGGAGTTTCAGGTATGCGTGGTCACTCCAGCCGTTTATAGCTGCGTGTAGTTTATGCCCAAAGCCTGTCGGGATACCCGCTTTTGGGTGTGTCGTAGGAAATACCTGCGAGAGCGTAATTACATAAGTTTTCATAATCTATCCCTCCTGCTTTGAAAAGTCTAACAATTTATCTTGGAAGTCATCAAGCGCATAATCTGCCGTTGTTAAAAAACCATACCCCTCTTGATGAGAATCGTTATCATCGTCCATTACTTTTCCGTAATAGTTCTGTAATTGCTGCACACTACACTTCGCATCATCAAGCATGCTTTGCAGTTGTTTTAATTGTTCCGTTGTCATGGTATTATTATTCGCTTACCTTGTTCTACTATCCATGCTTGCAATTTCTCCTTATTCCAATTCGCGATCTGACCGTTCTCGTCAATAGTCAAATACATGTAGTCGCCAAATCCCTCATCATCGAGGCAAAGGAAATCGGGAACGTAATAGTAACCGTCATTGGTACGCTTGAGAATATCATCCTCAAAGTATTCGATAACACACTCATCGCACACTTTGTAATCTGTGACCGCTTTAACTCCCTTTTGCCAATTGAGAACGATTCCGCTCTCTGCGTCGATTTCGAGATTCCAAGACCAGCCGTCTTTGTCGAACTCGTCCGATTTTACCACACAAGGCATTGCTGGCGTAGCACCTTGCTTCTGTTCTTCGTAAGAGATGTCTCTTTTGCCGTTTACCGTGCCGTCTTCGTAATAGCGCACTCCTGCGCGCACTTTCAAAATTCGTTTCATTGTTTTGCTGTTTTTGTGGTTAATATATTTCGTTTGTTTTGGGCATGCTAAATAACGCGTTCAGTATCTTTCCTGCCGTTATGTCATCTACATGCTGTTCTTGTTCTATTGTCTTCCGAATATCTCGCAAGGCTATTTTCTTTGCGTGTAGGTTAGCGCGTTGCTCTCGTGATGTCCTCTCAAAGAAGCGCCTTGCCTTAAGTCCGTTCTCCGAAAGTTTGTCATGTTTATGCTTCTCGCGATACTGTGCGTTCCGCCTATCGCAATACTCTATATCCAACTTGCCTCTGTACAACATACCTGCGAGTGTTTACCACGGATAGTAATCGCTATTCTCACCGTGTTTATGTTTGTTTTTAAGTGGTAGGCAGTTCAACGCTGATAGCACTACAAACAAGCCTACTGAAATGATTTTAATTGCCATATTTGCTCATTAGAAAGGACAGTCGCTATCGTCATCGTCGAAACGATCCGAAGCGAATGGGTCATTGTAAACATCATCAACTTCAAAGTCAAAAGTAGCTGCCGCTTCCGCTTCCATTTCACGCTGCTGCCTATCGCTCACGAGGTGGTTGGTGTTATCCCACGCTGGCGTTGAGTTTTCCGTTTCAACAGGCGAATAGCGACCGTTGGTAAGATTGTACTTGAATAGCGCGCTGCCAACCTTACCGAGGTGACGGAACTTAACCTTGGACACACGCACCTCAACAATCTCTTTCACGCGATCTCGGTGGACTATGATACCAAAATCGCACTTGTTGTAGAAGTGAGCCGAACCGCTGATGTCGTATAGGGTAGGCATTTCAATGTTGCCGTCCTTGTTCTTGGACATCTTCGTAGGGTGTGCCATGAGGATTATCAGAACATCATTCTGCTGTGCAAAATTGGTCAGCCTATCGAGCAGCTGCGATATGTACTGCGTTTCGTTGCGCGAGCCTTGCTCATTCTCAAGTCGGTTGTAAGGGTCAATGACAAGCGCTTTGATACCTCTCTTGCGCACTAAATACTTTGCTCTGTCAAGAATGCTATCCACGCGGAAATCATCTTTAGGGCTGATAAAATAAAAGTCTGTTTCAAGGTGCATTTTGACCTGCTGGTACTCGCCATAAGGAAGCGTGTCCTTGCCGAACTTGCGCCCTGTGAATTTCTCAATCAACTTGCTTGCGTGGTAGGATAGAGGAGCGTTCTCGGGACTAAAGTAGGCGAAGCGCCAGCCGTAGCGCATATTCAGCCGCTCTGCTATCTCATCTATGAACTCCGACTTTCCGCTGCCTGGAATACCCGTGACAACGCAAAGGCGCTTTGTTTCAAATGACAACAGTTCGTCGAAATCCTTATGACCAATGGTCATGCCCTTTTGCATACCATTCTCAAACAACGAATCGAGGCTCTGCTCAAAGTCTGATACCGAGAACACGCCCTCTGCTTTTATCTCGGGAGCGTTCTCCAAGCATTGCAGTAGGCTTTCCTTGCCGTATTTCTGCAGGTGTTCGTTAGCGTCCTTGCAGCCGTCTCCGTACTCAACTACACGGCAACGCTCTATGCCAAAGCGCCTAATCAACTCATCACGGAGAATAGTGCCTTTGCTGTCCGTATCAACCGCAATGAAAATCGTGGTCTTATTCTCAAAATAGTCGTCGATATAGTCGTCAAGGTAGTTGAGATTCGCATTAGCACCGTTAGGCACGCTGACCACATCAAGGCGACCGCACTCAATAAATGAGAGTGTGTCCATCTCCCCCTCTGTAATCACGCACTCCGATGTGTCTTTGATAGCGTCAATGTTATAGGGAAGCAGCTCCGCCCCTTGGCACATCTTGAAGCACTTGTCGCCTGTACGGAACTTGGTATTGACCAACTCGCCGTCCTTGTAGTAGTTGAACTGCACCGTGTTAAACTGCATGTTCTTTTGTGGCATGAACTCCAAGCCCTCTGTTATGCGCATTGCGATGAGCGTTTCCTTGCTGATACCACGGCTCGCGAACCATTTGACAGCATTATCGGACATGGCGTTCGTTTGGCGTGGTTTAGGCTTCTTGTACACGGGCTTTTCTTTGCGTATAGGGTGCGGATTGTACCAAGACTGTTGCTTTGCCCATTGCTTGCGTTCTTCCTCGGTAAACTCCAACTTGCCGCCCCAACCGCAATAGTGGCAGTTCCATACGCCCTTGTCGAGATCTACCGACAATGAGCGGTCTGTTTTGTTGCTGCGTTGTTGGTGACACCTTGGACAATGTACCTTGACATTTCCCGATTTGCGCCCAGCAGGTATCTCTATGCCGTATTCTTGATATGTTTTCATACTGGTGGAATCCAAGATTTGCTTTCACGTGACCATACCATATCGCTATTTGGGCGTGGGGGTGCGCTCATCGGAACGGGTGGCAGATTGCCTGTGCCGTAGCGGCGTTCTCCGTTCTCATCTATCCACTCTCCAACTCCCAACTTAACACCAGCAGGGGCTTGCTTCTTCGCGCTGCCTGCGCTTCTTCCGTCACGCTTCTCCCACGTTCTTACGGCTGCTTTCCAGTCTTTCATTGGGCTGTTGCCTACTTTCCACCCCTTGCTCTCGTAGAAGTCGCAGAACGCCTCTCCCGTTATGCCGTTGCCTCTCTCGTCACAATACGCCTGCACCTCTTGAGGTGTTGGTTTGGAAAATCTCTTATCGGGGGCGGCTTTCTTTTGAACCTCTTTAGAGGTTTTTTCTTTATCTTCTTTTATATCGCCTACGACTTTAGGAGTAGGCTCAATATCAATATCATTATCAATACCATTATTATTATCAATAATATTCGCATCTAATTGCTTAATTTGTATTCCATTGCTTGCGGTTGTATGCGATTGCATACGCTCCCAACGCTTTCTCGCGTTCTCTTTGTTCCTGTCACAACGCTCTTGGTACATATCCCTATCACGGTCGATAATAACGCGAGCGTTGGCAGTTGCAGCCTTGAGGAATCTATCCTCTGGAATGATTCCGTCAAAGGCGTATGCTTCGATTGCTTCGCGTATAGCCAGTCTATCCTCTGCTGGGTACTCTGCTATAGCCTCGCGCCAATCCTTGCGGAATAGGAAAGCGTTATTGTTGTTCCTTGTTGCCATATTACAATGTTGCTATAAGTGATGTTCGTAATTTGCTGTTCTGCTCATTCCATTCAAAGGTACGCAACATCCATTGTCGGTACTCTCTAGGAATGTTCACGAGGCGCTCTCCTTTGTACTTGCCAAAAGGCATAATTTCAATGGGCGCTGCTTTCTTCTCATCAATCATCTTCGTGTCCTCGCGGGTGTACTTGCCGATGTCGTGAATTGGTATTCCCGAAAGCAGCTTGCCGCCTGTACCGAACATGCGCCACATCTTGCCTTTCTCAAACACAATATCCTCAACGCGCCCGAAGCGGTCAAAGTTTCCGCCTATGTCGCACACCAGGCAGTCTTGTTTGTTCGGATCTATACGCGTTCCGCGACCGATGATTTGATAATACAAGGCGATAGAAGCGGTCGAAATACCCAGCACAATACAATCAATACCCGTGAAGTCAAAGCCTGTGGAAAGCACGCGAACATTGAATAGCACGCGGAGTTCGCCACGCTTGAACTTTTCAATAGTCTGCTCGCGCTCTTGCTTGTTCTGCTCACCATAAACAACACCCGACTTTGGATAGCGTTGGGACAGTTCGATAGCGTCTTGTACGCTCGGAACATAAGCAAGGATATGCCTGCGTTCGGGGTGCGCGTCAATGGCACTAATAACGCTGTCTGTACCACCGTTAGCGTTATAGGCAAGTTGCACGCTTTCTTCTGTGTATTCGGACTTGCTGCTGTTGAACACCAACAACGATCCGTCAAAAGCGCGCTTCTGATATACGAGTTTCGACCAAAAGCCGAGTTCTACCATTTCTTGAACCTGCCCAACATGGATAATCTCCTTGAAAAAGTTGCCTTTCTTGGACTTTGATGTGAGCATGACTAATTTAGAGAATGTGTTGCCGTTCAAATCGCGGTTCTGTTGCAACTTGACAGGCGTTGCTGTGATACCTAAAACATGCGTGATTCCGCTCTCTTTGAGGAAGCGTCCGAGCATTGAGGTACTTTCGCGTGGATAGAGGTGCGCCTCATCAATCAACATCTTCGTAAAGCCTAACTGCTTAAATTTTGCGCCTAAAGCCTTGATTGACCCTATGGTTGCGTAAGTGATTGGCATAATCTCTTTTCGTCCCATAGAGGCTGAATAAATGCCCGCATTTGAGCCGAATCCACCGCAAAGTGTTATATACTTTTTGAAATTCTGCTCAAGCAGCTCTTTTGACGGCTGTAAAACGATGAGGTGCTCACCGCTATGCTTTGCTGCAAAAGCGGTCAAAATAGACTTGCCCCATGCCGTTGGTAAAACAATCAACGATGGATCGGGGTTAGATTCGCGGAAGAAGCGAATTGCCTTGTCTATCGGCTCCGTTTGATTTACGCGTAATGTAATCATTGTAGAAAATTGGCTATGCGGTTAGGCTTTGACCACGCCACAGCAATAGCGTTGCGATTGGTTTCCTGCTTCGCTGCCTTGCGCATAGCCGTTAAGTGTTATAGCCGTTGTATTTGCTGTTTGTTTGGTCATGTGTAACGGCTGTTAATTATTTCAACAAGAAGCGTCTTGAGCCTTGAACAGACTGCGTAATCTCCTTAGCAATGCTTGGATAGCGCTCCTCAAGCAACTTTGTATTGATTTTCTCGGTTGGCTTTGGGGCTTTCCAAGTGGCAAGTGTATCTCCACCGTAGGTGATTGCTTCTGCGTCTGCGAACGCCATTTTGATACGGCTCTCAAGCGTTTCCTTACGATCCTCAAGAGCGGAAATCTCTTTCTTGAGGTCTTTGAGGTCTTTGTAGGTCTCAAAGATTTCGTCGCTTACCTCGATTTGCTTGCCGTCTGTGTGGCGGTTGTACTTGGTAAGAATGTCTTGCACATTGATAGCTGCTGGCTCTTTACCACCAAGCACGTTATCAACCCAAAAACGCTCTACCTCCTCAATCATCCAGCCGTAGAAATCGGGCGCAAAAGTAATGTCTTTGTAACCGAACTCGCGACCGCTACACAACCATGCTATAGAGCCTTGCTCATAGCCTGCAACGCCAAGGTTCATTTGCACTTGGCAGAACCAATGCTTGGGTAGGTCGTCGGGATCTACTGGGCGTTGTGTGGTCTTGCACTCAAGAATACCCTTGTTGTCATCGTTACGCGCTACATCGGGCAGCCAAAATGTACGGTCAGGACTAACGCGCAAGAACGGCTTGTCCTTGTCAATGAACATGAAA
>CALATT010000035.1 GCA_937891905.1 uncultured Bacteroidales bacterium | reverse complement strand
AACTTGAACTGCTCGAACTCGCACGATTAGCAGGACAAAGCGGACGCGATAGAGGCACAGGACGACCCACCAAGAAAGATAGACGAGATATCGAAGTATTCATGAGCGACACCTATCTAGACGAAATAGATTGGGATGACGACGAGGACGAAGCCTAACACAAAAGTAGAAAAAGAATGAAAAGCAAGAAAGAAAACATAGCCGAATATATCCTTTATTTATGGCAAATGGAGGATTACCTGCGTGCCTTCCCTGCACAAGCCGATGCCACAGCCGAACTGCATGAACTAAACGAGATGATGCACCGAGAAGGAATCGTAGAAGGAGGACACCTTCAATTGGCACAAAACGCACTTTCCGAATTAGAAGAACTACACTCGCGCCTTTTGCAAGAAGACGCCATCTACCGCGCGGCTATCATACGACTCACACCCTCACTCAACCTCCTAAAAGCAAAAACAGACAGACCCACTATGTCAGACATAGAAGCATGCCTACTACTGCTATACCAGATAATGCTTCTACGCCTGCAAAAACGAGAGATAACACCTCAGACTACGAGCGTGCAACAACAAGCCACACAATTACTGCAATTCCTCAGCAAAACATACCATGACCATCAAACAACGCTTTGAGCATATTCTCCATTGGTTTGAAGCCAACATGCCCGTTGCGCAATCAGAACTGCATTATAGCAATCCATTTGAACTATTGGTAGCTGTCATGCTATCTGCTCAATGCACCGATAAGCGCGTAAACATAGTCACGCCTGCTCTCTTCGCACAATACCCCACACCACAAGCACTCGCTAACGCTACAAGCGACGAGGTATACGAACTCGTCAAATCCGTCAGTTATCCACGCGCCAAAGCCAACCATCTCGTCCAAATGGCACAGCGATTAGTAAGCGTCTATCATAGCGAAGTGCCTGACAACATAGATGACCTGCAAACATTATCTGGCGTGGGACGAAAAACAGCGAATGTAGTTTGCGCCGTCATTTGGAATCAACCCACCATGGCAGTGGATACACATATCTTCCGCGTCAGTGAACGATTAGGACTCACCACACATAGCCGCACACCAAGGCAAACTGAAGACCAATTAGTGCGCTATATACCACAAGACATCATTCCCAAAGCACACCATTGGTTATTACTACACGGACGATATATATGCCAAGCACGAAAACCCAAATGTGAGCAATGCGGACTACAACCATATTGCCGCTATTTTGCAAAAAAATAAGTATATACTTGCGTATATGCTTTTTTTTTATTACCTTTGCACTCGCATTATAAACCATTAAGAAGACCTATACATTTCTATAATACATATTTAGTAACATCAAATCAATATATATCCATGGCAACAGACAACAAGCAACAACCTTCTGCAGAGAAACTAAAAGCCCTACAAGCTGCAATGGCTAAAATCGACAAAAGTTTTGGTAAAGGTGCTATCATGAAATTAGGGGATGAGAAGATTGAGAATGTACCAGTCATCCCTACTGGCAGTATTGGACTGAACCTCGCTTTGGGCGTAGGCGGATTCCCAAAAGGACGCATCATTGAGATCTATGGTCCCGAATCATCTGGTAAGACCACATTAGCCATCCACGCCATGGCAGAAGCGCAAAAGCAAGGTGGTATAGCTGCCATCATCGACGCAGAGCACGCCTTCGACCGCTTCTATGCAGAGAAACTTGGCGTCAATGTGGATGATCTCCTCATTGCACAGCCTGATTCAGGAGAGCAGGCATTAGAAATCGCTGATGAGCTTATCCGCTCTGCAGCTGTGGACTTGATTGTCATTGACTCTGTAGCAGCTTTAACTCCAAAAGCTGAGATTACAGGAGAAATGGGAGACAACAAAGTTGGACTACAAGCACGACTCATGAGCCAAGCATTGCGTAAGATGACTGCTTCTGTCAATAAAACAGGTACTACCGTCATCTTTATCAACCAATTACGCGAGAAGATTGGCGTCATGTTCGGCAACCCAGAAACCACCACAGGCGGTAACGCACTTAAGTTCTACGCAAGCGTGCGACTCGATATCCGCAGAACAGGACAAATCAAGGATGGCGAAGTTATCAAAGGAAACCAGGTACGCGTTAAAGTAGTGAAGAATAAAGTAGCACCTCCTTTCAAGAAAGCTGAGTTTGACCTCATGTTCAATGAGGGTATCTCTAAGATAGGCGAGATTCTTGACTTCGCAGTCGCTACAGAAGTTATCAAGAAAAGCGGTTCATTCTTCAGTTATGGAGACACCAAATTGGGACAAGGCCGCGATAATGTAAAGAATGTGCTACGCGATAATCCTGAGTTGTGCGAAGAATTAGAAATCAAAATCAACGAGAAAGTAAAGGAATTAGGACTGGAAGCAGTCCTGCATAAGATAGGCAGCTAAATTGACCACTCGTCAATACATACTATCTCCTAAGGATGCCCATGCTGCACAGCAGCAATGGCGCGTTGTAAAGCGTTCGGTAGATGCACGCCAGCGAGAGCTGAAAGTGCATCTTACCGTTCTTATTGATGATAAGGACAATCCTATTCCTAAAGATGCCCCTATTCCTCTATACACCCCACCCGTCTTCCAAGAGGTGCATCAAGCTCCCCAACAAGTCATCATCATTGGAGCAGGTCCAGCAGGACTCTTCGCCGCACTCACACTCATCGAGCACGGCATCAAACCCATCCTATTCGAACGAGGAAAAGAAGTGAGCGAACGCAAGATAGACATCGCCCAACTCAATCGCAATATGGGTCTCAATGAGGAATCCAATTACTGCTTTGGAGAAGGCGGAGCAGGTACTTTCTCTGATGGCAAACTCTTCTCACGCTCCAAGAAACGCGGTAATATGCAGCGCGTTATGGAACTATTCCATTATTTCGGAGCACCAGACACCGTGCTATACGAGGCACACGCGCACATAGGTAGCGATAAACTGCCATCTATCATCAAGCGAATGCGAGAATGCATCATCGCTCATGGTGGAGAGATACACTTTGAGAAACGCATAGACTCGCTTCTTCCTTTTAGAAATACCAATCATCAATTAACTACACCTATCATCCTCGCCATTGGTCATTCCGCACACGATACCTATCGTATGCTCGCAGAAGAAGGTGTAACATTGGAAACGAAAGGATTTGCCATGGGCGTACGCGCCGAACACCCACAAGCACTCATCAATGACCTCATGTATTTCAAAGGCAAGAGAAGCCACACATCGGAGCGCAAGAACGAAGAGACAATACAGTTATTAGGCAATGCCTCCTACTCACTGGTAACACAAGTGAACGGAAGAGGCGTCTATTCATTCTGTATGTGTCCAGGAGGACATATGGTACCAGCGGGCAGCACACTGCATACATGCGTCGTCAATGGCATGTCAGCCAGCCATCGCAACTCACCATTCGCTAATAGTGGTATGGTGGTACAAATCAACCCAGAAGATATACCTGGCGATGACCCGCTACGCGGATTAGCATACCAGGAAGCATTGGAAACACTCGCATACCGCGAAGCATTAAAATGTACCGAAGCAACTGGAGAAAACAAACAGAACACCGCACCAGCCCAACGGCTACGCGATTTCGTAGAGGGCAAAACATCACACACACTGCCTAATTGCAGTTACCTACCAGGCATCACACCCAGCCGCCTTGATCAATGGTTACCTGCCCACATAGGCAAACGACTACAACAAGGCTTCCGCGATTTTGACCGCAAATACCCAGGCTTCCTTACCAACGAAGCCATCATCGTAGGCGTAGAAAGTAGAAGCAGTAGTGCCGTGCGCATACCACGAGATCCCGACACCCTACAATCCATTTCCACCCCTAACCTCTATCCTTGCGGGGAAGGAGCAGGTTATGCTGGCGGCATCACCTCCTCTGCATTAGATGGCATCAACGCTGCGCTTAAGATAGCTGGAATAGAATAATCATCACAAGAATACAAAAAAATGGCCCGCATATGCGAGCCATTTTTATTGTATATACTCAATATAGATTAGAGAGCTGCACCAAGTGCGTTGTACTTAACACCATTCTTGATGATAACGAGTTGACCGTTCTCAAAAGTCTTAACAGTCTTAACACCAGCCTCTACATTGTCGATAGCCTCGTTGTTATTAGAACCACCAATTTCGATAGCGTAGAGAACATAACCACCAACGGTCTCACGGATAATCACTGTAGGAGCAACAGCAGTTACAGCGATCTCATAGCGTGTACCAGCCTCTGCAGTCTTACCAGGAAGAGCTGTACCGATACCTTCAGCAGCTGGGTTGTTAGCAACACAACCTGTGAAAGCAGTACCCTTCTCGCCATCTACGAATTGAGCACCGGTGTCACCCTTAGAAGCAACTGTCAATTTGATTACAGTACCAGGAGTTACATTGGTGAAAGTGATGTCGCGTTGGTTACCATCCATTTGGATTTTACCATTACCATCCTTACCTTCTGCGTTATAGTAAACCTTGAAAGCTGTCTTCTCAGCAGAGTTCTTATAAGAGAACTCAATGTTTGGAAGTTGAGCAATAGTCATAACAACTGTCTCACCTGGAGTGTTCTTTACAGTGAAATAAGCTTTTGCAGCATCGTCTGCAACAGTACCGTTAGTAACTGTCAAATCAGCTTGAGTAAAGTTAATAGTTGACAAGTCATACACTTGAGCATTAACTGCCATTGCTGCAACTGCAGCTACAAGAAGGAAAAATTTCTTCATAACAATTTTGTTTTAGAGTTAATATAATTAGTTAATTGTAATTTGCACTTTACAAATACGCTGCAAAGATACTACATTTTTAGCAAACAAACAAGTATATTTTGACGAAAAATGTGTACTTTTTTTATTTTTTACTCCGCAGCGTCTGGATCTTGACCATTATAAGTCACATTTTCTATCTTCTTATAGTCCTCAATAGGCATTGGTTTCGGATTGATATTACAGTTGACAAACTTAATATTCTTTGCCCACTCCATCTTAATACCACCTCTATTGCCAATAATCATCACATTATCAAATAGGATATCACGCACTGGTTTACCTTTCAATCCCTGAATATCTACTGCTTGCTTAGATCCCACACATGTGATATTACGGAATATCATATTCGACCAATCAGGGAAGAACGCAGTCTTATCGTCTGCATCTGTGGCACTCACACCTGCACCCTTATCTGCATACCCCGATGAGATAAGAATAGCCGAATTAACCATATTCTTCATGATGAGGTTTTGGCAGTAGATATCTTCACACCAACCACCACGCCCCGGAGCTGATTTGAAGCGGCAACCAATATCCGTACCATCAAAATAGCAGTCTTGCACTACTAAACGCTGCATACCGCCTGAGAATTCCGAACCGATTACAAAACCGCCGTGTGCATGATACACAGTGTCATAGCGAATCACAAAATCGCGTTGTGGACCCGCTGCCACACCTTTCTCGCCTACACCACCCTTCATACAGATTCCATCATCACCACAAGAGATATTACAATTCACTATCAATGCCACTTGCACATTACCTGGGTCCATCGCGTCACCATTCTGAGCCCAATGAGGACAGCGCACATACACGCCATCAATAATCAAATTCTGAATACGAGTAGGCACCAAGTGGAACTTAGGCGAGTTGATCAATTTCACATTCTCAATAAGCACATTCTTTGAGTCTGTGATATTCACTAAGTGCGGACGCATCTTCTCTTGTGTAATAGGGTCTGCCGCAATATTAGGTATATTCAAATCTTTCTTCAGATTGAATGGATACCAGATGAGCCATTTCTTGCTATTACCATCAGGTCTGGTCACACCACCCATGGCAAGTGCCTCTTCCCATACATTACCATCCACTGCTATCACATCTTGTGTGATCACCTTCTTTTGCTTAATAGGACGCCAATAGAATCCTTGTCCATCAATCGTACCATGACCCGTAATGGCTACATTCTGCAATTTAGAACCATGAATGAGCGCATAGCATTTTTTCTTACCATCACGCAATGTATCCGATGGTTGCACATACAACTCCTTATTAGGAGAGAAGAGAATAGTCGCATTATCCTCTAAGTGCAAATCTACATTAGAAACCAGTTTGATAGGACCAGTCAACCATGTACCATTAGGTACAACAAGATGACCGCCACCTTGTTTCTTAAGGTGCTTCAAGGCCTGCGCAAAAGCCTCCGTACAATCAGTCACGCCATCGCCTACTGCACCGAAATCAGTCAGTTGCACCGTATAATCAGGGAATACTACTGGCTGCACTTTCTCTACCGCACATGGCAGATCAGTATAATACTTGTCATAAGGATTCTGCGCATTGAGTGCTATCACACATACGCATGCAACGAGGGATAAAAACAACTTTTTCATATTCATCATTGTATATATTTCTTTTCTTGTACCTTTATCAATACAAATCTTGTACCAGACTATTTATATAAACCTCTAAGTTTGTGTAATTCTCGTCAATAGTATATGCTTTACTATCGGACGAAGCTCCTTTATTCAAGCCATTTGCGTCCTCCCATTCATCGGGCATACCATCACGGTCCGTATCTTTGGGTGCCTCTGCGGATTTCAATGTAGGATACCCACCCACATCCGAAGGAGAGTCAATCAAACCATTAGTGGAACCATTA
Organism: uncultured Bacteroidales bacterium; assembly: GCA_937891905.1. Lineage (GTDB taxonomy): Bacteria > Bacteroidota > Bacteroidia > Bacteroidales > Paludibacteraceae > Colicola. Next base: position 5,303 of record CALATT010000035.1, on the reverse strand, counting down.
GAACCCTTATAAGTATATGTTCCATTGCGAACCTCTTCCACAATACGGGTATCAATCGCATCACGATGCAATGAGCATCCAGCCTTTGCCAGAACCGTCTCATAGGCTTCTTCTGCTGTCTCTTCATCCGTCATAGCCGTTAGTCCTTCCGTCCAACGCATCTCTGCACGGCATTGATCCAACTTATTCGCCTCGTCAGGATTCACTCCCTGCCAGTTATCTGCGGTCACCGCAGCATTGCCATAGACATAATTACCAATGATATAGAATTTAGCAGGATCGACTGTTCCGCCTAAATCGGAGGTACAATTACCGCAACGAGTAGTAGGCTGCACAATGCGTGATTTCTTGCTGGTTGCAGGACCATACTTATAATAGTTATTCACCATATTGATATGTCGTCCACCTGCACCTTTTGTAGAACCTTCTCCTCCGTATGCAGAATTACTACCCCAGTTATATATCACATTATTCACATAATCGATAGGTCCTGCACATTCTGCATTCACATAATCATGATCAAACCGTGGATTACGACTATCATGGTGTGCCAGCAAGTTATGATGGAAGGTGGCATTCGTTCCACCCCATATACCGCCATAACCATGGTTTCCCTTCACATGCACAGAACGACGCAGCGATTCTGTGATAAAGCAATACTGTAGAGTGAAATCCGTATTACCATAGCAACTCACACACTCATCCGTACACCAGGAGAACGAGCAGTGGTCCACCATCACATTCTTCTTATTATTGATGGAGAGTGCATCACCTTCCACCATGTTCTGGTCACCCATACGGAAGCGCAAGAAACGCAAAATCACATTACTTGCCTTCACCACTACTGGGTAACCCGCGATGCATATTCCATCTCCAGGCGCCGTTTGACCTGCTATAGTAACATTACCGCTTTCTATATCCAACTGTCTCTCTAAATGAATAGTACCAGACACATCAAAGACAATCGTGCGTGTACCATCCATTTGAACGGCCTTGCGGAGCGTACCTAATGCAGGTTGACCCGTAGTCTTATCGCGTGCATCTTCCAATGTAGTCACATGCACCACCACACCACCACGGCCACCCGTCGCGTACGCCGCACCACCCTGAGCCCCAGGAAAGGCAAGCGCCTTTCCTGACACTTCAGGATCTGTTTCTCTGCATCCTTCACATGAGATAAGGCAGAGAAAAAAACCGAATAAGAGATAATAGTTTTTAATACTCATAATCATTCCACAGCGTACCATTTGATGCACTTACATTCACATCAAAGATAGGCCAGTATTGATGCATATCAATATTAGTTCCCTCCTTGTAGAGATACCAGTTCTCAGTGGTAATAGATGGCACACCTTCTTTATCAAAGAATGATTTAGCCACCCATCCTGCTTCCTTATCAAACTCTGCTGGTTTGGTAGCATCTACATCCAATCCAACAAACTTATCAAATACATACGCGGCACCCGTTTGTGCATAATCATCTACGCGTGTGTAGTGGAACCAAACAGTGTCAGGACGACCCGCATACACGCCCGTGTTATTCTGAAGGTCATACACCGCTTGTTGAGCTGCCTCTAACTTATCCTTAAGCATACCCCAACGCATCAAGTCGTATTTACGGATATTCTCACCGCAGAACTCAAAAGCACGCTCATCCACAATAGCATTGAAATCCAATGCCTTAGATGACAGACCAGCACGAGCACGCACCTTATCAAAACATGCCTGAGGATCTACACCATACAACTCTGTTGGTGCATTACCTTCTTTAGAACCAATAGCTGCCTCTGCAAACATCAGCAATACATCCGTATAACGAATCACTGGCATATCGATACCATCCTCATTACTTGAATATTTGCGTTTCATCCATTCTACACGCAATTTACCGCAGTACATCTGACTCACATTAGATTGCTTCTGATAAACCTTCTTATCGGTAGAAGCCACACCAGGGAAGACAGCTGCAGTGAATGACGAACCTGTACCAGAACCATCGTCGTACTCCCAAGTCCAAGGAAGAATAGTGATATCACGACGCAAGTCCTTCTTGTCGTATTCATAGTAGAATGTAGGCACAATCTCAATCATTGCTTGAGTCTTGGCATTATTCTTATCACCTGAACCATAGGAAATAGTGTTGATCAATGCACCAGCGCAGTTGGTGGACATCTTATTTCCTGTCAAAGCCAATACCTGACCACGAGCGCCATCCAAGAATGGCAATGCCCAGATCCACTCAGATGCAGAATAATCTGTCACATCTTGGCAAAGATCTTTAAACACCTCATCAAAGGTATTTTGGAATTTATAATCCTCCTGCTTGATCACTTGTGCACAAGCCCATACCACTTCTTGATACAATTCTTGACGCTTTGCCGCATCCTTCACATTGTATTGTACAGAGCAATCCTTAGTACCACCTTCGGTGAATACATTTGGACGCATTGCCAATCCAGCATACATCATATCCATACGAGCCAAAAGCGCATAGGCTAATGCCTTACTTGGACGACCCGTATAGTTAGCCGCACCACCTACTGGAATAGCAGCACTCCATGGCATCAACTCAGCAGCCTCTTTTAAGTCCTTGCGCAACTGCTCAAACACCACATTACGATCTTGCTTCTTTGTATAAAGCACCTCTGGATTGTAACCAGTGAATGACTCAAAACTTGCAGGTACATCACCCCACAACTTCACCATCTCCAAATAGCAGAAGGCACGAAGAGTAAGCGTCTCACCCAATAAGTATTTGAAGGTCACATCCGTAGTATCTGAATGCTTGCGGATACCATCAATCACCACATTACAACGCTCAATAGCTGAGTTCAAATATGCCCAAGGGTCCTTACCATTAGAGGTAGAGAGGTTACCCGTACCACCTGTCATATTATATGCTGCATACTCAGCATCCTCTGATTTAGAGCAGTGCTCTATATCGGTATTCATAGCCACATAACCACCGCATAGACGATTACGGAATGACTTGTCTTCACCGAAAGTGTTATAAATAGCACCCACAGCTTGAGCTGTCAAATCAGCAGATTTGAATACAGCCTCATCCATAGCAGAAGGAGACTCTGTGCTAAAGAAATTCTGCTCGCAGGCCAATAACATGACCGCCAAAGCACCTAAAATAAAATATTTTGCTTTCATAAGTCTTGAATTTTAAATTTTAGAACTGAATATTCAAACCTACATTGATACCACGACTCTTTGGATATGCAGAGAAGTCAACACCAGGAGTCAATGGGTTCTTGCTTGAACGGGTATCAACCTCAGGATCCAATCCGCTATACTTCGTAGCGCAGAATAAGTTGCTACCTTGTACATATACGCGGATATTACTAATCACCTTAGATTTCTCCATCCATACTTTTGGTAATGAATAACCAATAGTCAATTGGTTGAGACGAAGGAATGAACCATCCTCCATACATTGATCAGTTACCACATAGTGAGACATGATTGGACTGTAAGTATTTGCACCCTTGTCCATATTCATCTGATCCAATTGGTTTGCAAACTCTACATAAGCATCACCAAATAGCATCGCTGAAGTAGCATATACATCAGGCATGTATTGGCCCTCTGCTGAGAAGAGAGAATAGCGGTTGTTGTAATTCATTGCTGAAATCAAGTTACGCATCTTGGTCTTCTCTGTCACTGTAGTGTACTCCATCTTTGACAAGTTCAAAATCTTATTGCCAAATGCGAAAGTGAAGTTAGCAGCTAAGTCAAACTTACCCCATTTATCACCACCAATATTGAAGTTGATATTGAAACCACCAGAGTGAGTAGGAACAGTGTTACCCAAAATAGTCTTATCATTCTCGTCAATCTTACCATCAGGCACTCCATTAGGACCCGATAAATCTTTAAACTTGATAGAACCTGGCATTGGTGCATTCGTCAAGAATCCATCACCATAAGTAGGCACATCTGTCTTCAGACCCCAAGTGTGTGTATTACCCATATAACTCAAGAAGTCATTAGCCGTATAGTAACCATCTGTTACATAGCCATATACATTACCTACAGGTTGACCCACCTCTAATAAGAACTCGGCTGTAGTCAAGTACTCAGAAGAACCAAAGCAACTTGTTTGTGCTAACATCGAAGTGATATTACCCAAGTCTTGCACGCGCGTTTTATTATAGGAGATATTCGCATCAACTGATAAGTGGTAACTCAAACTCTTTGAGCGCTTATCCAAGATAATACCCTTCACAGAGAACTCCATACCCATATTGCGGGTAGAACCAATATTTTGGTATTGATAGTTGTAGCGAGCTGGCATAATCTGACGGATAATCAAATCCTTAGTGGTATTCCAATAAAGGTCAATAGTACCAGTCAAACGCTCGTTGAAGAAACCATAATCAATACCGAAGTCACGAGTAATAGTAGTCTCCCACTTCAAGTTTGGATTAGCAGCAATCTTATCGCTTCCACCTACTACCAAGATATTACTTGTACCCTTACCCATGTCAAAATAAGTCATGGATTGTGACAAGAAGTCTGGGTGGAGATAACCAAGATCCACATTGTTATTACCTGCCATACCTAATGACAGACGGAATTTCATATTACTCAACCAACTTGAAGCACCTTGCATCCACTCCTCATCTGACATACGCCATGCCAAAGCACCAGATGGGAAATAGCCCCATTGATTACCCTCTGCAAAACGAGTAGAACAGTCAGCACGGAAAGTAGCCGTAATATAGTAACGACCCTTATAATCGTAGTTAGCACGAGCCAAGAACGATAATTGGTTATCACGAGGATCTACATAATTGGTAAACTCAGAATAAGCAGCCTGACCTAAATAGTTGAAAATCTCACCATTAAGCACATCATAACTACCCTTATAACCAAATCCATATTGATTCTTGGTCTCACCCTTGCGGATCACCGTCTCTTCACCCACCAATACACTCACATTGTGGTCGCTCTCAAAAGTCTGCTTCCACTCCAAAGTGTTATGGTTAGTCAATACAGTTGAGTACTCATCTGTCACTTGCAACTGAGCAGTACCACCCTCGATTCCAGGACGACCTGTGTTACGAGCGAAATAAGTAGTAGGACCATAATAACGATCCGTAGAGATATGACGACTTTGATAACCCAAATCTACCAAACTTGGAGTGAAACCAACACCCTGACCACTACCATCACTATTATTAGGATTAGGACCAATATAACAATTTTCTGTACTAAGACTCATAAAATCAATGCAACGAGCACCTGGATAATAAATAAATTGAGAAATAGAAACCCAAGTACCACTAATACCC
>CALATT010000034.1 GCA_937891905.1 uncultured Bacteroidales bacterium | reverse complement strand
CCCTGTCATTGTGGGATTCACCGCAGGTATAGCGCTCACTATTTTCTCCACGCAGATGAATGATTTCTTTGGATTAGGGCTAACCAATGTGCCAGCCAATTTCGTGGATAAATGGATTTTCTACGCCCAGCATTTCCATGTCAACTGGTGGGCATGCGGCATAGGTCTTTTCTCGCTCCTCATCTGTATCTTCATGCCTAAAATCACCAAACGCATACCGGGTTCGCTCGCAGCCATCATCTTCGCCACCATAGCCGTCGCAGCACTCAAAGCATGGGCTCCTACGGAATGGGGTGTAGCATCTTTGCAAACCATCGGCGACCTATACGCTTTGCCACAAGGCATACCAGCGCCGCACCTACCCGAGATGAACCTTGCCGAAGGAGAATCGTTCTTCACACTCGTTCAAAAACTCTTCCCTTCTGCCTTCACTATCGCCATGCTCGGAGCTATTGAGTCCCTACTCTCTGCTATGGTAGCAGATGGTGTGATTGGTGATAAGCATAATTCCAATACCGAACTCATCGCACAAGGCGTAGCGAATGTGGTGGTACCTTTCTTCGGTGGTATTCCTGCCACAGGAGCTATCGCGCGCACAATGACGAATATCAATAATGGTGGTAGAACACCTGTAGCGGGTATTATTCACGCTATTGTCTTATTAGTGGTATTGCTTTGCTTGGGTAAATATGTAGGCATGATTCCAATGTCCTGCCTTGCCGCAGTACTCATCATGGTCAGCTATTCTATGTCAGGATGGAAGACTATCAAAGGACTCATCAAGCACCCTAATAGAGACTTATGGGTGCTCCTCATCACTTTCTTCCTCACTGTCATCTTCGACCTCACTGTGGCTATCGAAGTGGGTATTTTATTGGCATTAGTGCTCTTCTTGATGCGCACGAATGAAGCAACGCATATCCGCACATTCCATCACGAGATTGACCCGAACGAAGATACCGATGTGCAGTCTAATTTAGAGCACCTCACTATTCCTGAAGGAGTGGAGGTATATGAGATTGATGGTCCGTATTTCTTTGGTATTGCCAATCGTTTTGATGACATCATGACGCATGTATCGGGTGAGAAATACCCTGTCCGTATCATTCGAATGCGTAAGGTGCCATTTGTGGACTCAACAGCGATGCATAATTTAGAGATGCTTATCAAGCGTTCGAAGAAAGATGGTACTACGATTATCTTATCGGGTGTGAACGATCATGTGCATAAGCAGTTTATGACGGCTGGTATTGAGCAGCAGATGGATCCGCATAATATATGTGCTAACATTCACTTTGCTCTCCGCCGTGCAGAAGATATTCTACAACGCCGCAAGTAATCTTAGGGGTTTATTTATTCCTACCGACCAAAGATATTATCCTTTGCAGATACCTGTGTTGGGACACCCGCTTTGCCGCCTATATGCACATTTTGTAGGACAACCATCTCTGTGTTATCAAAACTAATTGCGTTAAGGGCTGTCTCTACTTCTATGTTTTTAAAGATGATGTTTCGTATTGGTTCTTGTGCTGTCCCTTGTAGCACCAATGCCGCTTTGCGCACATGTTGGCATTGTATTGAATCGACATATATATTCTCCACTTTGGTGAAATGGTGATTGTCTAATCCTTCTCCTGCATACATACTCGTTGCGTAGAAGAGATCTTCCACCTCGCAAAACTGACAGTTCTTGACAAATATATTGCGTATGAAGCCACCTCTATCTGGATTGGTCTTGATGTATAGGCCGCGTTTGCAATACCCTGCATAATCACAATCCTCTACAAACACATTACGCACCCCACCTGACATCTCACTACCTATCACCACAGCATGCAATCCTTTGAAATGGCAACGCCGTATAACGATATTCTCCGAAGGAATAGCAGTATTCCTTCCGTCGTTATCTCGTCCGCTCTTGATAGCTATATTATCATCGCCATTATTAAAATGAACATCTTCGATAAGAATATCGCGTGAACTCTCTGGGTCTATTCCATCATTATTAACTAATTTAGCATCATAACGCAGCGAACGACAGATAATATTCTCACTCTGAAGCAGATGAATGCACCAGAAAGGTGCATTTATTATCTTGACCCCCTCTATTGTTATCTGTTGGCATTTATAGAATTGTATCAGTTGTGGGCGTAATAGATGTCCTGCGCCAAACACTCTATTCTCTACAGCTATCTCTTCATGGTTCATCCGTCTGCTTTCCAATAGGTCTGCCCGCTGTTTCTCTTTCCATGTACTGAAAGTGCTCGCCGCATTTCCGTCTATGCATCCCTTACCAATGATGGCTATGTTCGTTGCATCATAGGCGTAGATAAAAGGACTATAATTATATAGGTATGTTCCTTCCCAACTGGTATTGACTATAGGGTAATGCTTAGGATTGTCACTAAATCGCAATACAGCGCCTTCTTGTAGGTCCAAGCATATATTACTTTGCAGATGGATAGGTCCGCATAGATAGTATTCGCCTGCAGGTACTACGATGCGTGCGCCTCCTTTGCGTACGGCTTGTTTGATGGCTTTTGCAAATGCAAGACTACAATCTTTCTTACCATCCCCTACCGCTCCAAAGCTTTTTATATGGATTATATTTTCGCTTATCGTAGCGCCAGATATACGACTAACTATACTGTCGCGAAGTTGCGTATCATACTCTAATGCTTGTGCTGGTAATACACAGATGCCTGTCATCCATAAGGCCAAAAGAATGGTAGTGATTGTGTGTCTCATATACATTTTCTATTTTGTGCCTGCAAAGGTACAACTTTTTTATCAATTATGCAAATTATATAACAAAAGAGCCCGAGAATAATCTCGAGCTCTTGAAAGTGGCGGCTACCTACTCTCCCACAACGCAGTGCAGTACCATCGGCGATGCTGAGCTTAACGACCCTGTTCGGAATGGGAAGGGGTGGGACCTCAGCGCTATA
>CALATT010000033.1 GCA_937891905.1 uncultured Bacteroidales bacterium | reverse complement strand
TATTGCCTGCTGATACTCCAGTGGGTATGCCTGCTAAGGAGTATTTCGGCGTTGAAGACGATACCCTCATTGAGGTGGACATCACTCCTAACCGTGCGGATGGAGCTAGTCACTACGGTGTAGCGCGCGACTTGTATGCGTACTACCAAGCACATGGTCAGAACATTTCTCTTACCAAGCCATCTGTAGAGGCATTCAAGGTGGATAATAATGAATTGCCAATCGCTATTCGTATTGATGCGCCAGATGCATGTCCTCGCTATACAGGCGTGAGTATCAAGGGGATAACTATTAAAGAATCGCCTGAATGGCTCAAGAATGCGCTTTCTACTATCGGCGTTAGACCGATCAATAATATTGTGGATGTCACCAATTTCGTGCTGCATGAGTGCGGACAAGCATTGCATGCTTTTGACGCGGATAAGATAAAAGGTCAGCAGATTATCGTGCGCCGTGCTGCACAGGGCGAGAAATTCGTCACGCTGGATGGTATTGAGCGCGAGATGAATGAGAATGACCTTATGATTGCCAACGCGGAGCAAGCTATGTGTATCGCAGGTGTCTTTGGTGGATTAGAGAGTGGTATCACAGAGCAGACAACGAATGTATTCCTTGAGTCTGCTTATTTCGATTCTGTATCTATCCGCAAGACAAGTCGTCGCCATCAGTTGCAGACCGATGCTTCGTTCCGCTACGAACGCGGTTGTGACCCAAATAACACCCTTTATGTGCTCAAGCGCGCTGCCCTACTCATTCAGGAAGTGGCTGGCGGAGAGATAGCTATGGAGGTGAGCGATAATGGTAAGACGGCATGGGATTTCTTCCCTGTTGCGCTCAGTCTGAATCGCGTATATGGCCTGATTGGTAAGAATATAGGTGAGCAGACAGTGGAGACTATTCTTCGCGCATTGGAAGTGGAGATTTATAGTCAAGAGGGCGATCTATGGCAGATAGGTGTGCCATGCTACCGCACAGATGTACAGCGCGAGTGCGATGTGATAGAAGATATACTTCGTATATATGGATACGATAATGTGGAATTCCCTGCCAAACTGAATACAAGTCTCTCGTATAGTCAAAAGCCAAATCCACAGCAGTTACAACGCCGTATAGCGGAGCAACTCACCGCACAAGGATTCAACGAGATTCTCAATAACTCACTCACCAAGGTTTCATACTACGAGTCATTGCAAACGATGGCATTAGACCAGTGTGTAAAGATAATGAACCCACTCAGTCAGGACCTTGGTGTGATGAGACAAACCCTACTCTTTGGTGGATTAGAGTCTATTGCACGCAATGTGAATCGTAAGAATGCAGACTTGCGTCTCTATGAGTTTGGTAATTGCTATCATTATAAGAGCAATCCTGCTGCTTTGGAGCATAATCCTACTAATCCGCTTATTGAATATACAGAGGAGCCTCATTTGGGTATTTGGTTGACGGGAAATAAAACGATGGCATCATGGGTGGCAAAAGAAGAAAAGAGTTCGTTCTATCAATTGCGTGCATTTGTGAATAATATCTTCATCCGATTAGGTGTCGATTTGGCTAAGACCAAGATGGAGCCACTCCATTCCGAGCTCTATGATAATGGGCTCATTATCTATGCGCCTAATGGCAAGCAGATAGCCACCATTGGTATTGTAGCTTATACTATTCGCAAGCAATTTGATATTGACCAAGAGGTATTCTATGCGGACTTGGATTGGAATCAACTCATGCGTCAGAATAAGCAATACAAAGCCGTTATCAACGATTTGCCTAAGTATCCAGAAGTGAAGCGCGATTTTGCATTGCTGGTGGATAAGTCTGTGCAGTTTGCTGACCTGGCAAGAGCTGCTTTTGAGACAGAGAAGAAACTGCTCAAGCATGTCTATCTATTTGATGTATATGAGGGTAAGAACCTGGAGGCAGGCAAGAAATCCTATGCGCTCTCATTCATCTTACAAGACGAGAATAACACCCTCAAGGACAGTCAGATAGAGAATATCATGACCCGATTGCAAAAGACTTTTGAGGAGAAATTTAACGCTACATTACGCTAATCAATAACACTTAAATTACTATTATTTCTGTGCTAAGTAATTCTGAAAAACAAGAGATATTAAGGCGACGCACTTTCGCCATCATTTCCCACCCTGATGCGGGTAAGACTACGCTCACGGAGAAACTGCTTCTCTACGGAGGTGCTATCCATGTGGCGGGTGCTGTTAAATCCAATAAGATTAAGAAGAGTGCTACCTCGGACTTTATGGAGATAGAGAAGCAGCGTGGTATATCCGTTGCTACTTCTGTAATGGGTTTTGATTATAAGAGCGCACTTGCTAAGGATAGCGATACCATCTATCATATCAATATTCTGGATACGCCGGGTCACCAGGATTTTGCGGAGGATACATTCCGCACGCTCACGGCTGTGGATAGCGCTATTGTGGTGATTGATTCAGCTAAGGGTGTTGAGACGCAGACCCGCCGCCTGATGGAGGTGTGCCGTATGCGCAAGACGCCTGTGATGGTCTTTATTAATAAGATGGACCGTGAGGGAAAAGACCCCTTTGATTTATTGGATGAGGTGGAGCGCGAATTGGGTATTCATGTCAGACCCCTCTCTTGGCCTATCAATCAGGGTCAGCGATTCAAGGGTGTCTATAATATTTTCCAGTCCACACTTGATCTCTATCAGCCTGATAAGACGCATGTGAGTGAGTCCATTAAGTTTGATGATGTGACAGACCCACAAATAGCGGAATTGGTGGGCGCTAATGATGCTACCAAACTGCAGGATGATCTGGAGATGATTGAGGGTGTATATAATCCATTCAGCAAAGAGGAATATTTGGCGGGTGAGTTAGCGCCTGTATTCTTTGGTTCGGCACTTAACACCTTCGGTGTGAAGGAGTTATTGGAGTGCTTTGTGCATATTGCTCCATCGCCACGGCCTATCCAAGCAGAGGAACGCGAAGTGATGCCTATGGAGGACAAATTCACTGGTTTTTGCTTCAAGATTCATGCGAATATGGACCCAAACCACCGCTCATGTATCGCCTTCTTCAAGATATGTAGTGGTAAGTTCGTGCGTAATACTTATTATAAACATGTGCGTAAGAATCAGCAGATGCGTTTTGCGGCTCCTACCTGCTTTATGGCTCAGAAGAAAGAAACGGTGGATGAGGCATTTGCAGGAGATATTATTGGTTTGCCAGATACGGGTAACTTCAAGATAGGTGATACGCTCACCAGTGGTGAAGAATTGCATTTCAAGGGCCTACCCTCTTTCTCTCCTGAGATGTTTAAGTATATTGAGAATGCCGATCCTATGAAGCAAAAGCAATTGGATAAGGGTATTTCGCAATTGATGGATGAAGGTGTGGCGCAGCTCTTTGTGAGTCAGCTCAATGGTCGCAAGATTATTGGTACGGTAGGTCAATTGCAGTTTGAGGTTATTCAATACCGTTTGGAGCACGAGTATCAAGCGAAATGCCGTTGGCAGCCATTACAGATGTATAAAGCATGCTGGATAGAATCAGATGATGCAGCGGAATTGGATATGTTCAAGAAGCGTAAGGCGCAATATATGGCTACGGACAAGGATGGTCGTGATGTATTCATGGCAGATAGTGGTTATGTGCTTCAGATGGCGCAGCAAGATTATAAGCATATCAAATTCCATTTCACAAGTGAATTTTAAAATCAGATTAATATGAAAAACAGAACACTACAGTTTCGCCTCATTGTGATGAACTTTTTAGAGTTCGCGGTATGGGGTGCGTATTTGACATCTATGGGTACTTACCTATTCAAAGAAGGAATGGGTCAGAACATTGGTTGGTTCTACTCTATTCAAGGTATTGTATCTCTCTTTATGCCTGCCCTGATGGGTATTGTGGCAGACCGTTGGGTGCAAGCACAGAAAACACTCAGTTTATGCCATGCTTTGGCGGGTTTATTCATGTGTGCAGCGGGTATATATGCGTATAGTGCGGCTGATGTGCATTTTGCTACGCTCTTTACGCTATATAGTTTCTCTGTGGCCTTTTTCATGCCTACTATAGCTCTCACCAATTCGGTGGCATTTAATGCATTGGTGAAGGCGAATATGGATACGGTGAAGGATTTCCCGCCTATCCGTGTATTTGGAACGGTAGGATTTATTGTCACCATGTGGTGTGTGGACTTATTGGGATTCCAATCTACTCCATGGCAGTTTGTAGTGAGTGGTGCTCTTTCTATCATTTTGGCTATTTATTCATTGACACTCCCAGCGTGTGAGATAAAGAAAGCAGAGGGTAATGTTAATCTTGTGGAAGCGCTTGGTCTCAAGGCATTCACGCTCTTTAAGCAGAAGAAGATGGCGCTCTTTTTCATCTTCTCTATGATGTTAGGAATGTGCTTGCAGGTGACGAATTCATATGCTAATCCATTTATTACTTCCTTCGGCGCTATTGAGGAGTTTGCCAATACATTTGGTGTGCAGCATGCTAATATACTGATTTCTATTAGTCAGATATGCGAGGCATTGTGTATTTTGGCTATTCCATTCTTCTTGAAGCGCTTTGGTATTAAGAATGTGATGCTAATGGCTATGTTTGCTTGGGTATTGCGTTTTGGTTTATTTGGTGCGGGTGATCCAGGAATGCCAGGTGTGTTATTATTTGTATTGAGTTGTATAGTATATGGCTTTGCATTTGACTTTTTCAATATATCTGGTGCGCTATATGTGGATCAAGAGACGGAGCCAGCGCAGCGTTCTTCTGCTCAGGGTTTATTCATGATGATGACTAATGGTTTAGGTGCTACGATAGGTACTTTGTCAGCTCAGGCGATTGTGAATAAGTTGGTGATGGCAGAGGAGGTAGTGGCTCAAGGTGCATTGGCTGTATGGGATGGTTGGAAAGCGAGTTGGTATATTTTTGCAGGTTTTGCATTGGTAGTGACTATTGCCTTTTGGATTTTCTTCCCCAAGACTCCAGTAAATAAGAATATTGAGGTGAAGCACTAATGTATAAGAAGGAATTATCATATTATTTTTCCACTCCGATTGCGTATATCGTTATTGGATTGTATCTATTGGCAGTAAGTCTTTTCCTATGGGTTATTCCTGGTCAATGGAATATTATTGATTCTGGTTATGCTCAGGTGGATGGTCTTTTTCAGTTGAGTCCATGGTTGTTTATGCTATTATGTTCGGCACTGACGATGCGTCTATTTGCCGAAGAGCGTCAGTCGGGTATTTGGGATTTGATTCGCACGAAGCCTATCTCAGTTGCGCGTATTGTGCTGGGTAAGTATTTTGCTGCGTGGACGCTTGTTTTAATTGGATTATTGCCATGTTTTGTGCATTATTTTGTAGTGGCATATATGGCAGAACCGATGGGTAATTTAGATAGTGGTGCTTTTTTAGGTTCTTTTATTGGACTGATATTGCTGAGTGGTACATTCTTGTCTTTGGGTGTATGGTGTGGCACATGTAGTAAGAGTCAGATTGTGTGTTTTATAGTGAGTGCCTTGGTGTGCTTTGTGCTATATTGGTTGTTATTTGAGGAGCACTACTCTTCTCTCTCTCGTGGTGTATTGGATATGCGTGATGTGCTATTTTTCGTGACTACGATAGTGGTATGTCTCATAGGCACGATTATCACTATTGACCGCCTCACCCGCAAATAAGGTGTGCTTTTATGACTCGTATTGGTATATTATCAGATACGCATGGATTTTTGGACAAACGCGTCTTTGAGCATTTCAAGGATGTGGATGAGATATGGCACGCGGGTGATATAGGTAGTGTAGAGGTATTACAAGCGCTGCGTGCGTTCAAGCCAACGAGAGCGGTGTTTGGTAATATGGATAGTGGTGAGGTGCGGTGGTCATTGAGTGAGTTTTATCGTTTTCGTGTAGAAGAAGTGAATGTGCTGATGACGCATATAGGTGGTTATCCAGGTAAGTATAATCCGTGGTTGATACCTATGTTCCGCAAGTCATTGGATAATCCGCAGGATTTGAATGATCGTATAGACTTATTTGTGTGTGGTCATAGTCATATATTGAAAGTGCAGTATGACTCTTTATTTCATTTTTTAACGATGAATCCAGGTGCAGCAGGGCTGCAAGGATGGCAACCATGCCAAACGCTCTTACGATTCACTATTGATGGTGCAAAGATAGACAATTTGGAAGTAATTGAATTGGACAAACCCTAAAAAACGGTCTTTTTCATAACAAATTGCACAGAAAAGTGCTTTTTTACCCAAAACATGTTATATAACATAAAAAAAAATTTGTGTACATCAAAAAAAAGCAGTACTTTTGCACCGGATTTAAGAAATGACATATTTACCTGTCAATTCTTAGTCTAAAAAGAATTATTAAGACCAATCTTTTTTGTACCTTAAACAAACAGACTAATACCAAAGAAACACAGTCGTCGTGATGACGGCTGTCTTCATTAAAAAAGTAACCAAAACCAACAATAAAACCCTACTCTCTTGGTAGGGTTTTTATTTTATATATATAATTGGTGATTATTTCTTACTCAATGACCACGGCGGTGCCAGAGATAGAAATCATGATCATGGTTCCACTCTGCCCTAACACTTCATAACCAAAACTAACTCCCACGATAGCATTGGCTCCCATGCGCTCTGCTCGTTCGCACATTTCGCGTTCAGCAGTTTCTCGTCCGTCGAGCATTCCTTTCTCATAGGTGCTGGTACGGCCGCCGAAGAAGTCTCGGAAAGATGCGCCTATATCTTTGATTGCATTCATACCGAATATCACTTCTCCTGACACTAATCCTTTGTACTCTTTGATTTTGCGACCTTCAATCGCCTGTGTTGTTGTAATAATCATAACTGTATGTATTTTAGATTAAGTTCTTTAATATCTATCTATTTTCAAAAACCTTTGCGCTGCAAATTTACAACATTTTTTTCACATACGCAAGTGCATGCGTGTTTTTTATATCCAATAGAATATTGTTCTATGTTTTATGGGCAGCTATATGCTGCAAAAAAAAGGGCGAGACTTGCGTCCCACCCTGAATGTTTTCACAACGGAATAATCCTTATTGTGTATGTCATTCAAATAAAAGTGGTGCAAAAGTAGTACTTTTTTCTTAAATATGCAAATAATTGAGCATTTATTTTGCTTTCTTTGTTATTTTTAGTACCTTTGTGCCCAAATGAACACCCGATTTAGCGAATATAGAATTATGTGGGTACTGGTTTTGTTTGACCTTCCTACCGATACAAAGAAAGATCGGAAGGAATATGCCTTGTTTCGAAAGAAACTATTGATGGATGGCTTTACGATGTTTCAGTTTTCAATCTATCTGCGTCATTGTCCAAGTGCCGAGAATGCGGATGTGCATATTGCGCGTGTCAAGAAATGGATGCCCCCATTTGGCAAGATAGGTATTCTTCGCATAACCGATAAGCAGTTTGGTGATATGCAGATTTTCGAATGTTGCAAAGAGATACGCGTGGAGCAACCCGTACAACAGTTAGAGTTGTTTTAGAAACACAAAAGTGCTATAAAAGCGAAAAAGCAGTACTCGTAAGTGCTGCTTTTTCTAATCCTAAAATCAAGTATAACTTGTTGTGTTTTAGTTAATAATACATATCCTATTGTTTTAGGACTATATGTTTACTTTTTTTGAATGACATACACAACCGTACCACGATTGCCTCGGGCGTGTAGTCATTGTTTTAGGACTATATGTTTACTTTTTTTGAATGACATACACAACAGTATAATGACTACAAAGCTGCTAAAAATGATTGTTTTAGGACTATATGTTTACTTTTTTTGAATGACATACACAACATGTAATCTTGGTTTACATTCGGTATTGTGATTGTTTTAGGACTATATGTTTACTTTTTTTGAATGACATACACAACACTGCTGATGATGCTACTTATATTTTGATAATTGTTTTAGGACTATATGTTTACTTTTTTTGAATGACATACACAACACAAGCGTTCTCTGCCTGTAAATCAGGTTATTGTTTTAGGACTATATGTTTACTTTTTTTGAATGACATACACAACACTTGGTACTTGCCTCGCTCGGTGGCGATATTGTTTTAGGACTATATGTTTACTTTTTTTGAATGACATACACAACATTGGCTTGATTGGTTCAAAGACTACGACCATTGTTTTAGGACTATATGTTTACTTTTTTTGAATGACATACACAACCTCTCTTTGCTACGAACGGCAGCTCCGTCCATTGTTTTAGGACTATATGTTTACTTTTTTTGAATGACATACACAACAAGCAACCGCAGTTTTATCACCTGCAATTTATTGTTTTAGGACTATATGTTTACTTTTCATTCTTCTTGTTCGTAATAATAGGAATAATCGATACCTTTCATAAATATCTCGCGGTCATTGATTTGATCTGTTAGGGCTGGTTTGAGAAGGGCTTTAATATACTTTGCATCAGTTGTACTGGCATGCATAGCCGTAAGATAAGCTTTCTTATCTATTCTACTCCAATCCACGCATAGTTTGAGGTTTTTCTTAAAAATCAAGTCCAACCAAATACGCGTACTGCGACCATTACCCTCCATAAATGGATGTGCTATATTCATTTCCACATATTTATCTACTATCTCATCAAATGTGCTTTCTGGCATTAATTCGATTTGTTCAAGGTTGTGCTGTAGATACTCCGCACGACAAAAAAGCGTACCGTCTTTCCAAATAGTTTTTGTGCGTATCTGTCCTGCAAAATCGTATAAACCACCGAATATATATGCGTGAATCTTCTGCAAAGCTTTGACGGAACCTATCTCATCCTCATTGATAATATTGCCTTCCCAAAATGTGTAAGCTTTCTTACGGCTTTGTCCATCAATAGAATTATCGGAGAATGTAAACCAATCCAAGAATGTAGTAGCTTTGTTGTTAGGTATTGCCTTAGCGAGAGCAATCACACCATCTTGGTCTATAGCATCAGCCATACGAAGTTTACCATCCGGAGCGAGGAGTTTCAACTGGGTAGTGGCACTAACCAGTTCATTTTGCTCTTTTTTTAATTTTGCCTTAATGTACTTCCAATAATTGCGATTCTTTTGGTAGTCCTCTTGCTCGTTGATGGCTCCAATGATATCAAGTACAGAGAAGAACCATTTGTTTTGTTCTTCACTCCATGCAGCCCGCACTTTGCTATCTTTGTAGAATCGTATTGATATTTTTTGATTCATAAGTTATCACATATTTACCAATCAGGATAGATAATTTTTCTTGCTTGACCACTATAGCATTTCTGCACACTCTGCGCAGTAGTATGGATTGCCATCATCATCGGACTACGATGCCCTGAGATGTGAACATCCATAGTAGTGATACTTAGCAATTCTCTTTTTTGTTCTGACGATATATCTGTCGTAATACCACCCTTCTTCCACATTTCTAATACTTTCATGTCCACGAAAGGACGATAAGGCTCCATTATATCATCTGCCAAACAATAGACATCATAACGACTATGGTGGTGAATACCAAGAGTTGGTAATAATCCTGCTCCCACTAATGCTCTTGCCACCATTGCTCGCACAATACTATACCCATAATTAAGCAAGTTGTTGGGTGGCATCCCTTCTGGCTCGCGAATAAAATCCAGTTCTCCGAACACATTACGCCAATAGTATGCAGCTGCGCGTGCCTCCATATTATCCGTATCGCCCGAACGCACTTCTTTTGCCCATTTGAGCATGTTATTATGCTCTATATGCTGCGTACCTAATACATGTGCTTGCCCAAGAATCTTAGCGGTAATGGTCTGCTGCCACATCTGTTTCTTGAGTGGCTCAGACGCATCTATCTGTGCGCGGAAGCGTTCACTTTGCAATGTATTTCCATTTAGAGGAAGCATAAGTCCTACAGGCATATGTTTGTCATTACTGGTCACTATAGCCACATTATTAGCAAGTAGTGCATCGATGAGTGCGTGGGTGATTGTTATTTGTCTATGCTCCAGAATTACGACGCCTATATCTTCAATAGGCACGGTGCGAGTTGTATCTTGCAACTCTATCACCATCTGCGCCAATTTGAGACTTAACCGCGCAGGATTTCCAAAACATAAAACGCGCTTAATCATACCTTTGTGATTCTACCCATTATATCAATCTTTACCTTATGAGGGAATTGGCGGAATAAACCATCAAAACTACTTGCTCTAAATGCTTTGCCTATTTGGAAACTCCATTGTTCGTTCTTCGTATCGCCATATTTATCATCAACAGTAGTTTCTACATGATAGCGGAAACACCAGAACTTGGAACTAACTTTTTGTACTCTATACAAATGTTTATTTAATGTATTATAATCTTGCGTCTCAATTGCGTCATTGAATTCATCTTCCTCCATACCGAGTACAAACATTTCATTTTCTTGCATAGAGAGCACATATTGCCAATTATCTTTTGGCAGTTTTTCTAAGAAATCTTGTGGCAGTTCTTTATCTAATAGTTCATCCCACAAGTTTTTTGGATTCGTAATTACTGTAGGTACACCATAGAGCTTGCGCTCTACAGCATCCCAGAAACTCACCACCATTTCTTGGAATTGACCACTTTGGTCCTTATAGATTGCTACATGATGGTTATTTCCTTTCTTGGCAAAGCCAATAGCATTACCTTTTTCATCATACTTAATAGGTACAACACCTTTCTCTGACAAAGATGTATAGCAGCGCACACTCTTTATCTCCATGCCTTCTGCCGAGTATAGAGGTGTTTTGAATGCATCTTTTTTTCCCAATGCTGCTATTCTATTCTCCACTAAAAGGCGAATCGTAGGGTCAACTATCATCTCTGGTTTCATAGACGGATGGTCAAGAGCATATTTCACTACAAACTTATCGCCTAATTTACCATATATTGTCTCTTCTGTTAATGCCCCGCGTGGCACTTGGATGCCTCGTTGTACGATAGTGCGTTTGCCACCATGATAAACAGCGCGACGCGCAGGAGTGGTCACACGCTTACCTGCACGGAATGAAACTAAGATACCATCCACTTGTGTCGTTACCTCCTCTACCGAGAAATGTGGTTGCAATGCTACCCATTTCTCCAAAAGTGACTTTTTCTCTTTATATGGCGTATTAGCCTCCTTTACCAACTTCTCCATATGCTCATGCGAAGCCTCTAAGGTATTCAAACGCTGTATATATGATTGGCGTGTCAGGGCTACTGTCAACGCGTCTATCGCATGATGACGATGGTCTATACGCTTACTCCAATTCTTGATGCGCTCTTCGTCATGCTCTTGACCAGCATGTTCATAATGTATTATCTCTGTCAAATCTTCTACTTGACGATAGCGCGGCAGATTGAGCGCATGCAAAATCTCATCATATCCCCATTGGTGGCGTAAGAAATCAGTCACGCCACCACCGCTTGTCCATACTTGACGAATACCTTGTTGTAAAATCTCTACCGCCTTGGTGGCTATATATTGACTAAGACGCAACTGACGATCAATAAAATCTTGCGGTATGTCTGCGCGGCGCCACAAGAGATGGTCGCGTTTTGTCTTGCTGATACGATGGGCATTAAATGCTTCATCTACACGCTGCTTATATGCTTCAAACTCACCTTCTGGTTTGGAAGCCATATAATCCATTGCCGTCATATTGCCTTTCTCTCTATTACAATCACGGCATGCGCATACTTTATTGCTGAAACTATCGTCAAATAAGATACTACGAGGGATAATATGCTCAATCTCTACATCCGAACCGTTGAGGAACTCTGATAGATTAACTACCTTGCCGCAATACATACACCGATGTTCACTTTCTTCCCACATCTTATATTTTTGTATGCGGGAGCGCGAAGGACGAATACCCATTTCGGATATTAGAGCAGATATCTTCTCATTCCTTTTCTCATTCTTATTATTTCGGTCAAAAGCATCTTTACG
>CALATT010000032.1 GCA_937891905.1 uncultured Bacteroidales bacterium | reverse complement strand
GACGATTTAACAAATCGCTGCTGGGTTCTCACAAAAACGCGTTCGTTTTACTCACCAACAAAAAAGCGCTACGCTTCAAAAACAATTACAAATTATCAACCGGCGGCGATAAACATAGATAAAATCATTTATCAAGTAGTGAGTATTGAGTAGTGAGTAATGAGTATTGTAGGGTAATTGGCTGTTAATACCATTGGATAACCATAACATACCCATAGGATAACCATAAGATAAGACACCAAAAAATGCATTTTCATGCTTTATACTATATATACTTTAGTATATATACTTTTTGTTGATGTTTTTTTATTTGCATATATCACGAAAATCAGAGATTTTTAGTTTAGCGATTAGTGATTAGTGTTTAGAGGATAAAAAATGTGAAGAAGGAGACAAAAAATTGCACAAAATTTGTATATGTGCAAAAAATGTAGTAACTTCGACCAACTCCCCCATTTAAATGGGGCCCCTTCGAAGGTCCAGTCGCAGTATCCTGCAACTGACAATCTATTTAGCAAAATCATGTATATAAGTGAACTTACCACATTTTTTTGCTAAAAATCTTGCACAATTGATTATTTTGTAGTACCTTTGCAGCCGATTTTAGTATGCGCGAGTATGCGCTCGCGTTCGCGTTCGGCAAATGGATTGCATAAGACGATACCGCTCTGCTAAATCGTAGGTACAACCATTGCCTCCGCTCTTCGGTCGGACTATCGCATACGCTAGCAGTCCTCCCGATAAATCATAGACCCTAAGGACTTTAAGGACCTTATAAAAAAAAACTGAAAACTGACCACTGAAAACTGAAAACTGACAGCTTAACAAAGCGACATGGATATTTTACAAACTATCTCTACATACAAACAATTAGGCATAGAGGAACAAATTGACTACAAGAAATTCTACCTCTATTCTCTCATCACACACTCTACTGCCATAGAAGGTAGCACCGTTACGGAGATAGAAAACCAATTACTCTTCGACGAAGGCATTACTGCACCGGGGCGCACACTACAGGAGCAGATGATGAACTTGGACCTAAAAGCAGCTTATGAGCAAGCATGGGAATTCGCACAAAAACATACTGACTACACCACAAACAATCTATGCCATTTTTCTGCTATACTAATGAAAAATACCGGCAGCGATTACAACACACCACTCGGTTCATTCTCCGCCGCAAATGGTGATTTACGATTAGTCAATGTAACAGCCGGACACAATGGGCGTTCATATCTCGCATATCAGAAAGTGCCACAAGCATTAAACGAATTCTGCAAATGGCTCAATACAGAACGAAAAAAAATCAATAAAAAAGATACCATAGCAGCCTACAACCTTTCTATCATAGCACACTACCGCTTAGTAACTATTCATCCATGGGCAGATGGTAATGGACGCATGTCACGCCTTGTAATGAATATGCTGCAATGGGAATTCGGACTAATTCCTATCAAAGTGCTCAAAGAACAAAAAGCAAAATACATACAAGCACTTATTGACGCACGAGAGCAAGAGAACGAAACGATATTTCCTGAAGTAATGCTACAATTACATAATACAAACCTTAAAGCGGAGATTGCAGCTTTCGTGACATCAACAGAAGAAACAAATGTCACGAAAGAAACACACGCACAACTAACTGACAGACAACTCATTATCATACAAACAATCAAGACAAACCCACATATAGCAATCCCCGAAATGTCACGAAAGACCGGTGTTACTGAGCGAACCATCAAACGAGATATCGCTTATCTACAATCAATCGGCCTGCTGCGACGCGTAGGAGGAAGGAAAGAAGGGCATTGGGTTTTAGACTAACAAACTGACAGCTTAACAAAGCGACATGGAATATAAATACTTACATACCATCAATTCACCTGAGGACTTGAAGAAGTTGCAAGTGACCGAACTGCCTGCCGTGTGCGCAGAAGTGAGGGACTTCATCATTCAAGCACTCAGCAAGAACCCTGGACACCTCGGTTCATCACTCGGTGCTATCGAACTGACCGTAGCACTACATTATGTGTTCGACACACCCTACGACAAACTCGTATGGGATGTAGGACACCAAGCCTACGCACACAAGATACTCACCGGTCGCCGCGACCGTTTCCACACCAATAGACAGTTCAAAGGATTATCACCATTCACCAACCCTGCCGAGAGCGAGTACGACGCGTTCATAGCCGGACACGCCAGCAATTCCATCTCCGCCGCATTAGGTATGGACATTGGAAGTAGAGAAGAGTGGAAAGTGGAAAGTGGAAAAGGTTTAGAGGACGCTTCGCTACAGAACGGGCAGAGCCCTACAGGAAGAAATGTGGTGGCAATAATAGGTGACGGAGCCATGACTGGCGGACTGGCATTCGAGGGACTGAACAACACCTCCATGACCAAGAACAACCTGCTGATTGTGCTCAATGATAATAACATGGCCATCGACCCACTCAAAGGCGGTTTCACACAATACCTCGTGGACATCACCACCAGCGCCAGTTACAACCGCGTACGATGGCATTTATACCAATTAGCCGTTAAACTACACCTCATCGACGATGCAAAAAAAGAGCGCATCTTACGGCGCAACAACAACATAAAAGCCGCACTTAGCAAACAAAAAAGTAATATCTTCACCGGTATGAACCTCCGCTATTTCGGTCCTACAGACGGACACGATGTGGAGAGTTTGGTGCGTATCCTCAGCGAGATAAAGAACCATAAAGGCCCCAAAGTGCTGCATATCATCACCAAGAAAGGCAAAGGATATGCGCCAGCAGAGAACGACCAAACCGTTTGGCATGCACCCGGAGAATTTAATGTAGAAACAGGAGAGCGAAAAGCTGAGCAGAGAACAGAGATGGCTGATCTTAGATGTCAGATGGCTGATATCAAACAGGATGTAGTGCCACCATTATGGCAGGAGGTATTTGGTAATACCCTTTTGGAGCTCGCGAAGCAAGATGAGAAAGTGGTAGGTATCACACCCGCTATGCCGTCTGGATGCTCCATGAGTATCCTACAAAAAGAGATGCCAGAACGCGTCTTTGATGTAGGAATAGCCGAAGCTCACGCGGTTACCTTCAGTGCAGGACTTGCCGCCGCAGGATATAAGCCGTATGTCGCAATATATTCTAC
>CALATT010000031.1 GCA_937891905.1 uncultured Bacteroidales bacterium | reverse complement strand
GATTACAACCCATTATCGTTATCAAGGAATTGCTGATGATTGTGATCTGCACCTTCCCTTATGCGCTGGGTGTTAATCAATTATTAGTGCCACATGCCATCGTCAGTGGTGGTGTGACGGGATTATGCGAAATCATTTATTTCGCTACCAATGCGTATGTGCCTATATGGTTCAGTAGCGCGCTAATCAATCTTATATTGCTTATCGTGGCAGCCCTGACGGTAGGGCGACGCTATGCAGTGCGCACTGTGTGGGGCGTGTTGTGGCTCACTATATGGCTGCGAGTGATACCTATACCAGAAGTACCATTGCTCACCGATGCCTTTATGGCAGTGGTGGTGGGTGGACTATTTACAGGCTGTTTCTTAGGTATATGCTTCCTCAATAATGGTTCTACAGGCGGCACGGATATCGTGGCAATGATAGTGAATAAATACCATCACTTACCTATGGGACGCGTACTGATGGTGACGGACTTGATTATTATCTCTTCTGCCTTTTTCTTACCTACTATTCAAGAGGCGGGTTTGCAAGGCGCTATTGAGAAAATACTATTCGGTCTCACTTATACCTTCATGCTCTCTACGGCCGTAGATTGGGTGATGAATAGAATGCGTCAGTCGGTGCAGTTCATGATTTTTACGCAGAAACCAGACGAGATAGCTGAGGCTATTCTGACGCAAGCACACCGTGGTTGCACTTTCTTGGATGCGCAAGGAGGATATAATAAGCAACCCATGAAGGTGGTGACAACCATCGCGCGTGTACATGAGTCATCCACTATTTTCCGACTTGTGCGTGCTATCGATCCTAATGCGTTTGTGAGTCAAAGTCAAGTACGCGGTGTATTCGGACAAGGATTTGATTCGATGACCAAATAATACATCCAACATCAGCAATCTAAAATCTAAAATCTGCAATCCAAAATCCCTCTCCCTATGCGATTCGTAAATAATTTTGTACGATATGTCAATCCGCATTATTCTACTGCGGTAATAGGACGAAATATATTCGAATATATAGTCATTATCTTGGGAATTTTCCCAATGGCATTGATGGTCAATTGGGTATTATTGCCTCATGCGTTTGTGGGTGGAGGATTAACGGGTTTATGCTCCATTATTTATTATCTTACGCAAGGAGCCTTTCCATCATTGTTTGCGGAATATGGCGGTGCTATTCCTGTGTGGTTAACCACCTTCCTCTTTAATCTAATTCTCTTATTGATAGCAGGTTTTACGGTAGGATGGCGGTTCTGCATCCGCACGATAGTTGGTGTGGCGGCTATCACGATGTGGTATCGATTGATACCTATCTTGCCTCAACCGATTATTGAAGATCCATGGTTGGGTGCTATAGTAGGAGGATTTGTTTTTGGATTGAGTTTGGGATGTGTCATTGCAGCGAATGGGTCGTCTGGCGGCACGGATATATTGGCGATGATAGTGAGTCATTACCGCAATGTATCAATAGGTAATATGATGCTCATATGCGATGTGGTTATTATCTTATCGGCATTCTTCTTGCCTATTCCCGAGCATATGTTGGCAGAGGGTACAAGTCCTATCATTCTGCAAATCAAGCGCGTCTTATGCGGTTTATGCATGACTATCTCGTACACACTGGCCGTGGATTGGTTCTTATCGTATATACGCCGTTCGGTGCATATACTCATTTACTCGGCTGAATATGACAAGATAGCCACGGCAATTAATACCACAGTCAATAGAGGCGTGACGGTACTGGATGGAATGGGATGGTATTCCAAAAAAGAAGTGAAAGTGATATCTGTGTTGGCACGCAAACCCGAGGCATCTATGATCATGCAATTGGTGCATGAGATAGACCCTAAGGCATTCGTGAGCGTAGCTAATGTATCTGGCGTCTTCGGTTCAGGCTTCGACCCCATCACTACCAAACACTGACTACTGACTACTGACTACTGACTACTCACTACTCACTACTCACTACTAATTACCCCTTTACTCCTATTTGTTTGCGGAATGCTAAAGGAGATATATTCTTGTGTTGTCTAAAGAAAGTAGAGAATTGATTGGGATTAGCAAATCCTAATTCATATGCTATATCTGCTACGGATAGAGTAGGATTACTCAATAAGAACTCAGCCCGTTGCACGCGCAATAATTGCTGGTATTGGGCAGGAGAAGTGCCTACATAGGTTTTGAAGGTTTGTCTAAACCATGAATATCCTACACCTATTTCCTTTGCTATCTGTTCGGGAGAAATGTTTTTGCCTACATATTGCCGCATTAAATCTTGGGCATTGAGAATAGTGGATGATATATTCTGATTGATATTCTCATTGCTATTTTGTGCGTAACTACAGATGCTCAGCATATGAGTTGTTAACCCCGAGCATAGGATTTGATATCCAGACAACTCATGCTCGGCTATGGTTATCAATTCGTTGTATAAACTTAAAAAACGCACTTCGTCTTTTATCTTAACCAAAGGTTTCTCTGGTGTGAGCATCATCTCCTGCACGAAAGATGCGGCCCCAATACCTCTAAAACCAACCCAATATTCAGTCCAACCTGTCTCTGGACAGGGTTCGTAGAAATGCCATTCGTTTGGAAAAAGCAAGATGGCAGTTCCGCGCGTGACAAGTCTACGCGAGATGTGTTCGGATTGGAAGTATCCCTGGCCATCTGTTAAGAATACGATTTGATACTCTGGCAGTCGGCGACCGTAGTCTTTGCGGAAGTAATAACCCACAGGGTGCGTGTCAATGGGAGGATAGGCTTGACGGGGCAGAATAGTTTGATGACCCACTGTGGTGCAAATCATGCCTAAATGATCTAATTCCGAAGAAATAGTCATGTAATGTACATAAGAATCTTGCGTTTTCATGTTGTAAAACATATAATTTTCAAATCGGTGGCAAAATTAATACTTTTTTTCGCAATATGCAAATTTTTATATAAAAAAAATGTAGTAATTTTGCACCGTCTTAGGAATTGTATTGTAAATAATAGTGCTTATTATTACATAATACCCATAGAAAGGGACGAATATAACAAAAATCAAAATAATTATTTTAATCATGAAAAATCGTAGTTTCCTCCTAATCATCTTGCTCTCTACAGCTATGTTTAGCTTTGCAGAGCAGTTGGTTACAGGTGTTGTTTTGGATCAGCAGTCTGAGCCTATTATTGGTGCCGCTGTCAAGATTGTAGGTACAACGCAGGGTACAGTTACGGATCTTGACGGTAATTTTACATTACAGGCCAATCCAAATCAGAGTGTTGAGGTGTCCTATTTGGGATATGTGTCTCAAGTGGTAACAGTGGCTCAATTGCAGAAAAATGGCAAGGTATTCCTAAAAGAGGATACACAAGCCTTAGAGGAAGTGGTTGTAGTAGGTTATGGTACGCAAAAGAAATCAGTAGTCACTGCTGCCATCAGTAAGGTGAATGCTGAGGACCTTGAGAATGTGATTCCTACTCGCGTGGATAACTTGCTTAAAGGTAAGGCATCGGGTGTAACCATCACCTCTTCCTCTGGACAACCAGGTGCAGGTACGCGCATCAATATCCGCGGTATCGGTACCATCAATGACGCCAGTCCATTATATGTGGTGGATGGAATGCCTGTGGGAAATATCGATTATCTTAACCCTACCGATATTGAGTCTATTGAAGTACTCAAAGATGCAGCATCTGCAGCTATCTATGGTACGAAGGGTGCTAATGGTGTTATCTTGGTTACAACCAAGAATGGTGAGTTTGGTAAGAAAGTGAGTGTGTCATACGATATGAATATTGGATGGCAAAACCCATGGAAGCAAAAGGCTGTACTCACCGCACCATGGTATCAAACCATTCTCAATGAGGCGCGACTCAATGATGGTTCTGCCCCTTATTTTTCTACTATTACCACCGATTTGGGTACTAATTGGCAGGATGCACTCTTTAATTACAATGCGCCTGTGCAGAGTCATCAAGTGAGTGTGAATGGAGGTAGCGATAAGGTCACTTATTTCGTTAGTTTTGGTTATTTAGACCAAGAAGGTATTGTGGGTGGCAATTTTGATAGAAGTAATTACACGCGCTATACCGTGCGTAATAATAATGTATATAAGATTATTGATACCGAGGAGCGTAAATGGCTCAATCATTTCACCATCACATCGAATATCAGTTATTCTAATGTGAAATCAACAGGTATTGCAGAGAACTCTGCCTTCTATTCCCCATTAGGTTCGGCGCTACTAATCGCACCTACACAACCTATCTATGCTACAGAAGCAGAAACACCTGCATTATTGGAGAAGTATCCTACCGCTGTGAAGGATAAAGAGGGCCGTTTGTATTCAATCCCAGATATCACGATGGCTGAGATTATCAATCCTATTGCTAATCTGGAATTACCAGCGGGATGGAACTATAGCGATCGATTCACAGGTAACTTCACTGCAGAATTAGAGATATATGATGGATTGAAATTCAAATCAAGTTTCAATGCAGACTATAATTTCGGTCGCTATGATGGTTATGGCTATCCATACTACCTCAGTTCAGGAGGTGCTGGAAGTAGCACCACCAGTTCTGTATCTTCTACCCATAGCCGCACCTTCACTTGGCAAGTAGAGAATACATTATTCTATAATAAGAGCTTTGATAGCGGACATGAGTTGGGCGTCTTATTAGGTCAATCGGCTACCAAAACAGCCTATAGTTATGTAAGCGGTACTGCCTATGACTTGCCAAGCAATGACCCTTATAAAGCCACCATTGATTATGCACAGGGTAGTGCGGAAGATCAGCGTACAAGTGGTGGTAGAAGTTATTCAGCTGGCGCTTCCTATTTCGCGCGCGTGAATTATAATTATAAGGAGCGTTATATCTTCCAAGCCTCTTTACGCTGCGATGGTTCGGATAAGTTTGGTAAGAATAATCGTTGGGGACTATTCCCATCCTTCTCCTTGGGATGGAATATCGCTCGTGAGGAATTCTGGCAGCAAGCACCTGAATGGTGGTCAGCATTCAAACTCCGCGGATCATGGGGTATGAATGGTAATGACCGTATCAGCGATTTTGCCTATACATCCCTCATCGTGAGCGGCAGTAACTACACCTTCGGACGAGGCGACCTCGAGCAAATTATCACAGGTGTGAGACAAGGACGATTGGCAAATGCGGACCTGAAATGGGAAACAAGCCGTCAGACAGATGTCGGTTTGGAACTCGGATTTATGAGCAATGCCCTCACATTGACACTTGATTATTTCTATAAAACAACAGAAGATATGCTCATGCCTGCATTGCTGCCAAGCTATATCGGTATTGAGCAACCATGGACTAATGGCGGACGCATGCTCAACTGGGGTATCGAAGCCGACCTGGGATATAAATTCCATGCAGGACCTGTTAACTTCGCCATCAATGGTAATATATCCTACCTCCGCAATCGATTGATTGACTACGGCAATGAGACAGGCGCAAGCAATCTCGATGCAGTGCAAGCAGTGGGTACAGTCAGTAGAGCAGAGAATGGAGAAGTGTACCCATTCTTCTATGGATACAAAACAGACGGACTATTCCAAACACAAGAGGAAATTGATTCCTATGTGAATGATAAGGGTGAATTACTGCAACCTAATGCACGCCCCGGTGATGTGCGATTCGTGGACTTCGATGGAAATGGATACATCAATGATGATGACCGCACTAAGATTGGTAAGGGTATGCCAGATATAACATACGCGCTCAATTTTAATGTAGAATGGCAGGGATTGGACCTCACACTCTTCTTCCAAGGTATAGCAGGTAATGATATTTTCGATGCTACACGCCGTCCTGACTTATCGTTGAGTAACCAACCTGCATGGATGATTAATCGCTGGACAGGACCAAACACCAGCACTACCATTCCACGCGTTACCGAGCAAGACCCTAATGATAACTGGCGCTCAAGTGATCTCTATATCAAGGATGGTAGTTATCTACGATTGAAAAACCTACAAATAGGTTATTCACTGCCTAAAAAATGGATGCAGAAGATCCACTTCCAAAAGATTCGCGTTTATTTCTCAGCAGAGAACTTAATCACATTCACCAAATATGATGGCTTTGATCCTGAAATCGGTTCTGGCGGAACCAGTATCGGTATTGACGCAGGATGTTATCCACAAAGCCGCACACTGAGCATTGGTGCAAACATCGTATTATAACCCACATTTGATATATATATAATAGTATAGTTATGAAAAAATATCTTTTTCCCGTCTTACTAACCATGATAGTATGTACGGCATGTGATAGCAGTTTCTTAGATATCGAATCCACCAGCGCTGACCTGATGGACGATTACTACAAGACAGAAGCGCAAATATACAAAGCATTGGTGGGCGCTTACGACCCTCTCCAATGGTCAGACTGCCACGGCGGATATAATCAGTTTATGTATATCAGCGACCTCCGCGCAGATGATATCTATGTGGGAGGTGATAAAGGTTCTGATAACTTCTTCCATCAAATGCAACGATTCCAAATGATGCCTATCGATGCACCTACTTCCGTTTGGGAGAATATGTACACAGGCATCGAGCGCTGTAATACAGTGATTGATAATCTACCTAATGTGGAAGATATAGCGCCTGCATTAGCAGAGCAGTACGAGGCAGAAGCACGATTCCTTAGAGCATGGTACTACCACTGGTTGTGGAAATACTGGGGAAATGTGCCATACTATGGCAATGTACTCCAAGCACCATATACCGCCAAGCAAATCACACCAGACTCCTTATATATCCATATCATGGATGATTTGGACTACTGCTGCGAGAAATCAGGTGGAAGTTATCGACTCATGAGCAGACCTGCAGAAGAGCAATGGGGACGAGTAACTATCTACGCAGCTATGATGCTACGCGCAAGAGTAGTGCTCTATCAGAATGATATAGCACGCTTTGAGCAAGTATATAATGACATGGATGCTATCAAGAAATCTGCACAGTTCATGCTATGCAATGACTACGAGCGTATATGGACGGCGGAAGGTGAATTTGTTACCAATCCAGAGTCAATGAATAAATCTGAATCCATCTGGGAAATCAACCATCGTTCTGAAGGTGGCTCATGGGGATGGACACAAGGTGCAGAAGGAACTATCCTACCTAAGTTCTTAGGCGTCAATGGTTTGGACGGAGACCCTGAGTTCGCTGATGGATGGGGATTTGGACCTATTCGTAAGCAAGCATATGTTATGTACGAAGATGGTGACCAGCGCCGCGATGCTTCTATCCTCGATATCGAAGCACGCAAGCAAATGCTGCAAGACTCAATGGGCATCACCATCAGTTGGGCAGAGAGAGCCAACCATACAGGATTGTATAATAAGAAATACACCGCACGCAAAGGCTACAACGATTGCCCATATGACCCTGAACTCAACTTCAATAATAATGTACGCGTCTTCCGCTATTCAGAGTGCTTACTCAACCTCGCTGAAGTAAGTCTCCGCCTTGGATATGCAAGACCAGCACAAACCAACTTCAACGAAGTACGCAAACGCGCATTCCCAGATGAAGACTACAAGGCAGGCAGCAAGCATTATCTCGAGGTGTCTATGGAAAATATCATGATGGAGCGCAGAAGAGAATTCTTGGGAGAAGGACACCGATTCTGGGATTTGGTGCGCTGGAGTGAAGCTACAGATGTCACACCATGCGATATCAGTGCTATCCTGAGCGGAACTGACGAGATTGGCGCATATACACGCACATGGAATAAAAACTGGAAATATATGCCTCTTCCATCACTCGAAATAGATAGAACAGAAGGACAATACAAACTCAAACAAAACCCAGGATATTAAATTCATAATTCAAAAATTGAAATCATGAAACGCTTTTATATTCCATTGCTCGCTGCAATACTCATCGTAGCATGCAAACCAAGTAATTATGTGGATGATATACCAGAATTCACACCCAATACAGACTCAACGGTCGTTTTGGCACTCAATCCAAGAGCTATCGTGGATTCTGTTGACCCCAATATGGTACACCTCATCATGGATGATAAAGAGGGGTGGGTAGGCGTATGGACCATCGGTACTAAACGCTTTGCGCAGAATAAGTTAGATAGACGCTTTGAGTTCGCAGGTGATTATACCGTACAAGCTGCAGCGTATAATAAGTACGGACTCACACCTTCTGTCACACTCTCTTTCAC
The DNA here is from genome assembly GCA_937891905.1 of uncultured Bacteroidales bacterium. Lineage (GTDB taxonomy): Bacteria > Bacteroidota > Bacteroidia > Bacteroidales > Paludibacteraceae > Colicola. The sequence goes on along the minus strand of CALATT010000031.1, from coordinate 18,194 downwards.
CATCGAATATATGGATGAGTCCATCTGCACCAATGCTAACTATGCTGCCCTTACAGGCGGATGCGATATGCCAGAAGGAAAAACATGGGTTCTATCGCAAGAAAAAGGATATTATGGACTCATTGATGTCAATACATGGATGCTCGAGTATATGACTGATTATTGGTGGCCAGCTGACCCAGGTAGTCACCCAGAAGTATTCGATGACGAGATAACATTCGTGCTCGATGCCAATAGAACATTCAAGCATAAAACGAATGGCAAATCAGCACTCGATAGCGCACCATACGATATCGCTGATTATGAGACCACATGGGAATTGCAAGATCCTTCACAATCTAAGGACGGACGAATGCACCTCACCTTATCAGGAGATGCTGTATTACCTCCTTTCCCATCTGAGTGCCAAGGACAACATGACTATACCATCTTAGTACTCAATGACACCGTCATGCTTACCAAGATTTATAAACCAGGTAGCAACCAAGCATGGGTGAATAAATTTGTACCAAAAGCAGAATAATAAACAAGACAAATGAAAAAACTATTTCTATTCGCCATAACGCTCTGCCTTTTGGCTTGCACGCCTAAATTAGGTGTGCAGTCAGACCAAGAGGTAATCGATGCAATGACACTGGAAGAAAAAGTGCAATTGCTCGTCGGAACATGCAAGGACTGGAACCTTGTTCCACCAGCAGCACCTAATACCATCCATCGCGATCCACCTCCCGCTGACTATTGGGAAACATACCAAGGCAATACCGCCACCATGAAAGGGCAAGTGAGCGGAGCAGCAGGCGTTAGTTATGCAATCCCACGACTCGGAATACCATCTATCGTACTCGCAGATGGACCCGTGGGAGTGAGAATAGATAGTGCATGCACTGCCTTCCCTTCTACCGCATTGCTCGCCGCTACACGAGATACGGCCCTCATTCAGCAAGTGGGACAAGCCATCGCAGAAGAAATGCTATACTACGGTGTGGATATCCTATTGGCTCCAGGAGTGAATATAATGCGAAACCCACTATGCGGACGAAACTATGAATATATGTCGTCCGACCCATATATTGCGGGAACGATGGCAGCTGCTTTCGTCCAAGGAGTACAGTCCAAAGGAGTAGGAGCATGCGTCAAGCATTTCGCAGTCAATAACCAAGAGACATTCCGAAATGGCATCGATGTGCAACTATCAGATACATTGCTTCGCCAACTCTATCTCAAGCCTTTTGAGATAATCGTTAAGCAAGCACAACCATGGACCATCATGAGCGCATACAATAAAATAAATGGAGTGTATGCCTCTGAAAATACCTACACGCTCACAGATATACTCCGTGGTGAATGGCAATTTGACGGATTTGTGATGACAGACTGGTGGGCGGAAGAAGATCCTATACGCATGCAAATAGCAGGAAACGATATGCTCATGCCTGGCACGCAACTGCAAATAGATACCCTCATTGCTGCTGTTAAGGATGGACGATTGGATGAGAAAATACTCGACCGAAACCTACTCAATATACTCCGTATCATCAAGCGAACTCCTTCCTTCCGCAAGCAAGCAGGGCAAACAATCCCTACTTACGACAAAGACTCCTTGCTCGCAGCGCATGCACAATTGGCAAGACAAGTGGCTTCCAAAGGAATGGTACTCCTCAAAAACGATTACACATTGCCTTTGAGAAATCGTATGCGCTCCTCTATTGCGCTATTAGGAAAAGGTTCGTATGATACCTATGTGGGAGGTACAGGTTCAGGATGCGTCACCAGACCATACAAAATCGTACTCAGCGATGCACTCACACAAGCAGGATACATGCTCGATACAGCAGTCCAAAACCAATATACCCAGCATATCAATCACTCACGCTCTGTGCAGCCTGCTGAGTCAGCATGGTATATGCCATATGTAAGCGAATTGACTTACACACCCGCGCAACTGGATCAAATGGCAGCCACGAACGATATGGCTATCCTAACCATTCAGCGCATGGCGGGTGAAGGAGGAGATAGACAACTCATCAAAGGCGATTATTACCTCACAAACGAAGAAGAAAACTTAATCATCAATGCCTCAAAAGCATTCCATAAGCAGGGTAAAAAACTAATCCTCGTCCTCAATATCGGTTCGCCTATCGAATTGACCAGTATAGTGGATTATGCGGATGCTATCCTCTTGGCTTGGTTGCCGGGACAAGAGGCTGGAAATGCCATCGTAGATGTGCTCACTGGCATCACACCGCCAATGGGCAAATTGCCAATGCCTTTCTACTACGATTATCAGGATGTACCCAGTGCAACCAATTTCCCTCTATCGGATGGAGATCCAAACAAGGTATGCTACCGCGAAGGAATGAATCAACCCCAAAGAACATTATACCCACTCGGATACGGCCTCACCTATCCATAAATCTGTAATCTAAAATCTAAAATCTGCAATCTAAAACATAATGAACTTCCTCGCATCGATATTACTTACAATCACTTCTGCGTTCTATCCCCAGTCGGCTACTTGGTTGGAGAAAGCAGAAAGTATGAAACCGCAGTTGCACCACACTACCTGTGTGCCCGTACGAATGGTAACGCCAGAGCAAGATAGCAATGCCTTTCAAGGATGGAAATTCGTGGAAGCAGATATCACTCCGCAGCAAATCTACCAGCGACCATTAGAGCAAGGACAAGTCTTTACATTCGATTTTGGGCGTCATATGGTGGGATACCTCACTATCAATACCAAAACCCTACGCCGATGCCAAGACGCACCTATCCGACTCAAACTATTCATGGGAGAACTGCCTGCGGAACTCAATACACCGCTCGAACCATGGAAAGCATGGCTCAGTAGAGCATGGATGCAAGAGGAAACAATCAATATCCTACAGACTGACCAAGCCATCACCATCCCACGCCGAATGGCAGGAAGATACCTCAAAGTCGAAGTGATAGGTACCTCCATGGATTTCGATTGTGCGCTCTCACAAGTGTCCTTCGATGCTGTCAGCAGCGCAGGAGAAGATCAATGCGCCGCTACTACTGCTCATCCCCTCATGGACTCCATTCGTACCGTCAGCGTAGAAACACTCCGCGAGTGTATGCAGACCGTCTATGAAGATGGACCTAAACGAGATCAGCGCTTATGGGCAGGTGACCTTTACCTTCAAGCCATGGCAAATAGGTACTCATTCCGTAATTTCGAACTCACCAAACGCTGCCTATACCTCTTCGCAGCTCTCGCAGACGAAAATGGAGTGATAATCAGTAATATATTTGAGAAACCCACACCCCATCCGCAAATTGGTTCATACATGCTTACCTATGCCCTCATATGGAATTCCACCCTGCTGGAATACCTCATTGATACAGAGGACTACGAGACAGCCAACGAACTATGGCCTGTGGCAAAAAGGCAAATAGAAGATGCACTCACTTATGTCGGAGAGGATTATATTTTTGATATCAATAAGCGTGATGTGTGGATCTTCTTTGATTGGAGAGACGGACTTGATGTGGCTACACCCATGCAGATGGCCACTATCTTTGCACTCAAGCAAACTTATCAACTCGCTACTATGATTGGCAAGCAAGCCGAAGTGGCGCAATACCCTAAAATAGCAGCACAAATGACCAAGGCTGCTACCCAACATATGTATGACGCCAAGCAAGGCGTATTCGTCAGTGGACCAGATAAACAAGTCTCCATCTTAAGTCAGACATGGGCCATCAAAGCAGAAGTAATCAAAGGCAAAAAGGCGCAAAAAGCACTCGCCACAGCGCTCGCAAATCCGCAAACAGTCATGCCAGGCACACCATACGCCACCCACTACCTCATTGAAGCATTGATAATGGCAGGTATGAATGAGCAAGCCAAAAATTACTTGTTAGACTACTGGGGAGGAATGGTCAGAAAAGGAGCAGATACCTTCTGGGAAGCATATGACCCTACCAATGATTTTATATCCCCATATGACTTCACTCCAGTCAATTCAGCATGCCATGCGTGGTCATGCACACCCGTCTATTTCATAGGCAAATATCCACAAATATTCAAGTAAATGTTCACCAAAGGGTGACATGATAAATAACCCTTATTATTAACTAAAATCATTATCACAATGAAAAAATCTATCTTTTTAGCTCTTGCCTTAGTTATGACAGGCATGATGTACGCAGAGCGTTATTATGTGATGGCTGATGATCGCTCCATCCCATTAACTGCTAACACCGCCATCATGGAGAACACCGAATTGATGCTTTGGATCCGTGACTGGGGAGATCAATCAATGACTTGCTCACTCGAAACAAGTGGTGACGCTGGACCTTCTGGTTATAGCTACATGACCTTCATGTGCCATCCAGACAATTCAGGTGCACCTGCTGCTGGTTACTACGGCGCTACATGGGCAGTCACAAATACACTTGACTTATCAGCTATCACAGAGGACTGGAAAATGGTTATCGTGTGCAAAACAGATGTGCCTTTCTGGACACTCGCTGTTGTAGATGATACCAAATGCAACTTGGACCTCGCTGCTATGGTGACTACCAAGGACAACCAAACATGGCAAACAATCGAGATCCCTATGTATGACATCTTCGACAAAGGTATCTCTTTCGCAGAACCATTGACAACTGGTTATCTCTTCAACTTGCTTACCAATGACAATACAGCTACTACACAACTCTGTATTGACGCTTGGTACTTCACAGATGGAAATGATACCGAAGGTATCGAAGACATCGAGAATAGCGTGAAAGCAGCTAAAACCATCGAGAATGGACAAATCGTAATCCTCAAGAATGGTGTGAAATTTAATGTTTTAGGTACAAAATTATAATATCGTTGCCGAAAGGCACACAGCCGGTGGTTGCTGGTAACAACCACCGGTCTCTAATAAATTAATTAAACAATGAATCGCAAATCAATCACATTAACGCTTTTGGCTGCCTTGCTGGTTGCAGGCACCATCAATGCAGAGCAACCAAGAAGTTTTAAACGAGGTGCAGGATCCAATAACATGAGCTATCGCGCTAATTTTGAAGTACTCAATCCTGGACTTAGCTGGTTTTATAATTGGACATTTACTGCTCCGAGTCCTGTAACCAATGACTGGGAAAACCTAAACATGGATTATATACCTATGATATGGGGAGGAGGAATTGATAGAGAAGACGGACAAAATAAACTCCGCGATTATCTCCGTAAACACCCATCTATCAAATACCTTTTGGGCTTTAACGAACCCAACTTCACCTCCCAATCACGCATGACACCACAGTATGCTGCTTCCCAATGGAAATACATGGAGCAGATTGCAGATGAGTTTGGACTCACACTCGTCGGACCAGCGCTTAACTATGCACCATCAGGAGGTGCGGTGCGCGATGAGGAAACCAATCGCGAATATACCAATCCTTTTGACTGGTACGATAGATTCTTCCAATTATGCCCAGACTGTAGAGTGGATCACATCGCGATTCACCTCTACATGCCTGCCGGAGCTATGAAAGGAGTCCTCGACCAATTATGGGAGAAATACAAAAGACCTATATGGCTCACAGAATTTAACTATAACGATGGCTCTTCGTCTGCCACACCAGAGGACCATATCAAATTCCTAACTACCGAACTCGAAATGCTCGAGAAGCACCCACATGTCTTCCGCTATGCATGGTTTATGACCTATAGTCGCGTATGGCAAATCAACTTGCTTGACCTCGGAGAAGGAATACTCACCGACCTTGGAAAAGTGTATGTCAATATGTCCTCTTTCGACTCCACCTATTATCACCAAGTAGGCGAGAAAATACCAGCTGCGCATTACCAAAGCGGTAAATCACTCACTATCCGCCCTTCTACAGATGACACCAATACCATCATGCTCAAAGATATGTCCACTGGCTCATGGGCGGAATACCTCGTGGAGATACCTGCGGATGGCACATATGATGTCTTCATGCGCATCGCATGCAAGAATAATTCCAAGATTGATGTCTATGAAGATGATGTCAAAATAACTACTATCCAACCCAAAGCTACCTCCACCACTGATTTTGACCATTGGGAGACGCAATCTTTCCCTGTCCACTTCACTGCAGGTAAGCACCGCATCAAATTCTATAGCAATGGACGATTGTACTACAATGAGTGGCTCTCTATCGGACAACCTTCTCAAGACATTCAATCACCCAATACCACCACCAAAGCTATCAAGACCTTAGAGAACGGACAATTACTTATCCATACCAATGGCGCTACATACAATGCGATGGGACAAAAAATACAATAATATGAAAAAGCACACACTTCTTCTCGCGGCAATCATAATGCTCGCAGCATGCAATCAGCAATATACCATCACTCCAGATGAGGTGGTGGGAGAACGCGTACAAGCACAGATACAATCACAATCACAATGGATATCTGTGGTGGACGCACCAGTAGTGACCGATACCGTCTATGACGGCAGCAGAGCAGCAGATGGCGCCAATTGGTTCATGGCTAATTTTGCTCCACAAAAGCAGATACAAAAAGCCGTATGGGTCACCACAGCACTCGGCGTATATGACCTCTTTGTTAATGGCAAAAGAGTAGGGAAAGAAGTGCTCAAACCGGGATATACCGATTATGCCAAGACGAAATACGCATTTGCTTATGATATTACGGATGCACTCAATACTGCACAAGGCGACTCCAATACACTGGCTGCACAAGTCACACCGGGATGGTGGGCAGATAAAATAATCACACCAGCGGGCACCAAAGGTATGTATGGCAAGAAATGCGCCTTCAGAGCAGACCTACAAATAACATACACAGATGGCACCGTGGAATATATATACACCGATACCACCCGTTGGAAAGCAGGCATAGCAGGACCAGTCACGCATGCAGCTATCTTTGATGGTGAAGAATATGACGCACGCATCCCAATGGGATATGATACACCAGAAAAACTCACCACACCTGAACTAAATAATGAGTTCAATGGAGAAATACTCCCATCCAATGGCGCTGAAGTGTATCTACGATACGACCTCGCACTCGCACCACAAAAGGCATATGTCTATTCCCAAATAGAGAATGCAGACGACACCCATTTCGGTAAAGTAGTCATCGATAGAGAATACCAATCAGGCGATAAGATGACTATCCATGCTGGTGAAACCTTAGTCATCGATTTTGGGCAGAACTGCGCAGCAGTACCACAGTTCATCTTTGATGCACCAGAAGGAACAGTTGTCACTTTTGAAGGAGGCGAACTGCTCAACGACTCACTCGGAGCACATCTCCGAGGTATGGACGGACCAGAAGGATCGGTGCATAGAACCAACCTGCGCATACCAGAAACAGGTGTTACTATGAAATACACCTTTGCCCAGAATGACCAACCAGTACAATACCACCCACGATATACCTTCTTCGGCTATCGTTATGCGGCTATCAAAGCCACCAATACCGTTACTATCTATGCCCTCCAATCAATCCCTGTCTCTTCTATCACCAATGAAATAGAAATAGGAACCATCACTACGGGTAATGAATTGGTTAATAAACTCATCTCCAATACCTTATGGGGACAACGCAGTAATTACCTCTCTGTACCAACTGATTGCCCACAGCGTAACGAACGCTTAGGATGGACTGCTGATACACAAGTCTTCGCGGAAACGGGAACCTTCTTCGCTAATACCAATGCCTTCTTCCGCAAATGGTTACGCGACTTGCGCGATACCCAAAAAGAGAACGGAGGTTACCCGGGCGTAGCGCCATTTGGACAATATGGCTCCAGCCCAGTGGATATGGCGCGCGTAGGATGGTCTGACGCAGGCATCATCGTTCCATGGGTCATCCTCAAGCAATTCGGTGATACAGCCCTCATTAAGCAACATTGGAGCTCTATGGAGCGATATATCAATCACGGAGCAGAAGTGAATTTCGACCATACAGCCCTCTTTCCTGATAATGGAGGATACCAATGGGCGGACTGGCTTAGCTACGAAGCATTGGAGAGTTTCACGGGACAACCATGGGATGCCAATGGATTGCGCCCTGAAGCAGCAGAATATTGGTCATACCTATATGGCTCTTATTGGATTATCAATGCAGAGAAAATGATTGATATGGCACGCCTAACCAATAACGATACTACTAAATATATCAATATGCTCGCGCAGGCGAAGGAATATGTCACCAATCGCTTCCTCACACCAGATGGAGAATTCAAACTGCCTATCCTCAATACCATGCAGACGCCTGCACTCTTTGCACTCAGAAACAAACTCCTAACAGGACAAGCAAAGCAGAATATGATTGATCGTCTGCGCCAAAACTTTGTGGACCATAACAACTGCCTACAAACAGGATTCTTGGGAACCAGTATCCTCATGCAGACACTCACGGATAATGGAATGGTAGATGTGGCATACGAACTGCTCTTCCAAAGACGAAACCCCAGTTGGCTATATTCGGTTGATAATGGCGCTACCACTATTTGGGAGCGATGGAATAGTTACACCATTGAGAAAGGTATGGCGCCTAATGGCATGAATAGTTTCAATCACTATGCGTATGGATGTGTGTGCCAGTGGATATGGCAGACAGCAGCTGGTATCAATGCCGATATCATGCAACCAGGATTCAAGCATATCATACTCAAACCAGTGCCTGACCCACGACTCGGATTCCTCAAAGCAGAATACAACTCACAATCAGGACTCATCACCAGTTCTTGGCGTTACGAGGGAGCACAATGGACCTGGACTTTCTCTATTCCAGAATCCACAACAGCCACTGTCATCCTGCCGGATGGCTCCGAACCCAAACAATACACTCCCGGCACACATACACTATCCCTCACCCTCTAAAAAACCAGAAACTACTCACTACTCATTACTCACTACTCATTACTCACTACTCATTACTCACTACTCATTACTCACTACTATGATCAATCGTTTTATCCTAAATGAAGTTTCTTACTTCGGTCCTGGCGCAAGAAAGCAATTGCCAGAAGTATTACAGCGTATGAACCTCACCAAAGCACTCGTTTGCTCTGATAAAGGACTTATCGCCTGCGGCACTACCGCAATGGTGACGAGCGTCTTAGACGAAGTGGCTTTCCCATATGAGATTTACTCAGAAATCAAACCAAACCCTACTGTCACCAATGTGAAGCAAGGAGTAGCGGCTTTCCAAGCCAGCGGAGCCGATTGTATCATCGCTATCGGAGGTGGCTCATCTATTGATACCGCAAAAGCCATTGGTATTGTGAATAATAACCCTGAGTTTGCTGATGTCGTTAGCCTCGAAGGAGTAGCACCTACCAAGCATAAATCAGTACCAATCATCGCACTCCCTACTACTGCAGGCACCGGCGCTGAAGTAACTATCAACTATGTCATCATTGACGAACAAAGACAAACCAAGATGGTATGTGTCGATCCGAACGATATACCTGCAGTAGCCATCGTGGATGCAGAACTCATGTATTCATTGCCTAAGGGACTCACAGCAGCTACAGGTATGGATGCACTCACACATGCTATCGAAGGATATATCACCAAAGGCGCATGGGTGATGTCAGATATGTATGAGATACAAGCCATCAAGATGATTGCCCAATACCTCCCATTAGCAGTAGAGCAACCTACCAATACAGACGCCAGACAAGGAATGGCACTCGCGCAATATATCGCTGCACAGGCTTTCTCTAATGTAGGACTGGGATTGGTACACGGAATGGCGCATCCATTAGGAGCATTGTTTGATATACCTCATGGTGTGGCAAATGCCTTACTTTTACCAGTGGTTATGAACTTCAATATGCCGGCTTGTATTGATAAGTATGCCGATATAGCACAAGCCATGGGAGTGGACACCTCTGCTATGGATAAGCAGCAAGCAGCAGAAGCGGCTGTCAAAGCGGTGCAAGAACTCAGCATTAGAGTAGGTATCCCGCAGAAACTATCAGAACTCAATATCACTGCAGAGGATATCCCTGCTTTGGCAGCGCAAGCTATCCAAGATGTATGCACACCGGGCAACCCAAGAGAAGTCACCGGGGAGCAAATCGTCGCGCTCTACACCGCAGTCCTATAGGCCCCAGCCTCCAGTGTCCAGCCTTCGGTGTCCAGCCTCCGGCGTCCGGTGTCCAATTTGTCTAATTAGTCCAATTAGCCCAATTAGACTAATTTGTCCCATTAGACCAATTGGCCTACACCATAAAAACTATAAAAAAATGCTATAAAACATATAAAAATCGGGTGTATGTCAAAATCCGTACTTTTTTAGTCACTATGCGTATCTTTGTTTACTAAAAAAGCACTATCTTTGCACCCGAAAATAAAGCATATTCACCCTTAAATGTTTAACAATATGAAAAAACTCTTCTCCTCTGCCTTCTCGGCAATCAAGAAAAGTGCAATGCTCGTTGCATTGTTTAGTATGTCTATCGTAGCGAATGCAGCTACCTATGCCCTCTATGGCAATGTGCCTGAAGGTGCAACTGATCTCACCGCGAATGTAAGTGCACAAGCACTTGGTTCGGCTACTTTTGCGGATGGCGTATTCACAGGCGCAGGACTTCCTGGTCGTATCTGTGAGTCTTCCAGCTACCTACAAATGAATTTTCTTGCTGAGCAAGCGATGAACCTATCTGAGAATTTTGCTATCCATATCGTGGTAGCTAAAGCAGCTGGCGTAGCAGGTGACCTTCAACTCGCTCTCTGCAACAATGGATGGAATGCAGCACGCTTAGGCTATATCATCCCTAATGCAAGCATCAACGAGACAGCTACGGACATCGTATTGACATACGCAGACCGCGTAACTACCGATTGGAATAGTTATGGAGAGACATCCTTTATCGGTACTCCTGCTACTTTCGGTGCAGCTGAGTTCCTCCGCGTATGCGCAGCAGCGGCAGAGGCATTCACTATCTCTTCTATTTATGTTACCGATGAGGCTGCTGTTACTCCTGAACCAGAACCAGAACCAACACCAGAGCCAGCTAACGGCGCTTATTATCTCTATGGTACTGCACCAGAAGGAACGATTGACCTCACATCTAAAGTAACTATCGAAGCTGTAGGCTCTGCTACTTTTGCGGATGGCGTATTCACTGGCGCAGGACTTCCTGGTCGTATCTGTGAGTCAAGCAATTATCTCAAAATGAGCTTCACAGAAGCACAAGCACTCACTTTGACCGAAGCGTTTGAAGTACATGTGGTATTGGCAAAAGCTGAAGCAGCTGTTGGCAATGTACAAGTAGCATTCTGTAATAATGGATGGAATAATGGCCGTCTTGGCTATACTATCGCCAATGAAAATATCAATACTACCGATACGGATATCGCACTGGCATACGCAGACCGCGTAGCTACCGATTGGAATAGTTATGGAGAGGCATCCTTCATTGGTGCTCCTGCTAACTTCCCTGCAGCAGAGATCTTCCGTCTTTGCGCAGCCGCTGGAGAGCAATTCACTATCAAGGCTATCTATGTTACTGCAGAAACTACCAACCAAGAACCAGAGCAACCCGCAGTTATTCCTGACCAAGACCCACAACGCATCTATCTGCGCAAAGGTACTGCAGTCACTCCTGCTGGCGTAGCAGAGACAGCGGACTATACCGCTACTACCTCTGTTTCAAGCGTGCATTGGAACTGTATTCCATCAGAAACTTTCTTTGGTATTACTACTATGGTTAAAGAGTGGTGGCTCAACTTCCAATTGAAATCTTCTGCCGATGTGGATTTAACTCCAGTATATAACACTTGGAATCTTGTATTCCGTGTAAAGAATGGAGTAGTAAATGAAGGACAAGACCGTGGTTTGACAGTACAAGTAAATGGTCAAAACATGTCAACGATGACTACTTATGCAGACGCCACTAATTTTGTGACTTATGTCCTGCCATTAAAAGATGTGATTTTTGGAACGAATAATTTGGGTAATATAGCTACGGGTGGTACAATCATTGACTTCTCTTCTACTTTTGATAATAATGCAGGTCAAACCATTGAGTTTGACTATATCTACTTGACTAATGAGACAGAACGAATACCAGCCAGTGTATCTGTTTCTGCAAATGCTATAGCATGGAATAAAGTAGAATTGAGTTTGTATGCAGAATGCACAACCTCTACCAAAGTGACTTATGATGTCACATACAATGGCACAACAAAAACATTCATCGGCAATGCAGGAGCAACCACTACTTGTGTCATAGATGGCCTTGAGGGCTCTACAGCATATACATTCTCTGTAGTGGCAAAGAACTCAGCTGGCGAAGCAGCGCCTGTAACCGCCAATGCTACTACTCCTGCAGAACCAGAAGTAATAGGCTATGCCATCTTCGGCGAAGTACCAGCTGGCTATATGGATTTAACAAGTCATGTAAGTGTAAACGGATATGGTACATATTCGGATAAAGTATCAGTTGAAGAAGGTAAAATTAAATTTACAGGAAATACTTCTCTATCGAATTCTCGAGTATGTGCAGACGAAGCAAATATTATCAGATTACAGTTTACTTCAGCACAAGCATTAACGCTAACTTCCAATTTGGCAATTTATATAAAAGTAAAAAAAGGAAGTGCTAATTCAGAATCCAACCTCCATTTTGCGCTCTGTAAAGACAGTTGGAATAATAATCGTATAGGATACTTTATCCCTCAAGCAAAAATCTCTAATACAGCAGAAAAAGAAATAATTTTAAAATATGCAGATTATTCAACTTCGGACTGGAGCAGTGCGGGGAGTGTTATAGGTAATAATGTTACCTTTGGAGCGGGAGATATAGTACGCTTACAAGCTCAAACGGATGATTATTTTGAGATAACACAAATCTACATTGAGAAAACATATACACCAGAACCAGCACCAACAAATGTGACCGCTACTGCAACTGCTACAGAATGGGACAAGGTAACATTGAACCTACAGGCTAATTGTGAGAAATCAACGGTTGTAACATATGAAGTTACATACGGCAGCACTACCAAAACATTCACAGGCAATGCAGGTGAACTCACTACTTGCGTCATTGAAGGCCTTGAGGGCTCTACAGAATATACTTTCTCTGTTGTGGCAAAGAACGAAGATGGAGTTGCAGCAGACGCAGTAACAACCAATCTTGTAACCACTCCTGCTAAACCGGAAGGTATGGAAATACGCTATTATTTCTATCGTGGTAATAATATAGATCCACTCCCCAACTCTGAAACACTCAAAAGCGTAGATGCGCGTCCGTCAGCATATGCAAAATTGGGAGGAGAAAATATGAATGTAAATACTGAGATCTCAGATTATACACGATTTGATATTCTTAATAATTATAGCAAACAAGTTCATACACTTACAACAACAATACCAAATTCCATAAATGACTCGTATTATTTAGTGGTTAGATTTAAGACTGATATGAGTACTCCAGAAAATGGCAATTTGAGTTTAAATCTTAGTGACGCATTAGGACAATTCCCTATAAATAATACAGAAACGATTACATATAATGATGAAAAATGGCATATTGTTAAATTTCAATTAAAGGATTGCAAAGGCACCACTCCTCTTCCATCTGCTTATCTCCAGGAGAATGGAGTAGGACTTCAAGTGTTTATGTCAAAAGGTGCAAAGAATGGAGAATATTTCGATATTGATTATGCATATCTTACCAATGACGCTACAAAGGTTGATGAAGGTACTGTAGCGGATATTCCAACAGGACCTGTGTCTCCACAAGATGCACCAGGCACCCGCTATTATATAGTAGGAGAAGGCACAGACGCTACTTTGCATAAATCAGTAGATTGTACTATTACTTATGGAAATCTAGCGCATCAAGATACCCGTGTGTCTGATTACTATTCTATGAAGACAGGAAATCATGACTGGACAGAAATAACATTCAAATCAAATACTACAGTTGCTAATACAATTGATGCATATGATTCAAGTAATTGGCATCTTGTAATGCGTTTCCGCTCATCTATAGATAATTATATACTAGGTTTTAATAACTTCCAAGTTAACCTCAAGAATCAAGAAGGTAACTTTACAATCAACTCACCGGAGTATGTAACCTATGGTGATGGACAATGGCATACTGTAAAGTTCAAGCTAAGTGAGGCTGCTAAAAAGACACCAGTGCAATACTTACAGGCAGGCCAAATAGCTGCGCAAGTGTATGTGCGTAGCAATAGCAATCACTTACAGAAAGATGAGTTCTTTGACATCGACTATCTCTATTTTACGAATGATCCAGCAGAAGAAGACCCAAATCCTCGAACTGACCGTAAAATACTGCTACATGATAATCGTATCAATAATGACAATTATATTACCCTTCTTGAGAAGAATAATGGTAACACCGTTGATGTGGACCTCAATCGCTCATTCGTGGCAGATGGCGCATGGTACACACTCTGCTTGCCATTCTCAATGACAGCAGACCAAGTAAATGCAGCATTCGGAGCATGCAAACTCGCTAAACTCAATGGCAGCGAACTACGCGGCTCAAGCCTCATACACCTCAATTTTGATTATGTCAATACCATTGAGGCGGGTGTGCCTTACCTCTTCATGCCTATGGCGAATGTTCAACCAGTAATCATCGAAGATGTAGTAATTGATAATACCCTCAGACCAATAGAGACAACCTATTTCAATATGAAGGGTATCTTCTATCCTACACATGTGGCTACAGGTGACTATTTCTTAGGTACAGATAATTATCTCATTGCAGTTAAGGACGGAGATTCTACTAATCTCAAAGGTCTGCGTGCGTACTTTACAATAGGAGCAGGCGCGCCTGCAAGCGCACGAGCACGCGTAGTGATGGCTCCAACAGTGGCTACCGACCTACAAGAGAATACCGTCACCACCACTGCAGAAAAAGTGATCATAGATGGTACAATCTACATCCTCCGCGGAGATAAGATCTATACTACCACAGGTCAATTAGTGAAATAATCTACTTAAATACAATAACAATGAATAAAATATATAAAAAACCAGTAACGGATATACTCACAATCTCTGGCACCCATGCAATTTGCATGGTGTCAGGATTCGTGAGCACAGGTGGTGGAACAGATATACCACAAGACCAAGGCCGTTAATCCATAGAACTATTAAAGAAATTATATGAAGCGACTATTTTCAGTACTATTGTTATCCACTTGCGCCCTTCTCTCAATGGCGCAGGTGGATACCGAGTTTTGGTTTGCTGCACCATGGATGAACTCACACCATACAGGTGAGGCGGACTTCCATATGATTTTATCAGCATATGACCAGGACACCAAAGTGACAATCACGCAACCAGCATGGCAGAATAGAATACTGGTAGATACCACTATTCTGGCACATAGCTACTGCGACATCATTATCGGTCCTCGTACCGACCATAAGCAGTATGCCGAAGCGAATCTGGAAGCACCATATAATAAGATTGCACCCAGAGGATTGCATATCACTACTGACCAACCTATCTCGGCATACTACCAAATTACTCACGCCAATGGAGAAGCATATACCCTTAAGGGAAAAAATGCACTCGGTACGGAGTTCGTTGTGATGTCACAAACGAACTTTGCTAACTATGCGAGTTATAATGGTTATGTAAGCCACAATAATTCCATCCAAATAGTCGCAACGGAGAATAATACCACCGTCACAATCACGCCATCTAATCCGGTTATCCAAGATGATGGCTCGGCAAGCACTACGCCAATCACTGTCACCCTCCAGCGCGGAGAGACATATGCGGTTAAATCAGCTTCTACCGCAGCCAACAAGCATCTTATGGGCACGCGCATAGTGGCGTCCAAACCTATTGCGGTCACTACATCAGACGATTCTGTGGATGCATCCGCTGGACAAGATGCCGTGGGTGAGCAACTCGTACCTACAGATATGGCAGGTACGAACTATACCGTCATTCCACTCACCGGCACCAATTCGCCCAATGAATACCTATATGTATTAGCTCTCAATGCCAATACTAATGTCACACTCATTGACGATACCAATACCGAGACCATCACACTTGCATCAGCAGGAGAATGGCAAGCAAGGAAAATAAAAGGCGTCACATATATCGAAGCAGATAATGCCATTCAGGTATTCCAATTCACCAATAGACAAGGTGAATCGGGAGGAACTATCCTGCCACAAATGCGATGCACAGGTTCCAAGCATGTTACATACAAGCGAATACCTAATTCCAACCTCTGCTACCTCAATATTCTCACCCAAACCAATAATGCTGCATTGCTCACTATGAATGGCAATGCCATCCCATTCTCAGCCTTCAAACCAGTACCAGGTAATCCTGATTGGTCGTACACCACACTTGATGTCACAGCCAAACCAGCCGATATGCCTGTTGAGGTGGAGATACAGCATGGCGTATTCCAGTTAGGCGTAGTGGATAGAGCATCACAGCCACAAGGTACACTCACCTATGGCTTCTTCTCTGATTATGCCACCACCTCGCCAGTCTATGTCACACACGAGGCACTCAATGTAGATACCGCTGTTACTATAGATGAAGGATTTCCTATCACACTCATCGCTTCAGCGGCAGATGGAGTGGGGCAGTTCGCATGGTACAAAGATGGGCAACTTGTAGCCACAGGCGATACACTCGTCATCCCTGCAGTAACAATGAAAGACGCTGGCTCATATGAAGTGCGCGCAGTGAGCGATATCTGTACTGTGGAATATGCAGTGTTTGATTTCCATGTCATTCCTGCACCAATACCGCCATGCCCTAAGGTGGAAATGACCTACCCAGACCAAATATGTGGCGAGGAAAAACAACTCCTCTTCAATCTCACCATCACAGAAGGGGCATTCGATAAGGCAGAACTGACCTTTGACGCCAATGCCAAGCAAGCAGGATGGAGAGACACCACCTTCCTATTCGTCAAAGAGCAGATAGGTGCTAATCTACCTGCTAATCTCTATATTCAGCCAGAATATAATGCTACACTCACTCTCTATCCTCAAGGACAAAACTGCGATACTATCACCCTACCTATTCGCTTCTCCGTCCTATACCCATCATCCGTATTCGTACAACGATGGAATGATGTGCTGGCTGTCCTGAATGAGAAATATAATCGTGGAGAAGGTGTGGATGGCTACCATTTCACCGCATTCCAATGGTATAAGAATGGACAACCTATACCTGGTGCCAATACATCCTACTACTATTGTGGACCTACAGAAACACTTGATTTTAATGCACAATACCAAGTACTACTGACACGACAAGATGGTACCACTATCATCACATGTCCATATACGCCAATATATAATAATGTGCCAGATGAACCACAACCACAAAAGTAATGAAGCAATGAAAAGAATATCAATACATACCTTATTCGTAGCACTCATTAGTGCCTTCACTATCATGGCACATGCTACCGAGACGCGCTATTATTTCGTGCGAGGAGGACAACTGCCTCAAGATATTACTTCCGTGGACCTTAGACCAAACTATGGAGGCACAGAGTGGAATCTAAGAAATATATACCGCAGCGAGAATGCACGATATGCACTCTTTGAGAAGCGAGCAGATAGCTGGTGGCAAGTAACGGTCAATGCCTCCAAAGCCAACCCTGTAGATCTATCCGAAATAGATAATACATGGACGCTTTGCATGCGCTTGCGCAGAACAGTCAATTACCCACTCACCTTATGCCTCCTTGGTCAAACAACGGCAGAAGGATATACCATCACCACTACCGAAGTGCCAGCGGATGGACAATGGTACACCATCAAGGTACCACTATCCAAGTTCACCACACCGCTCGCCTTTAACCAACCACAAACCAGCACACTCGTTAGGCTGCATTCCGATCTCGGATACGCAGGTAATGAAGTGGGAATAGACTTCTGCTATCTCACGGGTGACCCAACTATGCTCGACCCAGGACAAGTGCGCGATGAAACACGCTTCTACCTCGTCTCGAATGATAAAACGCCACGCAATGTGCCATATGACATGACCGATTATTTCTCACGCATCAGCATGAAATACTCTGGATGGATGCAGTGGGCATATGTGCCATTCCCATTCTATTCAATGGATGCGGCTGCGCCAGTGGCTATGCAACTATGCGCTTCTACCCCATTGAACATGGATATAGTGGATAACGACTGGTGTATCGTCGCC
>CALATT010000030.1 GCA_937891905.1 uncultured Bacteroidales bacterium | reverse complement strand
GATATGACGATGCCAAGGAAGAACTGATGGCACGCTTTGGTCTGTCTGACGTACAGGCACAGGCCATTCTGGAAATGCAGCTGAGAAGACTGCAGGGCCTCGAGCGCGAGAAGATCGAAGCCGAGCTCAACGATCTGCGTATGCGCATTGCCGATTATAATGATATTCTGGCCAAGCCCGAGCGCGTTTACGCCATCATCAAGGAAGGCCTGCTGGAGATCAAGGAAAAGTACGGCGTGGAAATGCCCATTGTGGCGGCAGTGAATGCTGTTGTCAATGAGGGCGCAGATCCCCGGCAGGAGGTTATGAAACTGATGTGCCGGGAACAGGGAGCAGAATAAAAGAAATATAGGTGATTGCCCGGCTTTTCGTAGAAGCCGGGCAGTTTTTTATTTCTTTCTTTGTAAAAGCATCTGGCATATTTCATTAAAAGCAAGAATTTCTTCATAATATATTGGTGTTTTAAATTTAACAAAAACAAAGAAAACAAAATAAAAATATAAAAAACAATTTTTTAGTAATCAAAAACTCAGCGATGGTAGTCTTTTATGTATTAGCACTACCGTGCTTTTGAGTCGTATCCTCAACGGCTACTCTTTAAAGTACACTTTACGGTAGCCCTTGCGGCTACACCTCACCTCCGTAGGAGGTAAATTCCTAAAAGCCTACTCTCGCTTCACAAAAACACGCTTTGCTTACAAAAAAGCGCTACGCTTCAAAAACGGCAATGCTGCTTTCATTAAAAATGATATTCATTATTCAGTTATTTCGATGTAGATAGGTGCGGCGGTTTCTTGTTCTTGGAGCAAGTGGCGCACAAAGTCTTGGTATTTCTTGCGGTGTGTGATAAGCACACATCCTTGCGAGTGACTGGGCTTTGTACCGCCATGTATGCGAATACCCGTGCGTCCAGGGACATTTGTCAAGAGTGGCATATAATAACCAAAACGCGGAGAGATAGTGACTACAATCTTGTACATGCCTGTGGGGATGATATAATCAAGGTTCTCCAGCGTAGGCACTACTGCTATTCCTTTTTCGTCGTAGATTGTTCCTCTGACGGCTTTTCCGTTTGGTTGTTGTCTTTTGAGTTTGTAAATTCCCATAGTTTCTTAGAGTATGCCGCGTCTATTCCAAAGAGTGCTCCGGCAAAGGTGGCTATCTCACCAAAGGCGACAAGCAGTGTTTCGTGCAGCTGTCCTTTCGGCTCGATATATACTCCGCAAAAGAGAAGGATCATTCCTCCGAGTGCGAGAATAGCGGCGGTTAGTATTTGCAAATTTGATTTCATGGTGCAAAGGTATAACAAAAACGCGAGCCCACCAAGAAAGTGAACTCGCGGATATCAAGAAACTTGACATTTTCTATTTTGTAAGGTCGTAACCTACATATTTGGAGAATATTTTGACCTCATCTTCGTATAGGAATTGAAAGCCATGTTTCTTTTTTCTATCAGCCAAAACCGCATAAGTAAGGGCAGTGTATTTTCTTCTCCACCCATATAGCAGGATATTCAGTCCATACACGCCTACCTCGCAATGTATTGCTTTTTCAAGGTTGGCAGCGAGTTGCGCCATGGAGTATTTTCGTTTGTTCATATTCTTAATGGTGTTAATTGTTTGAGTAGTTCAAGTGTTTCTTTTGCGTTAAGTGTTTTGCCTCTTGGCACTTTGCCAACGATAGGCACGCGCGCTTCTATTAGTGCTTTTTTAAGTTCCTTTGATTGCAGTTCAATATCAGCTATGTGTAAATCAAGTAGTGCCATGTTGGCGCACACAATGATTATTCCAAGGTGCCCATCATATGGGATATTACCGCTACTATTTCGTTTAACATAGAAGACGCCTTTTCTTCCTTGGATACAATAGCCGTACCCTCTACCGATAGAGCCGCTCATATGCTCACATCGCTTGCTAAGAATTATTCTCATAATGTATATTTTATTATTAAAATATAGTACTGACCCGTAATTGACTCGTAATTGACCCGTGCCGCGTTCGGCAATTGGTCGCAATGGTCTATACCGCTAACCGCTAAATAGACGGGCTCCCAATGCCTCCGCTCTTCGGTCGGACTATCGTTACACTAGCAGTCCTCCCGAGATTTTTGAGTATATTTTTTTATTGTTTTGGGGTTTGGGTAGTATGTGGCTTGGGGAGCCGCGTAGTTCACTTTTTTTGTTGTCTCCGTCGGTATCGTTGTACTGGTGTGAAGATGCGTTCAATGAATTTGTATGCCTCATCATCTTCTATTAAGATTTGCATGATTAGTTCATCGTGTTTGCGTTTTATTTTATCATCGCTCCCTTCAATTTTTCCAGAGTAGCCGATAAAAAATTCTTTTGCAACTTCATCACAATGGAGAACGAGAGTTGCTTTTTTGTCGGAAGATGATGCGGTTATGGCTTTGCTTAATCGCTCTATGTTTTTATTAAATTGCTTTGACATGTTAGTTGAGTGTTTTGAGGTTGAACAATTGAATATCTTCAAGTGAGTATAGTCCCCATTTGCCGTCGTAGAATGCTGTTTTTGCTTGGTTGGCATTGAGCATTTCTGCGCCTTGTAGTGTGCCGTTGAGGTTGGTGGGTGTTGGTTCGGGGAAGTCTTGGATGAAGAAATATGGGTTGGGCTGCACTATATCGCCGGGAGCAGTTTGTAGTTTGTGAATGATTGCCTTTTGTTTGGCTGCTGAACATTTATCCCATTCCAAGTTTGAAGCGGCAATTCTATTGTTATAGTCTGGTGTTGGGTTGAATAAATCCCAAAAAGTTTCAAAATTAATCTCGCGCATAGCTGCTTTATTTTTATTTATATTATTATATAGGGGGGTGTGGGGGGAGTTCTCTGAAAGAACACTTTCGTTCTCTGAAAGAACACTTTCGTTCTCTGAGAGAACACTCCCGTTCTCTGAAAGAACACCTTTCCACTTTTCATTCTCAAAGACAATCAACCCTCTATTTTCTAAGATGTCAAGTATATTTTTTGTTCTACTAACACTTAGTCCAAGCATGGCTGCTAATTGTCTTTTAGAGCCGTCATACCCTCCATATTTTTTGGATTTTGTTAGTCCGTAAATGAACGCAAAGACGCGGCACTCGGCCAGGGATAGTCCTAGCCGTTGCCACATCCATGCATATTCATGTACTTGTACTTCCATCAGTCAATGACTTTGACGGTTAGTTTGACTTCATCGGGTTCTTTGTCATTGAGCACTCCATAATTATCCATGATGGTTTTCATGGAGGCGGTGAGGGCAGATACTTTCTTTTGTAGTTCTGCTTTCTCTCGTTGTTTCTCGCGCCAAGCAGCCGCGTCTTGAGTGTTATAGCGGTGGTAGTCGCTAAAATCAAAAGTGCAAGTTTGTTGGATTTGGAAAGTGTGTCCTTCGTGCAAGAATTGTCCGCTCTCGGTGTAAGTGAGTGCTTCGTGGAGAGCATCATCAGAGATTTCTTTGAGGCGCTCTTCGGCGGCTTTGATGAGTTTACGGAGTGACCATAGTTCGGTGAGTGGACTAACTGATTGCTCAAGGTTGATTTCGTTGGCGTTGATTAACGCGCTGCGTAATGTTGTTTCTTTCGTATTCATAAGATTAGTTGTTTTGAATGTCATAGGTGTTAAAAATGTCTTTTAGTTGTGCGTAGGTGTACGCTTTTTCGGGTTCAATGCCTGCGCTGCGGAGACCGCGTAGAATCTTGGCTCTGCGTCTATTCTCTGCTGGTGTAACCCACTCCAGATTATCGGCGTGAAAATCGTATGGATTAGCGTTGAGATGGTCGCACTCCATGGGTTTTTCATTGCCGTGTTGGTCAATGAAAGTGGGTCTTGGTCCGTGCCACGCGGTGCAGATGAGAGAGTGGCATGCTTTGCAGCTAAAATCCCGCATCATAGGATAGCATGAGCCACGATAGTTCTTGCCGCCTCTTGTGCGTGCCCGAGCGGCTGGACCATAAGCGGGCAGCACCTCATTGAGTCCGTTTTGGGATAATGAGTAGAAATGCCCATTATATGAGCAATAGAGTTTTGCTGTGCCAAAACGGTGTTTGACACCAGCGCATAGCCGCAGTTCGGTTCCGTCAATGAGGAAGAGTGAGTTTGCGACTTCCACTCCGCTGAGCGGTAGTGGTTTGATAAATGGAATTGAAGCCATAATTCACTTTGCAATTAAGTTAAAAATTATGACAAGCGCTTGTCGGTTGTTTTTGGAAATCCGGTGCAAAGGTACGGGTATTTTACGACCTGTGCGAGGTCAAAGTGGTCTTTTTTTTGGACCATTTGGGACCATTTTGGTCCTTTTTTATGTATTTTCTTGTAAAATTCCGCCTTAAGATATGCTCATCTACTGTCCATCCAACATATTTTGATAGTTTTTCGCATAGTTCCGCCCAACTTTTTTTCTGTGTAACGGGGAATGATTCATGCGCTAATGGGTCATATAGGAGCCAAATAGCCAATACCGTATAATTGTTTTGGGGAAACACCCAGCGCGTGTGGTTTTCCTTGCTCATTTGGGTGTAGATTTGTTCTAATTGGTTAATTTGTTCTCGCAAGTTAGCGAACATTGTGCATACTTGTTCTTGTCTTAGTGAATTATTCATGATTGTAGTCGCATTGGGGAATGTTAATCCAATGCGACCACAAAGTTATGATAAAAGGCGGTCATTACAGGACCGGTGCGTCAGAAAAATAAAAAAAACATATCGGGATAAGGATATATCGGGATAGCGAAATAGAGGGTATTTATGCAAGCATATGCTGCATATTTCCGCCCACAAAACATAGAATTATATTCTATTAGGCAAAAAAAACACCCAAAAACTTGCGTATGTGCAGTTTTTGTAGTAAATTTGCAGCCGATTTATAATACATTATAAAAATGAACACTACACTGCTTGTTTTAATAGTTGTTGCTATCATGATTTTCGGGTTCTGGATGATTCAAAAATCTCAGTTCCGCAACGAAGAGAAGAAACGCCAATGGGAGCTCAAACGCGAGTCACAAAAGACCATTTCTCCTATCCGCATGCGTGCTTATGAGCGCCTGAGCCTACTGCTCGAGCGCACCACACCCGAGCATATGATATTCGATCTACGCGCCAAACAACCAGAGGCCATGGCGCAGTGGACTGTTCTACAAATGCAGCAACATCTATTACAAACGATACGCATTGAGTTTGAGCACAACCTTAGCCAACAAGTATATGTCAGCGAAGAGTTATGGACGCTCGTATTAAACGCACGCGACCAAATGGCTGCATTCATCATCGCGATAGGCAATCAGTTACCCAAGGATGCCACAGCACAGATGTACGCCACCACACTCATCACTGCCTATAAGTCCAACGGACTGACACCTACAGACAAGGCCATGGACGAACTCAAACGCGAAGCGAAAGAACTATTGTGAATCGAGAATTGTGAATGAGGCGAAAGATACTAATCATAATCATCGCAGCATGGGTGGTGCCTTTTGCAGCAAGTGCCAAGGAGAAAATTGCCAAGAACGATAGTACGCACACACACGCACACCATGCTAAAGGCATTTACCAAGGGACGAACATCAAACTGGACCTTGGTGCCACCGCGCTCACTCTCGGCACTACCAAAGCAAACTTACAACACTACGAGATTGCCGTTAACTGCCGATTAAAGAATCGCTTCTACCCCACTCTCGAAGTAGGATACGCAGGTTCACTGCCCGCCACCAGTAACGACCCCATGCGCGGAACCATCACCTTAGGCGATAGTATTGCGTACCGAGGACAAGGAGGATTCTTTCGCGTGGGATGTGACCTCAACCCACTCAAGAAACACCCCAAGTCCCCACACGCGTTACTTGTAGGTGTACGCCTTGGCACCAGCATACAATCCGCACAACACACCCTACTCACAACTCAATACTCACAACTCAATACTCAATACTCAATACTCAATACTATTACCGCCGATTGCTGGGGAGAGATAGTAGCAGGATGCCAAGTGGAGGTTTGCAAGGGATTTACCATGGGTTGGATGGGGCGATTCAAATGCCTCTTCACGCGCCAAGCAGAAGGACTGCCTGCTAATGAATACAGACCCATCTACATCCCCGGTTTCGGCAAGCGAGATAACATCGCATGGGGATTGGACTACTACATAGGAGTGAGTTTTTAGTAGTGAGTACAGAGTAGTGAGTACAGAGTACAGAGTAGTGAGTACAGAGTACAGAGTACAGAGTAGTGAGTACAGAGTACAGAAGATGATAATCAATATAAATATGCATAAATTTAGAGAATTAATAGTGTGGCAGCGAGCAATGGAATTAGCAAGAAACATTTATTCTTTAACTCGCTCTTTCCCTTACACAGAGCAAAAAGGAATCATCTCACAATTACAGAGAGCCGCAGTTTCAATTGCCGCAAACATAGCTGAAGGAGCAGGTAGAAAAACTCCAAAAGATTTTGCTCATTTTCTTACTCAGGCTAATGGCTCTGCATTTGAAATCGAAACGCTACTTGATATTTCACTTTCGCAAAACTATTTAACTCAACAAGAATACGACAATATAATGAATCAATTAGAGGAAATAGAGAAGATTTTATATAAAATGACAAACAACCTTACTTCCCAAGACCCTAATATAAAAAAATAATACTTAATACTCAATACTCAGTACTCAATACTTTCATCATATGAACACAAAAGAATTAATGACTCGTGCGGCGGATAACATCCGCATCCTCGCCGCAGCTGCAGTAGAAAAAGCAAAAAGTGGACACCCAGGCGGAGCAATGGGTGGCGCAGACTTCATCAATGTACTCTTCGCAGAGTTCCTGGAATATGACCCAGAAAACCCACAATGGGAAGCACGCGACCGCTTCTTCTTGGACCCAGGTCACATGTCACCTATGCTCTATGCACAGTTATGCCTTGCAGGCAAATACACACTAACGGACTTGCAGAACCTACGCCAATGGGGTTCCGTCACACCCGGACACCCAGAGCGTAATATAGAGCGCATGATTGAGAACACCTCGGGACCATTAGGACAAGGACACACCTTCGCCGTAGGAGCTGCTATCGCTGCTAAGTGGTTCAACACCCGCTTTGGCGCTATACACAACCCTACTATCTACGCTTTCATCTCTGACGGAGGTATCCAGGAAGAGATTTCACAGGGCGCAGGACGATTGGCTGGACACCTCGGTTTGGACAACCTCATCATGTTCTATGACAGCAATACTGTACAGTTATCCACTGATTGCGACGAAGTGACTTCCGAAGATGTGGCAGCCAAATACAAAGCATGGGATTGGTTCGTACTCGAGATAGACGGCAATGACCCGGATGCTATCCGCGAAGCGCTCAAGCAAGCCAAAGCAGAAGACAAGCGTCCTACCCTCATCATCGGTCATACCATCATGGGTAAAGGATGTGTCACCGCAGAGGGAGCGAACTTCGAGAACCAATGTTCCACCCACGGGCAACCACTCAGCAAATCAGGTGCAAGCATCGAGAAGACCATCGAGAACCTCGGTGGTGACCCTAACGACCCATTCGTTATCTTCAAAGAGGTACGCGACCTATACGACCGCCGCGCAGCTGAGTTGCGCGAGTTGACCAATGCACGCTATGCCGCATACTACGATTGGAAGCAATCCAACCCACTCGCAGCCAATGAATACGAGACTTTCATGTCAGGCGAAGTACCATGTATCGACTGGAGCCTTATCACCCAGAAAGCAGGTGCAGCCACCCGCAATGGTAGCGCCACCGTTCTCGCACACCTCGCAGAACATGTGGGTAATATGATTGTTAGTTCAGCCGACCTATCCAACTCCGACAAGACGGACGGATTCCTCAAGAAGACACACGCTATTCAGAAAGGCGATTTCAGCGGACGCTTCTTACAAGCAGGCGTAGCCGAACTCACCATGGCATGCGTGATGATAGGTATGTCGCTCCACGGAGGTATCATCCCTGCATGCGGCACTTTCTTCGTCTTCAGCGATTATATGAAACCCGCCATCCGCATGGCCGCTCTGATGGAATTGCCTGTTAAGTTCATCTGGAGCCACGATGCTTTCCGCGTAGGCGAAGATGGTCCTACACACGAACCAGTAGAACAAGAAGCACAAGTGCGACTCATGGAGAAGCTACATAACCACAGCGGCAAACCATCCATGCTTGTTCTACGCCCTGCTGATGTAGAAGAGACTACTATCGCATGGCGACTGGCTATGGAGAATACCGATACACCAACTGCACTCATCTTCAGCCGTCAGGATGTACCTAATATACCTAATGTATCACTTGAGGGCGTGAGCAAAGGTGGATATATCGTTTCCAAAGACGAGAACCCACAAGTAGTGATGATTGCTTCGGGTAGCGAAGTGAGCACCCTTCTTTCCGGCGCAGAACTGCTACGCGCAGAAGGAATTCGCTTGCAGATAGTGAGTGTGCCGTCCGAAGGACTATTCCGCCAGCAAGACAAAGCGTACCAAAACGAAGTGCTGCCACAAGGTATCCAACGCTTTGGTTTGACAGCAGGACTCTCTTGCACGCTGGAGGGACTCGTAGGCGAGAACGGCAAAGTGTGGGGACTCGATAGCTTTGGTTTCTCCGCGCCATACAAAGTGCTGGATGAGAAACTCGGCTTCACCGCACAGAATGTCTATGAGCAGGTGAAAGCAATGCTATAAGCAAGAACAACAGACACTATGGATGATAATTTTGCCATACAACTCTTTGAAGGAAAGCGTGTCCGCATCGTGTGGGATGCCGAGCAAGAAAAGTACTATTTCTCTATTGTGGATATAGTACAGGTATTGACGGATAGTTCCAATCCGACCGACTATTTAAAGAAGTTACGCAAGCGTGATCAAGAGGTTGGGTTGTTCCTAGGGACAAATTGTCCCCAGGTAATGATGACAACCCTAACCGGGAAAAAAAGGCTTACGCTTGCGGCTGATTTACAAGGTATTTTCCGTCTCATTCAGTCTATCCCATCTAAGAAAGCGGAGCCTGTCAAGCAGTGGTTGGCAAAATTAGGCGAGCAGCGCATTGACCAGATGATTGATCCGGAACTGACTTTCCAAATGGCGGTGGAAGACTATCGCCGCCAAGGTTATTCCGATAAATGGATTAACGAAAGGATGCGCTCCATTGAGATGCGCAAAGAGTTGACGGACGAATGGCATCGTGCAGGTATTACAGAGCAGAAGGACTTTGCGATTCTTACGAATGTCCTCACGCAGGCTTGGAGCGGCATGACCACCGGTGAATACAAACGCCACAAAGGTCTGACAAAAGAGAACCTGCGTGATAACATGACGAATGTCGAACTAGCGCTAAACACGCTTGCCGAAGTAACTGCGACGGAAATATCTCGCCAGCGTAATCCAAAAGGAATGGCTCAGAGTCGCCAAACAGCCAAAGAAGGTGGCGAGGTTGCCCGTAACGCCCGTGCAGACATTGAAAGTCGTTTAGGTCATTCCGTCATCTCATCCGAACGCGCTTCGGATCACATCCGTCCGATAGAAGCAAAAGGCAAAGCAGAAGAATTACCATTCGAGGATAAAGAAGATAAATAGATCAAACATCGCGATAAATAATTAAATCGTACATATTTTTATGGATTACAATTTTTCAGCCATTGAAAGCAAATGGCAACAAGCATGGGCAGAACAAAACATCTACCATGTACCTAACCAATCAGACAAACCACATTTCTATGTGCTGGATATGTTCCCATACCCTTCAGGAGCAGGCTTACATGTGGGTCACCCATTAGGATACATAGCCAGCGATATTTACGCGCGCTACAAAAGCCTACAAGGATTTAATGTGCTCCACCCCATGGGATTTGACTCATACGGACTACCTGCTGAGCAATACGCTATTCAAACAGGTACACACCCTGAGAAAACCACTTTCGAGAATATTGACCGCTATATTGAGCAACTCAAGAAAATAGGTTTCTGCTACGACTGGGATAGAGAGATTCGCACTTGCGACCCCTCTTACTACCACTGGACGCAATGGGCATTCATACAGATGTTCCATTCCTATTTTGACCCACGCACGCAGAAAGCACAACCTATCAGTCAACTCATCAGCGAATGGGAAGCCAACGACCCTACTTGGGCTACGCTGAGCGAGAAAGCACAACAAGAGCGATTGATGAACTACCGTATTGCTTACTTGGCAGATACCAAAGTGAACTGGTGCCCTAAACTCGGTACCGTACTTGCCAATGACGAGGTGAGTGAAGGATTATCTGTACGCGGTGGTTACCCTGTGGAGCAGCGCGTGATGCGTCAGTGGTGCTTGCGCGTGAGCGCCTACGCAGGACGACTGCTCGAAGGATTAGATCGCATCGATTGGACCGATAGTCTCAAAGAGACACAACGCAACTGGATTGGTCGCTCCGAAGGAGCCGAGATGCAGTTTACCGTCAAAGGGCAAGACGCGCCGTTTACTATCTTCACCACCCGTGCGGACACTGTGTTTGGTGTGACTTTCATGGTACTTGCCCCCGAAAGCGAATATGTAAAGCGCGTGGTGACCGACGAGCAACGCGAAGAAGTGGAGGCATACCTACAACGCTGCAAGAGCCGCACCGAACGCGAGCGTATAGCAGATAGACGCGTAACGGGTGTCTTCACTGGTTCATATGCTATCAACCCACTCACACAAGGCGAGATACCTATTTATATATCCGATTATGTGCTCGCAGGTTACGGCACAGGTGCCATCATGGCAGTACCAGCACACGATAGCCGCGATTACGCTTTCGCGCGCCATTTCAACCTACCTATCATACCACTCATCGAGGGTGCTGATGTGAGCGAAGAGTCTTTCGATGCCAAGGAAGGCAAGATGACCAACTCTGGTTTCCTCAATGGCATGGAAGTGAAAGACGCTATTCAGGCGATGAAAGAGTATATTACCAACACCGGTATTGGTCGCGTGAAGATTAACTACCGCTTGCGCGATGCTATCTTCAGCCGTCAGCGTTACTGGGGAGAACCCTTCCCAATATACTACAAAGATAATATGCCTTACACCCTGCCTATCGAGTGCTTACCACTCTGCTTGCCAGAGGTATCGGACTTCAAACCCACCGAGAACGGCGAACCACCATTAGGCAACGCCACCCAATGGGCATGGGACGAGGTTAATAAGCAAGTAGTGGATAAAGCGCTCATTGATAATCAAACAATCTTCCCATTAGAGTTGTGCACCATGCCTGGCTTCGCAGGTTCATCAGCCTACTACCTCCGATACATGGACAACCACAATGACAAGGCATTGGTAGCACCTGAAGTGAATGCGTATTGGAAGCAAGTGGACCTTTACATGGGTGGTTCGGAGCATGCTACTGGTCACCTTATCTACTCACGCTTCTGGAATAAATTCCTATACGATTTAGGTTATATTTGCGAAGATGAGCCATACAAAAAACTGATTAACCAAGGTATGATTCAAGGCCGCTCTAACTTCGTATATCGCTATATTGGTGAAGGAGCGACAGGTAACCTATACATCAGTTATAACCTCATCGAAAACCCAGAATACAAAGGTAAAGTGCAACCAATACATGTCAATGTGAATATCGTTAACAACGATGTATTGGATATCAATGCCTTCCGCGCTTGGATGCCTGAATACAAGAATGCACAGTTCGTCTTCGCAGACGGCACCTCGGTGGAAGATAATCCATACTTGGCTGGCGAGAAACAGTATATATGCGGTTGGGCAGTGGAGAAAATGTCCAAGTCCATGTTCAATGTAGTCAACCCAGACGATGTGATTGCTAAGTACGGTGCAGACACACTCCGCTTATACGAGATGTTCCTCGGTCCATTAGAGATGTCCAAACCATGGGATACCAATGGTATTGACGGCGTACACCGTTTCCTCAAACGCCTATGGAATATGTATGAAAATATAGTGAACGCAGAGCCTACCAAAGAGGAATTGCGCAGCCTACATAAACTCATTAAGAAGATCACATGGGACATAGAGAATTTTTCATTCAATACTTCTATTCCTGCCTTCATGATCGCGCAGAACGAGTTGAGCGCGCTCAAATGCAATAAGCGTGCTATCTTAGAGCAAGTGGCTATCCTGCTTGCACCTTACGCTCCGCATATCGCAGAAGAAATGTGGCAGAGATGCCAAGCTATCAGCGATCAGCTATCAGCAATCAGCCAGTTCGTTGTGAATGCCGAGTGGCCTATATGCAACGAGGCGTACTTGGTAGAGGACACACAGAAATACCCTGTGCAGTTTAATGGTAAAGTGCGTTTCACTTTCGAGTGCGCAAAAGACACGCCGAAAGAGGAAGTGGAGAAACAAGTGTTGGCACACGAGGATACACAGAAATACCTCAACGGTCAAGCACCAAAGAAAGTGATTGTTGTGCCAGGTAGGATTGTAAATATCGTGATGTAACTACAGTCATTTATGGCTAAAAAGCACGACATAGAAAACCCGTACATTCCGGAGTTTGAAAAGTATCTTCGAACTCCGGGGCCATCTGTGCGTGAGCGTGCAGACTATTGGCGTACGGCTATCGGTCTGCAAGCCGTTGATCAACTGACAGTTTCCGATTTCCTCAAGCAAACCGCCCAAGAGCATATAGAAGGGCAGATTAGTGCTGATGAAGCGGAACAAAGGATTAAAACATACTACCAAGCGAAAGAAATCCGTTTGCCGGATGATGACGAAAAAGAGGAAGCGGACAAAGTAGCAATGAATATCACTAAGTTGCTTAGTGAGCAATCGTTTACATTCAGCGTGGCTGGCTTTGCGGCTATTCATCGCCAGATATTCAAAGGAGTTTTCAAGCATGCAGGGCAGTTCCGAGACTACGATATTACCAAAAAAGAATGGGTATTGGACGGCGACACGGTGCTCTACGCCAGTTGTGCACAATTGCAAGCAACGCTGGAGTATGATTTGGAGCAAGAGAAGCAGTTTGACTACTCCAACCTCGCTCTTCCCGATGCGATTCGTCATATTGCTGCTTTTGTGGCGAATATCTGGCAAATCCATCCCTTCTGTGAGGGCAACACACGCACCACCGCTGTTTTTACCATCAAGTATCTTCGTTCCATTGGATTCCAAAATATAGATAATACGCTCTTTGAGCAACACTCATGGTTCTTTAGAAACGCGCTAGTGCGCGCCAATTATAAGAACGCGCGACTTGGTATCAATAACTCACCGCAATACTTGGAGCGTTTCTTCCGTAATCTGCTACTGGGCGAACAAATGCCGCTGCATAACAGAGATTTGCATATTCAGGATAAGTACAGGACAAGTTCGGGACAAGTACAGGATAAGTTCGAGACAAGCAACCTTATAAACACTGGACATCAGCTATACACGGAAGACGAAAACACTATTCGTTTGGTTCAGGCTATGGGGGATAAGAAACTATCTATTAAGGAAATAATGACGGCTATAGGACTTAAAGGTAGAGATAATTTCTTGAATCTATATCTCAATCCTGCCATGCAAAACGGCTTTGTGCGTCTGCTTTATCCGGATAGTCCTCGTCACCCTCACCAGAAATACCTGCTGACGGTGAAAGGAATGATGCTGCTAAATCAGTTATCGAACAAATAACCTCAAATATGAGATTACTAAACAACAGATAAAAACCAATATAACATATCGTCCCTCTCCAGACTTTAAACCGGAGAAATGCGCATAGCAACGCGCGATAACATATTGAATAAAAAGAAATTCTCTACCGTATTATGAAAAAAAGAATCTTGTTACTGTCAGTTTTGAGTGGATGGATGCTTCTTCCTACACAAGCGAAGGTGTTCAATCCTTTTGAAGAAGCGCCATTAAATGGTCCTATTAAAGAGGTTATGATGAGTAATCCAGACAAGAAGAAATGGTATAGCCAGGAGATATATAACGAAAAAGGTATTCTGATTGAATCAGGCAGATATAAGAAAAAGAATGTTGAGTTTCTGCAAGCATGGACTCAATCCGACATGTCGGAATATGTATACCGTGGTATCCATCTAAACAGAAAGCGCAAGCAGAAGGACAATCACTATGTTATAGCTGCTTATAATGAGGATGGTACAATCCAAGAAAAAGTAAATATGCAAGGAACAGTCATTTTAGGAAGAGAGTTCTACGAATACAACGATGCTGGTCAGTTGACAAAAGTTTATATATCAAAAAATGAACAACCTAAATCCCTGAACAAAATGTACACATATAATGAAGATGGACGACTTGAAGAATATTGTTATTATTTCAATGATAAACCTTCCTACGGCTATAAACTGGAATATGCCGATTCTATTGTACTAAAACAAGGCTTCCATGGAGAGCAAAAAAGCCCGGATGATTCACATGGAGTGTGTTACTTGGACAGCGAAGGGCGAGTAAGAAAGAAAATAGAATGGCATGGTGTATATGATAGTTATACACAAACAGAATACCGTCAATACGACCAGTATGGTAATTGGACTGACAAAATTGTAACGAATTATACCGGAGATAGCCAAACTATTAAATTGTGTGACATAGAGTATAAAAATACTCGGATTGAGGATGCTGTTATATATCTGCCTTCTGATAGAAAAGATACACAACACTGGGTTCGTCAAATATCTTATTATGAATAATCCACTTATTTTTGTTAGTTAGTTTCTTTATCAGAGCAAACATTGGAGTAATCTAAAAAACATTTTCTGAGTAGTTTTGGGCGTAGTTGCTTGCATATTCAGAAAAAAAGCAGTAATTTTGCAAGCAAAATTATAAGTCTTTATTTGAAAGAATAGGAAAGATGAATAAGCAAGGAGATCATATAAAAACAAAAAGAGCAGCAAGACTGCTGCTCTCTGTGAACCAGCTGGGGCTCGAACCCAGGACCCCATCCTTAAAA
>CALATT010000029.1 GCA_937891905.1 uncultured Bacteroidales bacterium | reverse complement strand
TGTTGGTTTACTAATGTTGTTATTCTTAATCCCAATGTTTTTAGGATTGAAAAAATAATTTATAAAATTGGAGAAATGTTTTTCATTTCTCCTAGTTTTATTTGGGGAGATTCTAATGAAAAGAAAAATTAAACTTGACCTTGGAAATGGAAAGATTAAAGAACGAGAAATAAATTATATACCTGTTAGATATATAATAGCTTTTTCAATTACTATATTAGAAGTATTAGCTATTATTGGAGTAATGGTTGCTTTATGTATCTTTGTGCCATATTTTTATATTGCTGTTGCAATAACAACTTTTGCTGTTGAATTGAAAATCATTGCTTCGGATGATAATCCAGATTATAAAATACCTTGGATGCTTTTTGTTTTAATAATGCCCGTTGCTGGACTTATGCTGTATTTTATTTTTGGCGCTGTGGCGCTGGGGTTGGTTGCGCTGGTTGTGTTGTATCCACCTCTTCCTCGAGATACAATCCGTTGAGTTTTTCAGGGAATGCCTCGCGGAGTGCTTGCACTTTGGCCACCTTTGAAATCATGGTGCTCTTTTTAGAGTTCCAAGTGGACTGCGCTTTGTCATACTCCGATAGATTGACCTTTGCCACGATTGGATATTTGAGGTTCTTGCGATATACCTTTGCCCATCCGCCTGCGAGTGTCCATCCAGCAGGCATGAAATTACCCTCTACCTCTTGGACTTCATCTCCACGCTGAATGATGATACCTGCTTGGATGCCATCGTAATCAGCACATCTCTCTGCACGCTTGAAATATGCCTCTTTTGAGATGACCATTTGCGCACTGTCATTGCCACCTCGATTATTCTTAAACTTGGTAACATACACCTCGCGCAAGTATGGATTCAGCTTGTTAAACTTGCAGAGAGCAATAAAGCGGATGATTTCTGCATCGGTCAAATCGCCATCGCCATTGAGTAGCGTTTCGCGCACGATCTTGGCGTTAAGTTTGATTTCCTCTCCGTTGATTTGATAAACGGTCTCCAATGCCTCGCGGAGTGCTTTAGAGGATGGGGCTGTTGCTACTTGTGTTTGTGCTGGTTGTGCTACTGTTGGCACGGTTGGCATTTGTGCTGGTTGTGGTGTTGGTTGCATAGTTGTAAAAATTTAATGGTTATTATTCTTTGTCTCCCTCGGTGTCCTCTGCTGGGGTTTCGGTGTCGTCCGCATCCTCGTCATTGTCTGCTGTGATTGCCTTGATAAGGTCATCCGTCACTGCTTTTGCGCATGCTGCTGCAATCCATTTGCCTGCATGCTTATTCTCCATGAGGTCGCTTGCTGCCAGCAATAGGGTTTTGTCCGTTCCGACTGTACCTACGCAGGCATGATGATTGTTTTCTTTGTTACCCTCCGCTACAATAGCGAAAATGATTGCACGGTCTTTCTTGTTAGCTTTGAGCCACTTTTCGAGTTCTACACCGTTGATAGTGATTTCTAGTTTTTCAGACTTTTTCATAACTGAATGATTTTAATGGTTGATGATTATTTTAGATTGATAAGCACATATGCTTTTGTGGTTTTCTGCTTTTGGTATTGAGCATACAGGTCGGGTTGGTCTTTTTTGAATTTGGTACTATCAAATGACATGCTCTTTTTTTCATCGACCATGGTAATGCCAAAATACTCGGTTTTGATACTCTTTACACCGTTTTGCTGCATTACCTCCAGCATACCCGCTTTGAATGTTTCCACATACTCCTGCATGCGCTTGATTTCTTGCAGGAAATGAGAGATTTGCTTTATCTGCTCTTGCTGCTCTGCTGGGAGATTGACTGCCTCGAGTTCCTCGGGCTGCTCCCATGTGAATCCCTCTAGGCTGTCCATGATGATACGCAAGCCTTTCATAATCATTGTGGAATCGTCCTCTTGAATGGCTCGCACTTGCACGAGTTCAGGATTCCATTCGCCCATCGTAGTATCAAAGTGGGATAGCATCAGCTGTGGGCGTTTGCCTATCTTGGCTGCTTTCTCCTGCAATAGCATGTACTCCCATTGTAATTGCGCTGCATAGGTGTTGATGGTGTCCGCCATGGATAGCTTTGTCGCTTTGTTCTCTACCCAAATAAGGCTATCTTCGGTCTCCGCCTCAAAATCGATGTGGCAAAAGATGTCAAAGCCAAAGGTATTGCTCAGGAGTTCGCTTTTGTAGAATGGATTGGATACCGCTTGAGGGAATTGTTCTTTGAAATGCTCAAATACTTTCGCCTCGATCTCGTCTCCTAATTGGGTTGCAGCAGTACTGAATTGCTTGCGCTCTGCTAGTCCTAACATGACTGCTATACGATAGCGGTCTGCTTGTGATAGTTCGCCATTGCGTCCGATTTTCTCGACCATGGCTGCATCGCTACTACCTAATCCGCCTTTGCGGGTAGCGATGATGTCTTCTTTGTAATTTTCCATATTGTTTTGGGTTGTTTAATTGGTTGTCTAATTGGTTGTCTAATTCCTGCGTTCCATCCCGACTATAACCTCTATTTGGCTGCGCGGGATCAATACGCTACGCCCTACTTTTACGCGGCTTATAATGCCCTGTTTGAGCCATAGGTCGATGGTGCGTATTCCTTTGTTGCACATCTTGGCTACCTCCTCGCGTGTGTAAAACTCTTTGCGCTGTGCCATCTCGTTTTGCGTGGATTGGCGGGTTTCGTTAATGATTTCCTGGGCAAAGATTTTGAGCGCATCTTTGAGGTCGGTGCTATTGACCATGAGCGTCATTCCTTGGGGCGCATGCATTATGTCATTTAGCAGTCCCATTTGCAAATTCATCTAGACTGCGCTGCAAGTTCTCTGCATCGGCTCTGCGATTGCTGATAAGCGTGCGCATGGCGTTAATAACTTTGCGCTGCGTTTCGGTAAGTTTATCCGTGCTGGTCTTTTTCAGCGCATTCAAAACCGTTTGCTTACTTACATCGGCCATTTGTGCAATAGTATCCAAATCGCCCTTTTTCAGCTCTCCTCGTAAGAGAGAAATTGTAGATTGAAATTGTGTCATCCTAAAATATCTTTTGCTTGGTTAATAATCTCGTCTTCAGTGATTCCTAATGCCTCGATGGGGATTGTTACCTCCTCGGCATCGCTGATTGGGTTTTCTCCGTAATAGGTCGCTTTGATTTTGCTAATGCTCATCTCGAAATGAATAAGCGTATATTCAGGACCCGATACCTCGTAATATGTACACTTATAATCCCACTCGATATTGTATTCTATCTCCAGCGATAAAAAGCCCTCCTCATCGTTATAAAATGCCTCATATTCTGCGTTGTAGAACCTTTCGCTTTGACCGTTCTCTATGATGTTCTTTGCGATGGTGTATTCGCTTATTTGCGCCTTTAGAGAGTTGATAAACTCCTCTATTTGCATGTGCTTATCGATTGACATATTAGCGGTCTTTTAGATGTTTGTACAACTCTTTTGCGCTGCAATATACGAGCATTACAACGACCATGAGCAAGAGTGCTCCAGCGAAAGCAATACCCTCGGGCAGGCTGTCGTTAAATCGTGCGTTGTAGATGAATGCGAAAAATGCTAATCCTGCGATGGTAGAGGATAAAAACAATTGGAATATCAATGCAATAGTTCTCATATTCGTGTGGGGTTTTAAGAGTTTGAAAAAGCAGGGCGGATACAGTCTAATTTTGTGGTTAAAAGTAGGCAGTAGAAAAATTGAATGCACCCGCCCCGATATATAGTGAGATTTTAATGGTCGCCCTGTTCTGCTTGTTGTTTTCTGCGCTCGATTTCCTGCTCGATGCGCTCTTTCTCCTCGGTGGTGCGTTTGAGGTGTTCGTGGAGCATTTCATCTTGCAGTTTATCAAAGATATCCACTACCTCGTCCTCTTTTATTTCGAGAGGTACATTGAGATGTCCATTATATTGTACATGCACATCCTTAATGCCGTCCACTGTTAGCCAGCAGTTGAGGTCTCCTGCGAATGTTACTTCATACTCTCCGTTTTGGATTTTGTCCATAATGTCCGCCATGAGTTGGTCGGCTACTTGTTTAAGATTTGTTGCCATAGTTGCAATAGATTTTAATGGGTTATTGATTAAAGATAATTTCTCATCAGAGCATCGAATACCATGTCCGATTTGTAGAGCATTGAGCTGTGGATGTGCGCTACTAGATTGTTGTTTGAGTGGAGATAAACTTCCACAGCATACTTTCGATTGTCCTCTGCCTCCTTGTCAAAGGTTTGCACGAGCTTTACATAATCCCTGCCGTCAGGATTTTCATAATTTTTCTCAATGGTTTTAATTGTCATCATAATAATAAAATTTTAATGGTTGATAAATTTGTTAATTTTTTATTTGTCTATTTGATAATTTTTTTATAATTTTGCACCCGATTGTATATTTTTGCGTTTGTTTTGCGTTGGTCGGTGCGTTTTATTTTGCTTTGATTATCGTTTGACGACGCAAAATTACTACTTTTCACTGAATTGACCAAATTTTTCACTGAAAAAAATGTGAAAAAATTGCATTTTCTTTGTAACTCACTGAAAATCAATAGGGGTATTTTTGCGTAAAAATTCACTGAAAAATTACAAAATCATTAAAATCTCAGGAAAAATGAAAACTCAAAAGGAAAGACTAATGAAATTTATCGCGTACACTGAAATGTCAAAATCGGCATTCGAACGCGCAGCAGGATTGAGTGCTAGCAGCTTGATTCATGCAGGGGATGATTTGACCGCAAAAATGATAGATAGGATATGCTTGGCATTCCCTACTCTTAATCCCGATTGGCTAAAGAGCGGCGATGGCGTTATGTTGCGAGATAGTGCGATTATTTCCGCCCCCGTGTTCAATAATCATGGGGACAATGTTCAAAATGAGCAGAATGTTATCAGCAAGGACTTTATAGAATTGATAAAATCCACGATAGCGCAGACGGATAGAGCCATGAATCAAACCGACAAAATGATAGCGATTGCAGAAAAAGCGATGGATAGTTTGCAGGCGGCTTTGGATCAATTAAAGAAACAATAATATATACAATGTACGCGCGTATGTGTGTATGTGCGCGTGTTCCTTATTAAAATAAATGCTCAAAAATTTTAATAGCTATGACAATAGATGAAATTACCCAACGGTTTATAGATGCTTATTACAAGCTCTATGCAATGCGAGTTGTAAAGACAAAGCGCGAGTTCTGCGAGAAATGCGATAGCAAGTTCTACCCCTCAAATTTCGCCCTTATGGAGCGTGGAGACCGCACCGTTTCCCTGCGACATATCATGGGGCTTGTTACCGCTTTTAAGGTGTCCCTAAAGTGGATATTCTACGGAACGGGAGCGTTCATCGATGGCAAAGAATAGACCGCTATGGCTGCTGTGATTTTTACCATCAGTCCGAAAGTGGGAGCCAATGGCATGAGCGAAATCAAAGTGCGATTTCTTGCCCGACAAACGGACCAGCGAGCGCACTCGGGAATCTT
This sequence comes from uncultured Bacteroidales bacterium, assembly GCA_937891905.1. Taxonomy (GTDB): domain Bacteria; phylum Bacteroidota; class Bacteroidia; order Bacteroidales; family Paludibacteraceae; genus Colicola. Next base: position 1,975 of record CALATT010000029.1, on the reverse strand, counting down.
CGTGCCTGCTCATAGATGGGATAGCAACTCCCATAGGGTTATTACTCCCCGTGGAATGGTTACACCCGAAACAATCGCCCTGCAAGATATACAGGCACGATTGGATGCATTGCGTGGCCATATCCTCGCAAAGTACATGGAGAATCCCTATACCATTCTGCGTGGATGGCTGAATAACACCATCCTCGATTTTCACAATGTGCCTACCAATCTGCACCTCATCTCCGACCTCGTGCAAGATTACATCAATGAGGGTACGCTCGGCGCTCGGACTGCTGACCATTACAAAGTCCTCAAAAGCACCCTAGAGGAATACGCAAAGCGCAAATATCCCCTCTATATAGAGCGTTTCAATGTGGAGGAGTTAGACCGCTTTACCAAGTATCTTGCAGACGGAACGAGAGGGCAGAACACCATCAATGCTAAGCTGCGCAAACTGCGCTGCATAGTGCATAGGGCTGTAGCCAAGAAAATCATCAACGAATGGGATAATCCGTTCCATGAGCGCAAGATAGCGCAAGATGTATATGGAACACCTATATTCCTTACAATAGCCGAGAGAGAGCAGATATACCGCTTTGAGGGGCTTTCTCCTGCTATGGCCATACAAAGGGATATATTCATATTTCAATGCCTCGTAGGGTGTCGTGTGAGCGATTTGCTATCATTCACGCATGACAATGTGCATGAGGGATTCCTCGAGTATGTACAGCAAAAAGTGAAAAAAGATAATCCAACGACCGTGCGTGTTCCCCTATGCGATACCGCCATGGAGATTATCAACCGCTATGCTGACCTAGAGGATGGGCGACTGCTACCATTCATCTCCGATGTGAAATACAATGTCTGCATAAAACGCATAGTCCAGCAGGCGGGCGTTGATCGTTTGGTATTGGTGCGCAATTCACGCACAGGCGATGTCGAGAGGCGACCTATCTATGAGGTGGCTGCATCTCACTTGGCTAGGCGTACATTCATGGCAAACATGTATAAGCAAACCAAGTCCGAGCGCATCGTTTCCTCGTTTACTGGCCATGTGGATTCCTCTCGAGCGTTTAAGCGTTATACCACCGTGGATGATGAAATGAAAATAGAGGCAATACGCGACCTCGACCGTGGATAAAAAACGGTACGCAAATCAATCCGCCACGGCGCAAATCAATCCGTAAAAATTGCAGTTCATTTACATAGGTATTGCAACGCTATGAGGATTTGAGCCTACATCCATAGTCTGCGCTATTGCAACGAGTGTAAACGAGTGTAAGGCAGCGAAAATGCGCTTTCACTCCTGCACGGATCACAAACAAAAACAGAAAAATCACGCAAGAATTTATTCTTAAGCGTGATTTTTTTGTTATATCCTAAACTATCCCTAAACTATCCCTTAACATGTATGTCGTATAATGTAGTAGGGTATGCCTAGTGCCTGTACCTCGCGTTCGTACCAATTGAAGAGATATTCCCGTATGTCGGGATTTTCGCGCACAGGATCTGGTTGCCAAGGCATGTCGGGATAGCACAGCAAATAGACATCCATTGGATAATCGCGCAATGCTTGCTCAAGAAACTTGGGACAACGACCATATTTGTGCAAAAACCACACCTTTGTGATTATCAGTTCGGTATCAAAAAAGATAACATCGCTTCGGCAAGGGTTCGGTATGCCTTCGGCGGAAGATAGTGATAAATCCTGCAAATATTGCACTTGATGACGCGCTATATTCTCCACATCTTGGTAAGTATATCCACATGTACACACGCGCGATTCCATATATTCGCGCGCGTACTCTGGCACAAACACTCCATTATAACGCTGTGATAAATAAGCAGCCAGAGTGCTTTTACCTGTAGATTCTGGACCTATGATACCTACTTTATACAATGGTTCGTGATTTATCGAGTGAGCATCAGTTTGATATTGATACCCACATTATCTGCTTTGATTGGATAAGAAGAAGAGATAAGAGGAGTAGTA
>CALATT010000028.1 GCA_937891905.1 uncultured Bacteroidales bacterium | reverse complement strand
ATCGGTATGATCCAAGCGTTCGATAAGATTCAACAAGTAGGTGATATCTCTGCTACTGTTGTGGCTGGTGGTATCAAGGTGGCTCTTTTGACAACCCTCCTCGGTTTGATCATCGCTATTATTCTTCAAGTATTCTACAACTACATCCTTAGCTTGATCGAGGGTCTCGTTAATGAGATGGAGGATAGCTCTATCAGCCTCCTCGACCTCGTGGTTGAATACGACGCAGCACAAAAGAAATAATCTATTTTGCATTGTGCAGAACGAGAATTGTTAAACTTGCAAAATTTGATTATTATGAAAAATTATAAATTATTCCCAAAAGTAACCCTCTGGATTTTACTCATCGTGGGCATCATAGCTTCGCTTATGTTCTATGTGGGTGGTTCAGCTGGTTCATTGGAAGTAGCAGGAGATTTCCTGGATATTCCTAAGTTTACCGATGTATTCTTAGCATGGATTTATCTGCTCGTATTTATGGTGATACTCGTTACTTTCGGATTCGTTATTTGGAAGTTCGTTGAGACTTTCAAAGTGGATAAGAAGAAAGCCATTACATCTCTTGGTGTTATCGTAGCTGCAGTGTTGCTTTGCGTACTCTGCTGGTTCTTGGGTAGCCCTGAGAAAATGGAGATCGTAGGATACGAGGGAACCGATAATGTGGGCAATATGGCTCGCATGAGCGATGCTATCATGTACCTCGTTTACATCCTTGTAGGAGCAACTGTAGCAGCACTCATCTGGGGTGTTATCTATACAAAAACAAAAAAGTAACCCGGTAATTTAGATTGTTATGGCAAAGAAAATTCCACAGATTAACGCTAGTTCCATGGCGGATATCTCGTTTCTCTTGCTGATCTTCTTCCTCGTTACTACCTCAATGGATGTAAACCAAGGTTTGGCTCGTCGTTTACCTGCTCCTATACCTCCTGACCAGAAAATCGAGGATAAGGACATCAACAAGCGTAACCTATTGGTTGTAAAGATTAACTCTGCCAACCAACTCATGGTGCAAGGACAGTTGATGGATGTGAAGCAACTCCGCGAAAAAGCGAAGGAATTCATCAAAAACGAGCAGAATAACGACCACCTACCTAAATTGGTAGAGGAGGACTTCGGCGCTCCTATTGGTACTATCATGTACACAAAGGACCATGTGATCTCAGTTCAAAACGATGTGGATACACAATACCAAGCATACTTGGATGTGCAGAACGAACTCGTAGCAGCTTATAATGAGTTGCGTGAGGAATGCGCACAAAAATATTTCCACAAAGCATTTGCTGAATTAGACGAGGATCAACAAAAACAAGTACAAAAAGTATATCCTCAGAAGATCTCAGAGGCTGAACCTAAAAACTACGGAGGAAACTAATATGGCAAAGATACGCAGAAATGACAAACGAGAGATGCCTGCATTGAATACTTCTTCACTGCCGGATATCATCTTCATGTTGCTCTTCTTCTTCATGTCTGTAACCTCTATGAAAGAGGTATCATACAAAGTGCAATTCCAAAACCCACAGGCAACGGAGTTGACCAAATTGGAGAAGAAATCACTCGTGCGCTATATTTATGTAGGTACGCCTACAGCAGAGTTCCGTAAGCAATACGGTGCAGAAACGCGTATCCAATTGGACGATGCTTTCGCAGAGACACGCGAGATAGGTGAGTATATCATCAATGAGCGCTCTTCTATGAAAGAGTCTGACCAAGGTATGATGACCGTTTCTATCAAAGCCGATAAGGAAACACGAATGGGTGTTATCGCTGATATCAAGCAGGAACTCAGACGCGCTTACGCACTGAAGATCAGTTATGCAGCAACGCAACGAACCAATTACTAAGATTTAATAGATGAATTATTGATTCGTAATGATAAACAAATAAGAGCCGCACTCGCGGCTCTTATTGTTTTATCTCACTACTCACTACTCGCTACTCACTACTCTGTACTATTTCAGTCTCTTTCCTGTGATTTGTAGTGCGCCGAGGTGGAGGTATTTCTTGCCCTGCGGGCGACCATTTGAGTCGTACCAAGGTAAGATGCGCAAGTGCAGTGTTTGTCCTGCGGGCACAAGAATAGGTTGGTCTAAGCGAATGATAAGGTTTTTATTCTTAGGTAGCACAGTATTTTCGTAGATAGTAGTCACGCCTATGAACTGATCACCAAATCCGTAGTTGATGTGCATATTCATTCCAGGTCCGCCTTTGGCGCGAATAGGCAGGGTGATGGTTTCGATAACGAGTCCTTTCTTCTTCTCTGCAGCAATCGTATATTCGATATATCTATTGGCTACTTCATCCACTTCGCCTGCTGGCCATTGTTGTCCTTGTGCGATGAATCCTTTCTTGGTTAGTTCTATATTTGCGAGTTGTGCCACTTCAAGTGTCTGTGTGAAGGGAGTACCTTTGGCTGCGAAAGCAGCTTTCTTGCCTTTCTCTTCGATGTGTGTGGCATAGGCCTTGTATTGGTCGGCAGATGGCCAAACGGTCCATGATTTGAGTTCGGGCAGTTCGGGTGACTGATTGATGAGTTGGTAGGCGAGGGTAGCGATGGCCATACCGCCTTGGGCAGATGTGTGGGTCTTATCTCCGCAGTTGAAATAGGTGGCCATGCAGTATTCTTTGCCTTGTTTCTCGTATAGTTGTTGGCTGAGTGCGGTCATATCCAAGAAGGGTACTTGCATCTCGTCTGCCACTTCGCGCATAGAGCGCACATAATGGAGTGTGTCAGCCAATATATGTCGTCCGTCGTGCTTGATAGTACCATCTTTTTGGAAGTATGCGCGGCAGATAGGCGACATGAGGATAGGTGTGACGCCCATTGCTCTGGCTTCGCGGATGAATAGGCGCAGATAGGCTTTGTAGGTGGTGTTGGGGTTTGTGCCACGCATGTCGGTGATGGTATCTTTGCCTTGTTTGAGCATCGATTGATTATAGGCATAGACATCTTGTCCTTTGCATTTCTCGTCATTGTGTGCGAATTGTATGATGAGGTAGTCGCCTGCTACCATCTGTGACTTGACGGATGGCCATAGGTTTTCATTCTCATAGAAAGTGCGTGTACTGGCGCCTGATTTACCACGGTTGTTAACGCTGATAGAGTCGGTATTGAAGAATGCTTGTAGGTACATTCCCCATCCGCGTTTAGGTGTAGCAGCGGGTTTGTACTCGCTCATCGTACTATCGCCGATGGTATGAACGCGGCGTTTAGCGTTTGCAAGGGTGGTGCATGCCATTAGTCCGCCAATGAGCAATGCTATGATCCAATTTCTTTTCATGAGTGATTGATATAAAATGATTGTTTTTGGGCTTGCGATTAGTTGATAACAAACTTAAACTCCTTGGGTGCGGGGCTCTCAAATCGCACTTTCTTCTCTGTAGCAGGATGGATAAAACCGAGTATATGGGCATGTAGGCATAGGCGGTCAATAGGACTGCTCTCGTTTCCATTGCCGTATTTGCGGTCGCCTACTACGGGGTGACCGATAGACTGCATATGTACGCGAATTTGGTTAGTGCGGCCTGTTTCCAAATGCAGTTCTACCAAAGAGTATTGTTGGTCTTCTGATGTGCGCAATACGCGGTAGTGTGTGATGGCTTTGTCTCCGCCGTTATCCACAGGAGAGGAATAGACCATGGCGTTGCGACTATCTTCTGTAAACCAAGTGGTGATTGTTCCTTCTGATTGATCCAAGACGCCTTCTACGAGTGCCATATAGGTGCGATGGGTGACGAGTTGTTGCCAGTATGTGCGCATGTATTGCTGCAGTTCTTGCGAGCGCGCAAAAACCAATAGACCAGATGTTTCTCGGTCGAGGCGGTGAACGATATAGATGCCAGCTTTTCTATTCTGCTTACGCACGAAATCGCGTAGGATAGAGTAGGCTGTTGTCTCGCTGCTCTTGGGGTTGACAGGTGCGGTGAGTAGTCCGGGTTGTTTGTTGACCACGATGAGGTCGCTGTCTTCGTAGACGATGCGCAATTTAGGATGTTTGAGTTGTGCGTTTCCGCGCCCGTGAAGAAGGGTCACTTGATTGCCAGGTTGTAGCATGTAGTCGGGGCGTGTTTGAATAGCGTCGCCTACTTTCACGCGTCGCTGACCTAACAACTGCTTGATAGATGTGCGTGTCATTCCGCCCATCTTAGAGAGCAGAAAATCCATGAGTGGCGTAGCGGCCTTGACATGCAAAACGGTGTTTTCTCTTTTGAATAGCATATATATTAGTAGTGAGTATTGAGTATTGAGTAGTGAGTGTCGCGTTCGGCAATTAGTCGCAATGGTCCATACCGCTCTGCTTAATGGACGGGCTCCTAATGCCTCCGCTCTTAACTCGGACTATCGCTGCTCTAGCAGTCCTCGTTAGTATTATATTAATTAGTTTTTAGTGTTCCTTATTCTCTATTCCTTATTTATATTGCGTGTGCGTGCGAGCCAACCCATGTTCTCGGTTGGCGTGTTTCTAATCCATGCGATACCTGCGCCTCCATTGATGAATAGGAAGAAGCAGAAAAGCACGATGGAGAATATATTATTGAGTGCGATGAATAAACCGATGCCTGCAATGCTGTATAGCACCCAGTATATCCATGCGTCGTTCTTGCGGTAGATGAGCCAATAATTAGCCATGATAGACGAAGCGATGAGCAGTCCATTGAGCGTCTTGGTGGCAATATTATCGAGTAGTGTATTATGCTGGAATAGGAAAGTAGCCAATAGGTAGTCAGCGATGACAATAGCGATGGTTAGGCATAGTGTGCGTATCATTGCTTTGGTGCTGAGGAATTGTGGTGCGAAGGTTTGGGTGTTTTGTGGTTGTGGTTTTTTCCATACCACGATGGATTTTATTTGGAATGGTATGAATACGCAGAAATAGAGTAGGCAGCTATCGTATTGCTGCTGCAGGAAGAACTGTATGCCCAATAGGAAGGACATGACTATTCCTGCATAGAAGCCTGTGTAGTTTTGTGGGTCTCGAATGGTGAGTATGTATGCCACGCCGATGATGCTTGCGGGGATGCCTACGCACCAAGCGGCATTATGCCATTGGAGTAGGGTGAGTGTAGGCCATATGTATTCCGCTGCGCCAAGTAGAACGAATAGCGCAGCGAATAGACCGATGGCAATACCGGTATTCTTAATGAATATTTTCCACAAGGCAGGCATAGGGGGGTGTACGATTTACGATGTACGATTTACGATGTACGATTTATGATTTACGATGTAGGGTGATATAGAAACAAAAAGGGCAGACTTGCGTCCGCCCTTATTGTTCGCAATATTACTTGCGGTTACGATTGCCGTAGCGTGACATGAACTTATCAACACGACCAGCTGTATCCACCAATTTAGATTTACCAGTATAGAATGGGTGACTGGTATTTGAAATCTCCAATTTGATGAGTGGGTATTGCACTCCGTCAATCTCGATGGTGTCCTTAGTAGCAGCAGTAGAGCGGCTGAAGAACTGAGTACCATCAGACATATCTTTGAATACTACAACGCGGTAGTTTTCTGGATGAATTCCTTTTTTCATAAAAATCTGTGTTTTTTCTTTAATACTCTCGTTAATTATTCAGCAGCAACTACATTTAGTTTGATATCTGCTTTTACCTCTCTGTGAAGGCGTGCTTGTGCAGTGTGCTCGCCGATAACCTTGATAGGCTCTGCGATAGTGATCACTTTCTTATCGATGTTGATCTCTTGTGCTGCCAAAGCTTCAGAGATGGCTGTTGTGGTAACAGTACCGAAGATTTTGCCATCGTCGTTTGCTTTCACCTTCAACTCCACTACTATCTCAGCCAATTTAGCCTCGAGTGCTTGAGCGTCTGCGAGCAACTTAGCTGCCTTGTGTGCTTGTTGTTTGAGGTTCTCTGCGAGTTGCTTACGGTTGCTCTCATTAGCGATGATAGCTATCTTTTGTGGGAGCAAGTAGTTACGACCATAACCGTCTTTTACTTTTACAATATCGTTCTTGAAACCGAGATTTGCAAGATCTTGAATAAGAATTACTTCCATGTTTTTTCCTTTCTTACTTTAATGGGTTAATTACTATCTTTTCTCGTAAATCTTGATTACTTCATCATATCGGTTACATATGGAAGCAAAGCGAGGTGGCGTGCTTTTTTCACAGCCTGAGCTACTTTGCGTTGGAACTTGAGTGAAGTACCGGTGATGCGGCGTGGTAAAATCTTACCTTGCTCGTTGAGGAACTTCTTGAGGAACTCAGGATCCTTGTAATCGATGTACTTAATACCGCTCTTTTTGAAACGGCAATACTTTTTCTTCTTCTGATCCGTCTTTTGTGGGGTCAGGTAGCGGATGTCATCATTCTGTGCCATAATTAAGCCTCCTCCTTTTTAAAGTGGTTACGACGCTTTTCTGCGTACTCAAATGCGTACTTGTCAAGACGGGTAGTGAGGAAACGGATGATGCGCTCGTCACGACGGAACTCTGTCTCGAGAGTAGCGATAACTGCTGGCTCTGCATCGAATTGAAGGATTACATAGAAGCCAGAATTTTTACCTTGGATAGGGTAAGCGAGTTGCTTTAAGCCCCACTCCTCACGGTTCAGGATGGTACCGCCATTCTGTGTGAGAAGGTTCTCGAATTTCTCTACCGCTTCCTTCGCCTGTGGTTCAGACAAAATGGGTGTCAAGACGAAAGCGGTTTCATAATGATTTACCATTGTAGTAAATGAATTTAGTTAATAATAAATGTTAATAATATGCTCTCGTGCCTATGCTCCTATATGAGCGCATGACGCGAAAAAGCGTGCAAAGGTACAATATTTTTTTGACATACGCAAGTTTTTGGGCATTTTTTTGCTAAATAGAATAAAATTCTATGTTTTTAATAGTATAGAAATTCCTTTTCTCCTATATTATTTTCCTCTTTATTTCGAGACTA
>CALATT010000027.1 GCA_937891905.1 uncultured Bacteroidales bacterium | reverse complement strand
GAGAACTGCACCCTCGTTAATGGTGCTGCTACCGTGCTAAGCCGCACCGACGAAGCAGTTACTATCCAATGTGGCGAACAGACCTATACGGCTGATAATCTGCTTATTTGCACGGGTTCTACTAATTTTGTGCCACCTATACCTGGCATTCAGGACAACCCCAATGTGTGGAGCAGCACAGAGGCCTTAGCAGCCACCGAATTACCGCGTTCTATCGTTATTGTAGGCGGTGGTGTCATCGGTATGGAGTTCGCTACGCTTTACCACGAATTGGGCATACCTGTCACGGTTATTGAGGCCATGCCTACTATCTTGCCCAACCTTGACCAAGAAGTGGTGCAAATACTATTGGATAAATACCGCAAAGCGGGTATGACTATCCTCACCAATACCAAGGTGGAGGAGATCAAAACCAATGGTGTGACAGCGAATGGCGAGTGGATAGAGGCCGATAAGATACTTGTTTGTGTAGGTCGCCGTGCTAATCTGCAAGGATTAGAGGCACTTAATGACCTTGAACTCAATCGTGGAGCCATCGTCATCGATGATTTCTGCAAGACCAATCTGCCTAATGTCTATGCTTGCGGCGATGTGACGGGCAAGATTATGCTCGCCCATGTGGCTTCTCGTCAAGCCGAAGTGGCTATAGGACGCATGCTGAAGCAGATTCCTCTCCAGCGCATAGCATATAATGCTATTCCATCTGTGGTTTATACCAATCCAGAGATAGCTTCGGTAGGACTCACAGAGCAGCAAGTGCGTGATTTCTATACCGAGATGGAAGGCGAAGCAGGCCTCGCCAAAGCGGGTGGAGTGGAGGCTTTCTACGAGGTGCATAAACTGCCCATGACTTTCTCGGGACGATTCATGGCTGAGAATGAAGGAGAGACGGGCCTATGCAAGATGATCATTGAGAAGCGTAATCAAACGATTGTGGGTGTTCATTGTATTGGTAATCCATGCTCGGAGTTTATCGCGGCTGCTTCTTTTGCCGTTCGCAATGGCTATACGGTGGCAGAAATGAAGCAAGTAGTCTTTCCACACCCTACTGTGAGCGAGATTTTGCACGAAGTGCTATAAAAAACGCCTCCAAATATATACAAAACGGCATTTTCTGAAGAATTTGCCGTTTTTTATTTGCATATATGCAAAAAAAGCAGTACTTTTGTGGGCTTTTTTAAATACATGCTATGAATAGACATCTTTTTTCTTTTGTTGCGCTCTTTCTTGTAGCGCAAATGATGTGGGCTGCTTCGGTTACTCCAGCGGCCAGTATTCCTTCTTATTATTCCGCATTAGATGGCAAGGCAAGTGCTTCGTTGTGGTCGGCTGTTAGTTCAGCAGCTTCAAAGAGTCGCTCGTCATTAGGCTATGACGGCTTGTATAATGCATATAAGCAGACCGATACATATCCTACCAGTTCCACGCACCCTGAGTATGTAGCGGGTAAGGCTGGTCAGGTTTGGGATATGTATAGCAATTGTGATTACTCGCATGGTTCCAAGAAATGCGGTAATTATAGCGGCGAATGTGATTGCTATAATCGTGAGCACTCTATTCCACAGTCATGGTGGGGTGGAGGTACCAGTGGAATAGGATGTGATATCTTCCATGTATTGCCTACCGATGGTTATGTCAATAACCGTCGTGGTAACTTGCCTTTTGGTGAAGTATCCAGCGCGTCATATACCAGTCATAATGGTAGCAAAGTAGGTGGCGGAAAGGGGATTGTCAATTCCCAGAAGACTATTGCCGCTTCATCAGGCACCACTACTTCTGCTCCTGGAGGAAATGTCTTTGAACCTATTAATCAATACAAGGGCGATTTAGCCCGTGGTATCATGGGCACGATGGCTTCGTGGAATAAGAACCTCACCTCTTCTGAGGGTTCTAAATTCTTCCAATCTTCCTATACTGTTTCTACTAATTTTGGTCTCACTCCATATGGCGTAGCCCTTCTTATGAAATGGCATCGTCAGGACCCTGTTTCGCAGAAGGAGATAGACCGTAATAATGGTATCCAGGCCACCCAAGGAAACCGTAACCCATTCATCGATTATCCTTATTTAGCAGAGTATATCTGGGGCGAGAGAGCAGGAGAAACACTCGATATGGCAAATCTCATTCCTTCTACAGATAACGATTTTATCCCAGGTAAGAGTAATGGATGGCGCGGCGGTTCTACGCCTGTTGACCCAACACCAACGCCTGTTACTATCAAGTATGGCATTACCTTCATGGTGAATGGTCAAGAGTTGCGTACCGACTCGGTGGTAGAGAATGCGCAACCTACTTCTCTGCCTGCTACACCTACCAGCTGCTCTGCCGAGAGCAATATATTTGTCGGATGGACTACAACACCTATTAGCGGCACATCAGACATAGCGCCTAAGGTGCTCTATACACAAGCCAAGCAGATACCTGCACTCAAGGATGATCTTACGCTTTATGCTACTTTCGCTAAGAAGCAAACTACACAAACAGGACAAGTAGCCGCGACCGAGAAACTCGATTTCTCTACAGGTTATTCGAATGGACAGGATGTGACAGGAAAGACCCAAGGTGGCGTGACGGTGGCTTTCTCAAAAGCTTCGGGGTCTAATCCTCCTAAGTATTACACCAGCGGTAATGCTGTGCGCTGCTATGCAAATAATACGATTACTGTCACCGCTTCGGATATCACCAAGATAGCTTTCACTTTCGGTTCGAGTGACAACTCGAATGCCATCACAGCTAATAAGGGTTCGTTCAGTACCAATACTTGGACAGGCACAGCCGATGAAGTGGTATTCACTATCGGTGGCACGAGTGGTCACCGCCGTATAGCAGCTGTAGAGGTGACGATGAATGGAGTGGGCGAGACCACGGTGTATAGTCGTTATATCACTTCGTGCCAGACTACTACTGAGTTGACAGAGCAACCTATGGATATGCGCTCTGCGCGTAAGGTGCTCATAGGTGGTCAGATCTATCTGCAGGTAGCAGATGGGCTCTACAACATGCTCGGCCAAAAAGTGAACTAACAGCGCAGCGGTCTAATTAACGAATTAATGAGTTAATGAATTAGCATTGCCGTTTTTGAAGCGTAGCGCTTTTTTGTGATTGAACGGAGTGAATGAGTTTTTGTGAGGCGGATGATAAATCGTACATCGTAAATGGTAAATGATTTTATCTTTGTTTATGGCTGACGATTGAGAATTTGTAATTAAGCAGCAATCCGCTGCGCGGAAAAGGGATTTAGTACGCGCTGGGAGCTCGCTCACGAGCGCGTGGTAAAGAACTTTACGCTCAAGGCCGCGTAGGCCGATAATTACGAATTATCAAACGGCAGTGTTTATTTAGGTTTATTTACAATTATAAATCATCCGCCGTCGTTTTTGATTACTAAAAAATGTTTTTTATATTTTTATCCTATTTTTATTATTTTTGTTTTAATTAAAAAATCACAGAACATCAATAATTCGAAAAAAACACATAAATAATTAACCATATTTTTAAAACACAAAATCATGTCAGAAAACAAATTGAATTTATTGGCTGATTTCCCTGCAGTGTCTGCCAAGACATGGAAGGACAAAATCATCGCCGATCTCAAGGGAGCCGACTTTGACAAGAAGTTGGTATGGCGCACTCCAGAAGGATTTAATGTGCAGCCATTCTATCGTACAGAGGACTTGAAAGGACTGAAGACTACCACTTCTGCACCTGGACAATTCCCTTATGTGCGTGGCACTAAAACCAACAATGATTGGGCTATCCGCCAAAACATCTGCGCTTGCAAGAATGCTCGCAAAGCAAATGCAAAAGTGCTTGAAGTGCTCAACAAAGGTATCAACTCACTCGGTTTATGCCTCAGTAAGGACAAACTGACCTACAACTTCATCAAAACACTCCTCAATGGCGTGAACGCTGAAGCAGTAGCTATCAACTTCTCTATCTGCGCATGCGCAGCACCTAAATTGGCTAATATCCTCGTTCGCTACTACGGACGAATGGGATATAACACCAAGAACCTCATCGGTTCTATCAATGTGGACCCTATCAAGAATATGCTTCTTAAGGGCAAAGCACTCACACGCGAACAAGTTACTGAGAAATTGGTTGAGACTGTTAAAGCAGCTAAATCACTCGTTAACTACCGCGTTGTAGGTGTCAACTCTGTAGTGCTCAATAACTCTGGTGCTTATGCAGCACAAGAACTCGCATACGCTCTCGCATGGGGTGCTGAGTACATGACCATGCTCACAGAGGCAGGTGTTCCTAACTACCGCGCAGCCAATGCTATCCGCTTCAATATGGGTATCGGCGGTAACTACTTCATGGAGATTGCTAAGTTCCGCGCAGGCCGTATGTTGTGGGCTAAGATCGTAGAGGCATACAAGGCTCCTATCTTCACCACAGCACTTCGTAATGCAGCTAAGATGAATGTGAGCGCTGAGACCAGCCGCTTCAATATGACTATCTTTGATGCATATGTAAACCTCCTCCGTACACAGACTGAGAGCATGTCTGCTGCTATCGCAGGTGTAGATGAGATCACCGTTACTCCTTTTGACGCTACCTATGAGCAACCAACCGAGTTCTCAGAGCGTATCGCACGCAATCAGCAGCTACTCCTCAAAGAGGAAGCACACTTCGATAAGGTGGTTGACCCTGCAGCGGGTTCATACTACCTTGAGAACCTCACCGCATCCATCGCAGCAGAGGCTTGGAAGCAGTTCCTCGCTATCCAAGAGCAGGGTGGTATGTACGCTATGGTGATGGGTGGAAAGGTGCAAGAGCATATGCAGGCTAACCTCAATACACGCCTCGCTGATGTAGCTAAGCGCAAAGAGGTATTGCTCGGTTCTAACCAATTCCCTAACTTCACCGAGAAAGCAGGTAAGAAGATCAAAGAACAAGGAACAAAGAACAAAGACGGCAAAGCATGTCATTGCTCCTCAAGCGCAAGCGATCCTTGCTCCTTGCTCCCAACTTTACCTATCGCTCGCGCTGCTGAGCAGTTTGAGCAATTACGCTTAGAGACAGAGGGCGCTAAGAAACAACCAGTAGCATTCATGCTCACCATTGGTAACCTCGCTATGCGTATCGCTCGCGCGCAGTTCTCTTGCAATTTCCTCGCATGCGCAGGATATAAGGTGATTGATAATAATGGTTTCGCTACGGTGGCTGAGGGTATCAAGGCTGCACGCAAAGCTAAAGCAGACATCATCGTGCTCTGCTCAAGCGATGACGAGTACGCTACTTTGGCACCTCAGGCATGGAAGAAACTGCAGAATGCCAAGGAGACATTCATCGTAGCAGGTGCGCCTGCATGTATGGCTGACCTCCAAGCCCTCGGCATCCAGAACTTCATCAATGTCCGCAGCAATGTATTAGAAACTTTGAAATCATTGAATGCACAGTTACTGAAGAAATAAATGTTGAATCAGGAATCAGGAATCAAGAATCAAGATAAAAATGGTTGACTCCTTGCTCTTGATTCGCAAATAAAGACAAAATGCATAACTTTCGAAAACTTGACACATGGCTTGACGGCGTGGAATTAGCGGATACTATTTATACGCTGACTGCGTCTTTCCCGAAGACGGAAATTTATGGTCTATCTTCTCAGATGCAACGCGCTGCCGTGTCTGTGCCTTCTAATATCGCCGAAGGTTCAGGCAAAGGAAGCGACCGTGACTTTGCGCGTTTCGTTTCTATCTCTCTTGGCTCGCTTTTCGAGTTGGAGACGCAGATCGAGATAGCATACCGTCGCGGCTACATCTCAACGGAGAACTATTATGCCTTGCGTCCGAGAATTGAGAGTCTACAAAAACGGATTTATAACCTGCGTGAGCATTTGGCACCCGACTTGGATGCTACGCCTGCTACGAGTGCTACATCCGCTAAAACATTTTAGTCTTTATTCCTTACTCCTGACTCCTTAATCAATTAAATATTATGAAACCTGATTTTAAACAAATTGATATTACTAAAGTGGCTGCTTCTCATGTAGAAGGAGCTAATGAAGCAAACTGGCAAACACCAGAGCTCATCGATGTGAAGCCTGTTTACACCAAGGAAGACCTCCAAGGCATGGAGCACTTGAATTATGTATCAGGTATTCCTCCATTCCTCCGTGGCCCGTATAGCGCTATGTATCCTCTCCGCCCTTGGACTATCCGCCAATACGCTGGATTCTCCACCGCAGAGGAGTCTAACGCCTTCTATCGCCGTAACTTGGCTTCTGGTCAAAAGGGTCTCTCTGTAGCCTTTGACCTTCCTACTCACCGTGGTTACAACGCAGATAACATGCGCGTGGTAGGTGATGTGGGTAAAGCCGGTGTATCTATCTGCTCACTCGAGGATATGAAAGTCCTCTTTGCAGGTATTCCATTGAATAAGATGTCTGTTTCTATGACTATGAACGGCGCTGTGCTTCCTATCC
>CALATT010000026.1 GCA_937891905.1 uncultured Bacteroidales bacterium | reverse complement strand
ACGGAATAGGTCACCTGCAAAGATAGCCGCCTCGTCTCCTCCTGTACCGCCTCGTATTTCCATCACTACATTCTTTCCATCTTCTGGGTCTTGTGGTAGGAGTAGCAGTTTGAGTTCTTCTTCTAATGCGGGTATGGTTGGTTCGATAGCATCTATTTCTGCGCGCGCCATCTCTTTCATTTCAGGGTCTTGTTCGTTATGGAAGAGGTCTCGGGCTTCTTGCAGGTCTTTGACTGCTTTCTTGTATGTAGTGGCAGCGCTGAGCAGTTTCTCCAATTCGTGGTATTCGCGATTGAGTCGCACATAGCGTGCTTGGTCTGCGATGACGGATGGGTCTGTGATGAGCAGACTCACTTCGTGAAACTTAGCGTCTAATCCTTCTATTTTGCTGAGTATATCCATTTATTCTTTCTCTCTTTGCTCGTCTTGTTGTTTCTCAAATCGGCGTATTTTGATGTTTTGCCAGATTTCTTTCCACTCTTTATTGGTGATGTACCATTTATTTTCCTTTCTTGGAGGTCGATAGACGGGTACTGTTTCTATTTGCACTTTGCGTTTGATAGAGTCCATATTATATGCTTGCACAAGACTATCGCTCATTTGCAATGCTTTTTTCTCCTCCACTTTATTGATGCGCAGCACATCCACTTCTATTTCCTCATTAGGGTCCGCGAAAGGCATTGTTTGTATCTCGTGGTATATCCATTTGCCTACTTTGTAGCCTCCAAAGAGCGCTAATAGGATTATTACTAATATTAATCCATAGCGTGCTTGTCTATCTCGGATGCCCAAGAAAGGTTTCTTAGGAGTAACGGGAGTGCTGCGATGCTTGCGTTTACGCTTTTTGCTATCTCTTTGCTTGTGTTCCTCCCAATGGGGTTGGTATGTCTTTGGTTGATCTGCCACGATATTATTAGTACTCAATACTCTGTACTCAATACTCTGTACTCTGTACTTATTTTATCTTCTACGCATTTGCTGCATCTTGCGCATCATCTTGCTCGTCTGCTCAAACTGCTTGAGGAATCGATTGAGTTCCACAATGTTCACTCCCGCTCCCTTGGCAATGCGGTTCTTGCGACTACCATTGAGCAGCGCAGGATTAGCACGCTCTGCGGGTGTCATGGAGTTGATGATAGCTTCGATAGGTTTGAATGCATCGTCTGACACTTCCACTCCCTTGAGTGCTTTGTCCATGCCTGGTATCATGCCCATGAGTTCTTTCATCGAACCCATTTTCTTTATTTGCTGTAATTGTCCGATGAAGTCATTGAAGTCGAATTGGTTCTTGGCAATCTTCTTGCTGATACGGCGTGCTTCCGCTTCGTCGTATTGCTCTTGTGCGCGCTCTACGAGGGATACCACATCACCCATACCGAGGATACGATCTGCCATACGCGCTGGGTGGAACACATCCAGTGCTTCCATCTTCTCGCCTGTACCGATGAACTTGATAGGTTTATTCACCACAGAGCGGATAGAGAGTGCAGCACCACCACGCGCATCACCATCTAATTTGGTGAGCACTACGCCATCGAAGTCCAGTCTATCGTTGAACTCTTTGGCGGTATTGACAGCATCCTGACCCGTCATCGCATCCACCACGAAGAGTGTCTCAGATGGGTTGATAGCTTGCTTGATAGCAGCTATCTCGTTCATCATCTGCTCATCCACAGCGAGGCGACCGGCTGTATCGACGATGACCACATCGTAACCAAAGCGCTTGGCTTCGTCAATAGCTGCTTGTGCTTTCTTGACAGGATTAGGTTCGTTCTCTCCTAAATAGACTTTCGCGTTTATCTGTTCTCCCAGCACGCGTAATTGCTCTATAGCCGCAGGGCGATACACATCGCATGCCACGAGCATGACGCGTTTATTCTTCTTTGTTTGGAGATAATTAGCTAATTTAGAAGCGAAGGTAGGCTTACCGCTACCTTGCAAACCCGACATAAGGATGATAGCAGGCTGCCCTTTGAGGTTGATCTCTTGCGTCTCACCGCCCATGAGTTCAGCCAACTCATCATGTGTGATTTTCACCATGAGTTGTCCTGGTCGTACAGAAGTCATCACATTCTGTCCGAGTGCTTTTTCCTTCACTTTGTCGGTGAACTGCTTTGCTGTTTTGTAGTTTACATCGGCTTCAAGCAGTGCTTTACGGATATCTTTGACGGTTTCCGCGATGTTAATTTCCGTTATTCGTCCTTCACCTTTAAGGATCTTGAAGGACCTTTCCAATCGTTCTGATAAGTTATCAAACATTTTACTCCTAATTTAAATCGGCTGCAAATTTACTACAAATATTTTATATATGCAAATATTTTAGTGAACTTATAAAGAAACAGAATGTTTT
>CALATT010000025.1 GCA_937891905.1 uncultured Bacteroidales bacterium | reverse complement strand
AACCAGATTATATATTTGAAACCAGCTGGGAAGTGTGTAACCGCGTGGGCGGTATATACGCGGTACTCAGTACGCGTGCAGCGAGCATGCAGGCCGAGCACCCAGATAAAGTGATTTTCTTTGGACCCGATTTCGGAACGCATAGCGATATATGGTTCTGCGAAGATAAGACTCTTTTTGCGGATTGGAATACGGGCGTAGTGGAATACGAGGGATTGCACATCCCTATCCGTGTAGGTCGTTGGGCAGTGCCTGGTGAACCTATTGCTATCTTGCTACGCGCGGATGCTATGTGGGCGCGCAAGGATGCTATCTACGCGTGGGCGTGGGATAAATTCCAAGTGCAGAGCCATGCCGCTTATGGTGACTATGACGAGTCATGTCTTTTCGGTTACGCAGCGGGTGTGGTGATGGAGAGTTTGTATCAATGGTTATCAGCAGTCAGCGGTCAGCAGTCAGCGGTATGTATGCATGCCAATGAGTGGCAGACAGCATTCACTATTTTCTATCTGCGCGATCATTGTCCTACGATTGCCACTCTGTTCACCACCCACGCAACGGGTATCGGTCGCTCGATAGCAGGTAATGGCAAACCCCTATACGACTATTTTGAGCACTACAACGGCGATCAGATGGCAGCCGAACTGAACATGGTTAGCAAGCACTCAGTAGAGAAACAAGCAGCCCATTGGGCGGACTGCTTCACCACGGTGAGCGACATCACCGCCAAAGAGTGTAAGCAATTGTTGGATAAACCCGTGGATATCGTCACACCGAATGGTTTTGAACCTGATTTTGTGCCCAAAGGCAAGGCTTTCGCTGCACGACGCAAAGCAGCACGCGAGGCCTTAAGACGAGTGGCTGGACAGCAATTAGGTGGCGTAGTGCCCGAAGATGCTATCATGCTCTGTATCGCAGGACGACAAGAATGGAAAAACAAAGGTATAGATGTATTCTTGAGCGCGATGGACCGTCTGGCACAGCGCTTATACCACGCAGGAAGCACCAAGCAATATGTGGCTTTTGTGACCATACCTTATTTGGATAGACCATTTGTGCGTAACGGCAATGTGAGCATCGTCTTTGTGCCATACTATTTAGATGGCAAAGACCCATTATTGGGCAAGACCTATTACGATGTGCTCATTGGTATGGATATGACAGTCTTCCCTTCTTATTACGAACCATGGGGATACACACCATTGGAATCAGTGGCATTCCATGTACCTACTATCACCACTTCCTTGGCAGGTTTTGGATTATGGGCGGCAGAGCAGAAGATGGATGCGCTTGCGCCTGTGCAGGTATTAAGACGCACGGATTCAAACTATGATGAGGTGGTGAATGGAATTGCTGAGAGTTTATTCTGCTTTGCTCAATATAGTATCGAACAGGTAGAGAATATGCGCAAAGGAGCTGCGGCTATTGCCAAGAAAGCAGAATGGAAGCACTTCTTTAAATACTACCGCAAGGCATATGATATAGCTATTAAAAAAACAATCAAACGCAATAAAAAATGAAAAATCTACGATTATTTGGACTAACATTAGGTTTATTCCTTACTTCTTTTACTGCAATTTATGCATGTACCAATTTCTTAGTTGGTAAGGATGCATCAGCAGATGGTAGTACCATGATTTCTTATGCTGCGGATAGTTATGGATTATATGGTTATTTGCATTTCGCGCCAGCAGCAGATTGGAAAGAAGGCGATATGCGTGAAGTGAAAGATTGGGATACAGGACGCCCACAATGCTTCATCCCACAACCCCCACACACTTATTCCGTGGTGGGAAACATGAATGAACATCAATTAGCCATCGGCGAAACCACTTGGGGTGGGCGTGCAGAGTTGGAAGATACGATAGGTATCGATTATGGTTCGCTCATCTATATCACTCTTGAGCGCTGCAAGACAGCCCGCGAAGCGATTGAATGCATGATCAAATTGGTGAATACATACGGGTATGCATCCAGCGGTGAGTCTTTCTCTATTGCTGACCCTAACGAAGTGTGGCTCATGGAACTCATCGGACGCGGCAAAGGACAGAAAGGAGCACTATGGGTAGCCGTGCGAATACCAGATAATGCCATCTGCGCACACGCTAACCAAGCGCGTATAACCACTATCCCACAGGGGAAGGCTAAACTTACCAAAGAGCAGAAACGATTGCAAAAAGAACTCAACTGCATCTGTTATGGCGATTGGATGTATAGCCAGGATGTGATTTCTTTTGCTCGCGAGAAGGGTTATTTTACCGGAGCAGACAAAGACTTCAGTTACCAAGCCGCTTATTGTCCATTTGACTTCAGTGGACTCTTTGTGTGCGAAGCACGCGTATGGTCATTCTTCCGCCATTTTAGCAATCAAATGGACCAATACTACGACTACGCAATAGGACACACATATAAAGCTACAGAAGGAAAAGATGAGGGAGAACATATGCCATTATGGATAGTGCCTAATCATAAAGTATCCGTACAAGAGATGAAGGACTGCATGCGGGATGAATACAAAGGAACGCCTATCGACATCACACAAGGCGTAGATGCAGGTCCGTGGAATAGCAAACTGCGTTATGGCGGTTTAGGATTCCAATTAGATTCTATCCAGCATTGGTACGCCCGTCCAACGGCTACACAACAGACAGCATGGTCATTCGTGGCACAGATGAGAGCAAATAAGAAACATGGTATATTCTGGTTTGGCGTGGATGACGCAGCCTGCACATGCTATGTACCGATGTATAGTGGTATAACCAAGGTGCCAGAGTGCTTCGCAGAAGGCAACGGAGATAGTTACACCTATTCACCTACTTCCGCATGGTGGACCTTTAATATTGTAGCCAACTGGGCATATACCAAGTATAGCCGCATGTATCCACATATAGCTCAATTGCAGCAAATATGGGATGATAAATTCAATGCACAGATAGAAGGAGTGGATGCACAAGCGGCGGCACTCAGCGAAGAAGAAGCACGCGAGTTCCTGACAGACTATTCCTGCTCACAAGCAACGAATGTGGTAGTGGATTGGCAGCAGTTGGGCATATACCTATTCACTAAGTTCCTGGATGGACAAGAACGCAAAGAGGAGAATGGTCAGTTTGTGCGCAATCCATACGGCGGCAGTTGTGGACCTAATAGATTGGCACTACCAGAACCCTTCTTGCGAATGGTGGCAGAAGATGTGATGAGCGAAGAATAAAATGTGTATTCTAAAATCTAAAATTTGCATTCTAAAATATAAAATCTAAAATGAAAAGATTCAACGAATATAAACGATTAGACTTACCTGAGTTGAGTAAAGAACTGCTCGCTCAATGGGAAAAAGAAAACTTATTTCAACAATCAATCACCACGCGTGAAGGACACCCACAGTTCCTCTTTTTTGAGGGACCTCCTTCTGCCAATGGTATGCCAGGAATCCACCATGTGATGGCGCGTACCATCAAAGATACCTTCTGCCGATTCAAGACGATGCAAGGCTATCAAGTACACCGCAAAGCAGGATGGGATACCCACGGACTACCAGTAGAATTAGGCGTGGAGAAGATGCTTGGTATCACCAAAGAAGATATTGGCAAAAAGATTAGCGTAGATGCGTATAATGCCGCTTGCCGTCAGGAAGTGATGAAATATACAGCGGAATGGACAGCACTCACCAAGCAAATGGGTTATTGGGTGGACCTTGATAATCCATATATCACCTATGATAATAAGTTTATTGAGACGCTCTGGTGGTTGCTCAAAGAACTCTACAAGAAAGGATACCTCTACAAGGGATATACTATCCAACCATACTCCCCAGCGGCAGGTACAGGATTGAGTAGCCACGAACTCAACCAACCTGGTTGTTACCGCGATGTGAAGGACCTTACATGCACCGCACGATTCAAAGTCAAAGGAGCAGAAAACAAGTATATCATCGCATGGACTACAACTCCATGGACCTTACCATCCAACACAGCACTCTGCGTCGGACCGAAGATTGACTATGTAGAGATAAAAGGTAAAGAAGGAGAGACAATCATCTTGGCCGAGGCACGCTTGGATGCTTATAAAAAAGAATTATGTGCACAAGATGAGGATGGCAATTGGGTAGAACCACAAATCGTAGCGCGTTATAAAGGTACCGATTTGGTGGGTATGGTGTACGAACCACTCTTCTCTGTACTCAGTGAGCAAGGACAAAGTACTAATGGTTTTGAAAACGCATACCGCGTTATTCCTGGTGATTATGTCACCACCGAAGATGGTACGGGCATCGTGCATATAGCACCTACTTTCGGTGCGGATGACAAGAAAGTGGCAGACGCCGCTTCTATCCCAGGCATGTACATGCATACCAAGAATCATGGTTTGCGACCCATGGTGGATTTCACAGGTAAATACTGGGCGGTAGAGGACTTAGACGAAGCATGGTATGCTGCTAATATGAATGATGAGTGGTACAACCGTTATGCAGGTCGTTATGTGAAGAATGCCTTCGACCCACAATTCACAGTGGATGGACGCTATGACGAAGCAGCAGCCAGCAAAGCAGAGACCTTAGACCTACACCTCTGCTTGGAGATGAAAGCAGATGGCAGACTACTCAAGAGCGAGAAGCATGTGCATAACTATCCACACTGCTGGCGTACCGATAAACCTGTGCTTTACTATCCATTAGACTCTTGGTTTATTCGCTCTACACAAGCACGCGAAGAGATGATAGCACTCAATAAGACTATCAATTGGCAACCAGAGTCCACGGGTACAGGTCGTTTCGGTAAATGGTTGGAAAACCTCAATGACTGGAACCTCAGCCGTAGTCGCTACTGGGGTACACCACTCCCTATCTGGCGCACAGAAGATGGCAAGGAGGAGATATGTATCGGTTCCATAGCCGAACTCTTTGCTGAGATAGATAAATCCATCGCGGCGGGATTCATGACAACACACCCATGGCCAAAACATAAAGTGGGCGATTATAGCAAGGAGAACTACGATCCATCTATTATTGACCTACACCGCCCTTATGTGGATAATATCGTATTGGTTTCACCAAGTGGGCAACCTATGAAGCGCGAGTTGGACCTTATCGATGTGTGGTTCGACTCAGGAGCAATGCCATATGCGCAAAACCACTACCCATTTGAGAATACCCATCTCCCACGCACGGCAGACTTTATCTCCGAGGGTGTGGATCAAACACGCGGATGGTTCTTCACACTCCATGCTATCCATACCATGATAGAAGGAAATGTGGCATACAAGAATGTGATTTCCAATGGTTTGGTGCTCGATAAGAATGGTAATAAGATGTCCAAACGCTTAGGCAACGCTGTGGACCCATTCGGGGCATTGGATAAATACGGTGCAGATCCAGTACGCTGG
>CALATT010000024.1 GCA_937891905.1 uncultured Bacteroidales bacterium | reverse complement strand
CCTTCCAAGGAACACATTTATCCAGTATCATTATTCCATCTTTTGAATCATATACGGCAACTCGTAGTCGTTGTAAGTCAAACGGCGTATATAATCGATACGAATGAACTTAAGAATATTCTCAAAACCTGCTGTCAACTCCATATATGGTAGTTTGCCAATAGGGGAAGAGGTGTTGTATTGGTTATGTATATACCCATTCTTGTCGAATGCGTTAGCCATAATGCCGTTCTCCCAAGGAGTGTGTGGGAAATCGTATAAACCATTGTTTGTCTCTAAATACGGATTATTCTTATTTGTTAGCATACCATGTATCGCAGCAAAACTAACTACACCGCGCAGTTTGAGTTTATTGATACCTGGGATGCGGTTTAATATCCAACCTTTGAAATAATAGGTGGTAAAGATGGAGGCATGCGCGTCCATCATAAATTCCATTGGTTTCATTAAGTTGAAGGAACGCTGAGCAAGTAAAATACTTGTTGAACTGGGAGGAATATGTAGTTTGGTGAACGGCACTTGTTGCCATATATATCCTCCTTGCAAGCGCACATCTAAGGGACCAAAAGCAGAGAACCAGAACCACAAGCAGGGTCATAAACCTTGTTAACTTCTGTTTTGCCAACTGTGCCGAGTCAAACATCAGTTCGGTCTTATTATAGAAGAATCCTTTACCACCATTGTGTCTATCATCGAGGAAACCAATAGTATGTGTCAACTTAATAGTAGGCGCATCTTTCTCAATCACCCATGGACTCTTAATACCCTCGCGGTCCATACCGATAGTAGAACCCGGTGAGTATTCCAAATCAACAATCGCCTCGTAGTTGCGGTATTGACCTATATTGGTTACACTTTGTGTGTAAGTAGTATCCATCGTCATAGGATTTATGTGCTGGGTGTAATCGAGGCGATGGTAATTGAGTACACCTGCCGCTTCGTTATTGCTAAAATCAAACGAAGCAGAAAAAATGAGATTGTTACGCCATTCTTTCATATACTCCGCTTTGGCGTGGAATACATACTGCGCAAACGGCATAGTAGGTGTGCTTGTTGGGATTGACATCAATATATTGTCCCTGCGGATAACATCAGTTATCTGTCCGGGTTCTTCTACATCATATTGGGCACTAAGCTGCAAATGGTGTTTGATGCCGTCGTAGGGCTGGTTCTTGTGCTTGTCAAATGCATAGACAAATGTGGCGTTGTACTTGGGACGCAAGTCTTTAGTACCGAATGCAGCATAACCACGGAAAAATATCTGGTCATGCATACGGGCTGTAGAACCACCGCCAATACGCAGACGGACACCCTCAAGCATATTCCAACTCACGAAATTGTATATCGGACCAAAATCAAACTTACTCAGATACATAAACTCAGCCTCGCGTGTGGGAATATAACCTGAAGTGAGCGCATTGGCGAAGAGAGCAAGACTATTGAACTTAGGTGTATTGGTGAACTCACGCACCAGATCCACCACCGAACTCTCATATTTGGTGAGCGGTTCAGGACGCATGCTATCTGTCCAATACCCCTCAAAAACAAGTTCAGCTGTCGTATCATTCAACTCTACCTCGTTAGCAGTCAAACTTGAGAAGGTCTCTGCAGGAATAGGACTTTCAAAATCCCAACCAGTATAGAACTTCGTTTGCCGTGCAATCATACCTTTCTTCTTATTGAAGATATAAAATTTGGCATAAGTACTTGTTTTGTCGGGAGCCCAAAGACCATTCTCTAATTGCTCATAGTTATGCTCAATAGAGTATTCACTCACGAAATTGAGATTGATATCTGGCGGGATGTTAATAGCGTACTTCTTAATGCGGAAAGTGGAGTCATTCACAATATATAAGTGTCCCGTGAAACCATAACTCTCAGAGTTGACAGGCACAAAAGCGAGGTCGATACATGGATAACCATCCACCATGATGGTGTCCATAATATAATATTGATAGAAGGACACGGCAAGGGTGGAGGAGAGCGGAGAAACGAAGCGATTATATAGCAGATTCATGCTATTATCGTTAATCTCTACATCCTTGAATAGCGAGTTGATGTTTTGTTGGAATGCGCTGGAACCAATAATAGTTTCTACACCAAAAATACGCTTCTTCTGTAGAATTTTCTTCTCGCGGTGTGGCCTGCGTTGGTAGTACTCATCGCTTATGTGCTCACGGATACTAACTGTCACACTTGGATAAACACCTGTGGTGTCAATATATTTCTGCACGAAAGCGAAATTCTTCCAAAATGGTTTCTCCCAATTTACATTGATATTATCCAACGCGAACGACATACGCGAGTAGGTGGTAGCCGTGTAATGGTCAGCCGCGAGAACGCAGTGGTCATTCTTATTGGCTATCACATTCTTTATCAGTTCCACTGCTGGGTTACCGCGGCGGCGATAGTCGCGCTTCTTATTCTTGGGCGTAACAATAATATCTTGCAAACCATATGCCTCGGGCTTGAGTTTGATGGTCGTGTTGGTTTTTTGTTGCCCTTTGCGCAATACTACCACTTCTGTCTTGTATCCGATCATCTGGAAATGCACTGTGGTATAGCCATGCGTGTTGCTAATGGAGAAATTACCATCTAAATCTGAGGTAGTACCTACTTCAGACGCCACCATGCCTTTGTTGGTGGTGGATTTGAGGAAATATATCTGTGCGAAAGGTAGTGTCTCGCCTGTCTCGGCGTCCACTACAATACCGCTTATACTAGTGCGCTGCGGTGCTTCTTGTGCCCCGATATTCACCATCGGAAGACAAAGAAATAATATGTATAAAATGCTTTTTTTCAAAATCTAAATTGTAAATAGTCTTATTTTTGTTTTTTTAAACTCTCTTGATGTATAGCGTCAAATAAGTTTTGTACCAATTCTTCGCTCAGTCCTTTCTGCTCTGCCCACTCTTTGCGCTGCTTGACTATCTCTTCGTAGCGTTGGGGTTGTAGGGCTTGTACGCCATGTGCTTTTTTCCATTCGCCTATACGCTCACTCACTTCCATTCGCCGTGCTATCGTCTCCCATAACTGGTCATCCAATTCGTCTATCTCCGCCCGCAACCAAGCCAATTCTTGATTCTCCACAGACCGCTGACCACTGACCACTGAAAACTTCCCAATCTCCTCCGGTTTTATCTGCTGCTGCGCATCGGAGAGTGCTTCTTGTGGGTTGTAATGCACTTCTATCATCGCGCCATCCAACTGCAACTCGTCTATCTTCTTCATCAGCGAAGGTATCTTCGTAGCATCTCCGCTCATGTGACTTGGATCGAGTAGGATAGGTATGTCTGGCCTTTGCGTGCGTATGTAATGCGCCATGGCCCAACAGGGTTTGTGTGCGCATCCGCGGTGAATAGCCATAACGGGGATACCTGTCTGCTCTAATCGCTCTATATTACCCAACCACAATGCAGCATCCTCATTCACGGGGTTCTTAATAAATATCCCCTTCAATTGCCCTCCCCTGTAGGTCTCCGACCGAGTAGTGAGTAGCGCGTCTGCAATCTCCTGTACGGCAATGGGATTAGCGCTGGTGCGTGCGCCTATCCATAGGTAGTCTATTCCTGCCTGTAGTGCTTCGTTCACATGGGATGGCGTCGCTACTTCTGTAGCAATTTCCATGCCAAATTGCTGCTTCACTTCTTGAAGCCATTTTAGGGCTTCTGTACCTACTCCTTGGAAAGTACTTGGACTCGTGCGTGGTTTCCACACGCCTGCGCGAAAGATAAAATCAAAGTCGCATACTTCTTTCAGCATGCGCGCAGTGACCAACACCTGTTCGCGGCTCTCTGCCGAACAAGGTCCTAATATATGTATAATTTCAGATTTTATATTTTAGATTTTTCTAATAAATCAATTGCAAGCGGAAGAGCATGTTCTCTGGGTTCTCTTGCCCGTAGAAATAGTCAGAGTTGGTCAATTGTATCTCTACATACCCGATACCCACGCGGTAGTCGATATGCTGCGTATAGTATGCAATCGAACCATCAGAAAGAGCCTCGGTCATGTAAACACTCTGTGGAAGTGCCACTTGGTATGCGTCTGCTGTACCGCTGTTATATTCGCGACTAATACTCCAATTGCCGTAGTTATATACGAATGGCGTTATCTCAGGTACATCAAAGTGGTAATAGTACTGTAATGTATTGTCATCAAACTGCCAATCGGCTTGCATCACGCGCAGGTCTAATGTCTGTGTGTTGTAGTAGCATGGATCATCCTCGCAACCTGTAAACCCAATAGCAACTGCTATAATGGATAGGATAAGAAGTACTTTTTTCATAACTTTTTGTTTCTAATCGATTTTGCGTGCAAAATTACTGCTTTTTTTTGACATATGCAAATGATTGCATGATTTCTTCAAAAAAGATTTTTTTATTATCAAGGCTAAATAAAACCTAGTTAAACAGCACACCCCTTTATGTTTTACGAGTCAATCACGAGTCAATTACGAGTCAATTACGGGTCTGTTGCGTATCCTACCACAGCTTATATATACTATGTATATATCCCGTGATTTTGACTTTTTGTATACTCCGCGTCCTATTGGTACTTGATCCGTTCTGTGTTTCTGCAAAAAAAACACGCACGCGCTTGCGTATGTCGAAAAAAAACATTATCTTTGCAGCCGCAAAGACTTGTATAAAAATTATGAATATGAAAGAGATACAAAAAGGATTGTTATTATTGATGGCTTGCATGCCAGCACTCATGTTTGCGCAGAAACAGAATGAGACCTATCTGGCGTATATAGATACATGGAAAGGCGTGGCTATTCAGCAGCAAGCTGAGTACGGGATACCTGCCTCTATTACGATGGCACAGGGATTGTTAGAATCAGCCGCGGGGCAGAGTGAGTTGGCTGTAAATGCTAAGAACCACTTTGGCATCAAGTGTACCAGTGATTGGTTTGGCGGCGTGTATTACTACGACGATGACGCAAAGGATGAGTGTTTTCGTAAATACTACGATGCGATGGAGTCGTTCAAAGATCACTCGCTCTTCTTGCGTCGTTCGCGTTATGCCACTTGTTTTGAAATAGCGATAGAGGACTATGAGGGTTGGGCGCACCGCCTCAAACAATGCGGTTATGCTACCGACCCAATGTATCCGCAGAAGTTAATCAAACTGATAGAGACTTATCGGTTAGATACGCTTACGCTCATGTCCCCAGCCGATATGAGTTCGTTGTCTGCACCCTCCGTGCGTACTCCGCAAGTGACAAAGCAAGAGCCAGTGAGAGTGGAGAAGGGTTCGGATAAGAAGGCAGCTGTCAAAGTGGAGAGTGCTGCGATAGAGGTTAAGAATACAGCGCCAGAAGAACCTTATGTGGAGCCACTTTCTGCCTATGAAGAAAAGCAGCAGTTTATGCTTGCTCATCCTATGAAGAAATGCCGTGGGATAGACTATGTGGAGGCGCGCGAAGGCGATACCTACGCTAATGTGGCATTCCGCCTCAATATGCGTGAACGCGCACTGCGCGAGTATAATGACGCCTTGGGGCGTGAGCTGAAAGTGGGTGACCGCCTTTATCTGGCACCAAAGAAGATATATGCTCCACAGGAAAAGGCAGTCATGTGGGTTCATCCGGGTGAAACTTTGTGGGAAATCAGTCAGCGCGAGTGTATTCAAATAAGCACCATATATAAGCTCAATGGTTTTGAACCTTCTCTGTGCGTTTTTAAGACACGACAGCAGATCTATTTGGCGAAAGTAAAAGAGTAATATGGCTAGAAATAAGTCTGTTTCTATCGGTGAAGTATTAGCCATTTATTTGCGAGAAATGGGGTTAGAGAAGTCCGTGTATGAGACGCGGATAGAGGAAGCGTGGCCGCAAGTGATGGGTGAGACAGTAGCGCGCTTGACGCGCAGCGTGGAAGTGAAAGATGGTATGCTCATCGTGCGCGTAACGAGTGCTGCGCTCAAAGCACAGTTATTCGAGAATAGATTTGAGTTGGTGCGCAAACTCAATGCGCATGTAGGACAGGAAGTGATTAAAGATTGTAGAATTTTAGGTTAATGAGTTGTTATCCATCCAATATAGAGAATAAGATTGACTTCGTGGTGATCCGCGAAGACTTACGCGCGCGTTGTGCTTCCAATCTGGGTCGTGAACGCGTGGATGAGATGAGTTTTCATACGGATTACGCAACGGTGAGTCATCTGCTTACGATGACCCATCAGATGTACATGGCACTATCCGATGCGTCGCTCTCTTTCCCGCGCGGAGACATACACGATATGCGCGAGTCAATAAGTCGCATCCGTGTAGAGGGCCTCTTCTTAGACGAAACAGAGTTGGACGCCTTGCGTCACTCCTTATCGTATGCGTATGAGTTGGAGACATTCTTCTTGCAATTAGATGAACAACTCTATCCCCTGCTGCGTACACTCCCTGCCTTTGAGGATGTAGAAGGTTCACTCCATACAATGGTTCGCACGATAGATAATGTGCTGGATAAGTATGGTCGTTTGGCAGATAACGCTTCGCCTGAGTTAGCACGCATACGCCGTGAGTTGAATAGTCTGCAAGGTAGTGTAGGACGCACGCTCGCTTCTATCTTACGCCAAGCCAAAGCGGCGGGTTTTGTAGAAGGTGATGTGACGCCTACGCTGCGTGAGGGACGATTAGTGATTCCTGTCTCGCCTGCCTATAAGCGCAAGATAGGAGGTATAGTACATGATGAGTCGGCAACGGGCAAGACCGTTTTTATCGAACCACAACAAGTGGTGGAAGCCAATAACCATATTCGCGAGTTGGAGAGCGAGGAACGCCGAGAACGCATCCGTATCTTACAAACAATTACGGAAGCTCTCCGCCCACAAGTACCGCTCATCCTGCGAAGCCAAGAGATGTTGGCTGATGTGGATTTTCTCCGCGCCAAAGTGTCCCTTGCACAGGCATTGCACGCCATCTACCCAGAAGTACAAGATAAACCAATGTTAGACTGGTACCAAGCCTATCATCCTGTGTTGCTTTTGCATTATCAACCACAAGGAAAGAAAGTAATTCCTCTCAATATTCGTCTGCGTGAGGAAGAGAATAGAGTATTGGTTATCTCTGGTCCTAATGCGGGTGGTAAATCCGTATGCCTCAAGACGGTGGCCCTCTTGCAGTATATGCTGCAATGCGGTCTGCTCGTTCCTTGTGCAGAGCAGAGTAGAGCGGGATTATTCTCTCAACTGATGATTGACATAGGCGATGAGCAGTCTATCCAAGATGAGTTATCTACTTATTCGTCCCACTTGCGTAATATGAAGCATTTCGTGCGCAATGCGGACGCGCGCACGCTCTTCCTTATTGATGAGATGGGTACGGGTACTGAACCCCTCATTGGTGGCGCCATTGCCGAGGCGGTATTGCGTGAGTTGGTGGACAAAGAAGCATTAGGTATTGTCACTACCCACTATACCAATTTGAAACATTTTGCAGAACAGACCCCTAAAGTGGTGAATGGTGCTATGCTATACGACCGCCATGAGATGCGTCCGCTCTTCCAATTATCCATAGGACAAGCAGGTAGCAGTTTCGCCGTGGAAATAGCACGGCAGATAGGATTGAGTGAACCCATCATCCAATACGCCACAGACTTGGTGGGCGAGGAACATATCGATTATGATAAGCATTTGCAGGATATTGCCCGCGATAAGCGTTATTGGGAGAATAAGCGTCAGCAGATACGGCAGAAAGAGAAAGCATTAGAGGAACGCATTGCGCAGTACGAGGAGCAGATGAGTGGTATCAAGCAGAAGAAACGCGAGTTGTTGGAAGAAGCACGCCAACAAGCTGCTGACTTGCTCCAACAGAGTAATGCTACTATCGAACGCACTATACGAGAAATCAAAGAAGCCAAAGCAGATAAAGAGCGTACCAAAGCCGCCCGCAAGAAAGTGGAGGCAATGAAGGAGAAGGTGAAGAGTGAAGAGTTGAAAGCTGAGAGTCAAGAGTCAAGAGCCGAGAGTCGAGAGTCAAGAGCCAAGAGTCAAGAGTCAAGAACCAAGAGCACAAAGACGAAAGTGGAGATGAATGGTAAACGAGTGCTGAAGGATTTCAGTGAGTTGCGCGCAATAGGAAAACAGATGGCAAAAGAAGCACCGCAAACGCCCTCTAAACCCATCTCTAATACTACCGTTCGCAATACAGTGCGGCAACGAACACTCGCTTTTGAACGCACACTTGACCTGCGAGGCATGCGCATAGACGAAGCTATGGAACGACTCATTGCCTATATGGATGATGCACTCATGGTAGGAGCCGGAGAGGTGACAATCTTGCATGGCACTGGCACTGGTGCACTCAAGCAACTCACACGCGATTACCTCAGCGATATAAACCGCCAGCGCCACAAAAGAGGACAAGTACCTCTTGAATACGGAGATGGAGATGTCAACCACGGCGGAGCAGGACTAACGATAGTGAATTTATAAGAGCATATGAAAAAGAGTTTTTTAATTCTCCTATTCGCTGTATGTGCGAATATGTTATGGGCTGGTAACCCGGGATTTGGAGACCGCCGTTACAGCCTAACCGTGATGGGCGAGTATGCCTACAACGAAGCATGGCAGCACCATGGAAACTTAGATGTGCAGGCACTCATGCCTATCAATTCCCATTTTGAGATGGAAGCCAAAATGCAGTTATCTACCGCGAATGTTTATACGGGAGTGGTGCAGTTACGCCCGAAATTTGAATTGCCTGTGGGAGAAATGTTCGTAGAGACGGATGTGATGTATCGTGCTATTGCCCGCAACCAGATGGGTGATATCACAGCTGCATTAGGCATCGGTTATCGCATGGATTATGTATCGGTTACAGTAGGACTATTCGGTCGTGTGTTAGATAACTGGAATAGAGACATACATTCGAATGAGACCTTCGTTGTAGAACCATTCAACTTACTCTATCGTGTAGAGGTTTTCTGCCGTCCGCAAAGCAATCCATGGAACTTATCATTCTGTATCAGCAATGTGGATGATTATCAGATGGAGCGCATGTGGCAACCGCTTTTCATGGTTGGCGCACACTACGATGTGGATGAGCATTGGAGATGGCTTATTGGAGCAGAATGTAAACCGACGGGTATGTTCCACCTCGATGCTACCTTCTATGGCGCAAATATACGAACAGGTTTCACTTATAAATTCTAAGAACGATGAAAAAGATATACATCTATTTGACAATATGTGCTGCTTTGTGCGCCTGTGGGGAAAACCCTACTTTGGATATGGCGGGTATGTTCTCTCCGCAAGGACCTACCATCAAGACCCGTTTTGACCATTCTATGGCGTATAATGATAAGGTGGATGAGATACACCTCGATATGCAGCAAGATAACTATATTGTTTATACCTGCGCTGATAGTCATATCAATAAGGCACATCGCAACTTGGCATATTTCATCAATCAGTACGAAGCAGAGACTTCTCCCAAGATAGCCATCCATTTAGGCGACTTGATTGATGCACAGTATAATTACGCAGAGGCGGATAGTGTGCTCCATTTAGGCGGACGAAGCATAGAGGACACACTTTTTATCACACCAGGTAACCACGATATTTATTTCTATCAATGGGATATATACCGCAGTTATTACAAAACTTCAGTCTATTGGTTTGATACCAATAATGGGTCAAAGAAATTAGACCTATTCATCTGTTTGGACTCAGCGGATGGTGAATTAGGTAATAAGCAAGTTAATTGGTTGAAGGACCTATTGGCAGAGAAAGCAGATGATGGTTATCGTCATATTATTGTATTCACACATACCCACTTGTGGAAATTAGATATGTCGCAAGGTCATACCAGTAACTTCGCCTTAGAGAGCACTTATGAACTCACTTCTATCTTAGGGCAATATGGTGTGGATTATGTATGGGGCGGTCACCAACATGCTCGTCAGTTAGTGGAATATAATGGCGTAACCTATATGGCAATAGACGCCACGAAAGATCAAGAGAGTAATCAAGCCTATATGATAGCCAATATAGGTGATAAAATTACCTATGACTACCCTGATTATCCAAAAGTGAGTGAATAATTGCTATTCACTCACTTTAATTATTATTTTCTTGTACCTTTGAATGCGTTCTTTCCTATTTGTATTTGAGGAGGGAAGAGTGGCTGCTTGAGACTCTCACAGTTTTGGAAGGCACTCACACCTATGCGCTTAATAGTAATAGGGAAAGATACTTTGCGTAGGTTCTTGCACTCTGCAAATGCTTCATCTCCAATGACTTGAATGGAGTCGTTGAAGGTTAGTTCGCGTATGTTTCGGCAGTTATAGAAAGCGCCTGTGCCTATCTCTCTTAGTTTTTGATTGAATTTAATCGTCTTGAGACTGATACATTGTGCAAATACGGCATCGCTCAGCACTTTGAGTTTCTCTGGTAGTTCGATATCCATAAGCATCTTACATTCTTGGAATGCTCCTTCCTCTATCATATGTATATTAGTGGGCATGAGCGCAATGCTTTCCAATTGTTGGCAGTTATGGAATGCGCGAACACCAATACGGAAAGTGCTCTTAGGGATATTCACTTTCTCTAATAGTAAGCAGCCTGCGAATGCTTCGTCTCCTACGGCATATAGTCCGTCTGGTAAGTTGGCGCGATAGAGACGCGTACATCCCTGACACATCTGTTTAGGAAGCGATGTAACTCCTTCTGGAATAGTGATAGTACGCAGTACGGCACAACCTGCAAAGGCCATATTCCCAATGAACTCCAAGGTGGAAGGTAGTTTGATTTCTTCTAATGACGAGCAACCCGCAAAAACGCCATGGTCTATGCGTTTGAGTTGCGCAGGGAGTGTGATTTGTTTAATCGTATGGCATTTATAGAATACACCTTGCTCTAATATCTCAATGCTATCACTTAATACCTGTTCGCGTAAGTTCTCACATTCGTAGAAAACACCCATACCTAAGTATTTTAGGTGGGTTGGCAATGTAGCTTGCTTAAGCAGCTTACAGCCATAGAAAGCAAACTTATGTACATGGCTCACTGTGGCAGGTATGGTGACAGTCGTTAGGTTCTCGCATTGATAAAAAGCCGCCGCGGGGATAACCGTGATGGTATTGGGGATGACTACTGTCTTTAATTGCTCACGCTCAGCAAAAGCACGCTCTGCAATAAGGCGGATGGGTTTCTTGGACTTGAATACATACTTAGCAGGCAATGACTTATTCGTCGCCACTAAGCAGCCATCAATAATAAGGGCTCCCTTCTTCCATTTCTTCTCATTTTGGTAGATGCCGCAGTTAAGGAATGCATCTTCGCCTATGGAAGTGATAGTAGGTGGAATGACCACTTTCTGTAGGTTCTTACAATCACGGAAAGTCTCATGGTCAATACGCGTAATGCATGTAGGTAAATCAACGCGCACTATGGTCTTATTCCCTTGGAACGCGCCTGCAGCAATGAGTCGTGTTCCTTCTGGCACTACAAAACGAGGTTTGATAGTCTTATCTGTCGCAATGAGGATGCTATCAATCCACAAGCATCCTTCTTGCCAATTGTCCTTATTGAGCATAATACCTGTACCGTCGAAAGCAGAGCGGTAGATGCGTTCGATGGATTGAGGTAATACGATTGTTTGTAGGTTTTTACATCCTTTGAAGGCTCTATCTGCAATAGAAGTAACAGTGTAGGTATTCTGCCCCACGATAATTTTCTCTGGAATCATTATCTCTCCTGCCGCGCGTGGGTTAAGCGTCACTTCAGCAGTAAGATGATTTTCATCTAATGTGTAGCGAAGGTCTTGATATGTTGCTTCCTCTGCATGGAGAGGAAGTGCAGCAATGAGAATAGAAAGGATGGTAAAAAGTGTAGTGCGTTTCATATTATTGTATTTTTTGACCAGTAATCGTGTATAGTTGTTGATTGATGCGAATGTATATTTGTCCATTGTGTATGTATTTGCTTGCTATGGGTTTCGTCGCGCTGATATGCTCAGTATGGGTGGGAATGGCCATACCCAATAGGTAGCAAATAGCATTTTCTATGAGGCGTTTTCCTGTATGTGTAAGGTGGGCTGTTGAGTATTCAGAAACACCAATCATGAGCATTTTCTGCGGCAGTATAGTACCATTGCAATCAGTGCCGGCAGGCAGTTCTGCAATGGTGGTATAAGTATTATTAGAAGTAGGTGTTGCCAATAGAGTGTAACCCTCGGTGTTGGTCCAAGTGCTGATGGCTGTGACGGCATTCGTATTACATTGCTCGAATAGTTGCAACTCACCATCTATGATGGGCAGGTTGAGAAAAATAGGGTGGGTGCTGTCTGTGATGCCTACACTCAGGTCGGAGGTGTTCACGGCTGTTCCCCATGACCATACTCCGCTTTTTAATAAAAAAGGTTTGAGAAGCAGCATGGGTTTATCATACCCTTTGAGCGCTGTGTAACCCGCTGCGCTACTCTTAGGTTTGCTTCCTAAAACAATGACATCATAGTCACTATAGTCAGTGGTGTTGTCACTTGCATTTGTTTCTACAACAAGTAATGAGTCGTTAGTACGCAGGTATTCTAACAAGGCTTGGTCTTCAGTGGAACCAGGAAGCGTGACGAAGGCTACTCGTCGCGCACTAGCTGACTGTATATGTATCGTTGCGCTCATTGAAGGGTTTTCTAACTCTGAGATGGTAGTAACCATGAAAGTATATGTGCCTGCGGCAGCGGGGATACCTTGAATAATGAGCGTCTGCTCCTCTGTGTTGAGAGTCTGTGTCAGCCCGTTAGGAAGAGCAGTGCATGTGAGTCCAGTGGCTGCACCGCCCCATTGGAAGACGATAGGTTCAATAGCCTCGTATTCTACGATCCATTGCTCAGTATTCTCCGAAAGGCACTTTACGAAAGGGCGTATGATTCCATCCGTTTCGTAACAACCCAAATCAGGTGCGTCGCCCATGAAAGACAAACCCACTTCTACTCCCGCGTCTATCAGTTTAGAACCATCCACGAGGCGCATGAAAGTGCCTTCTTGGAGTGAACCATCTGCTTGGCGAACGGATAAGATCTGTGTGGTATCAAGTGATTGGAAGTCACTCACAGCACAAGTAAATCCACTATTCCAACTATTATGGTCGTTAACTGCAAGATTCTTTGATTTGTAACTATCGCCATTGATACTATTGAGACTGATATTATTTTGCAGTGTATTGGTTCCGTAAGCAGTGGTAAATCCGTAATTGACAGTATTGGCATATGCAGAGTTATTGTATAGCCACATAGTGCCGTCGTTGTTGTTTTGGTCAAAACCACGGGTGTTATTTGCTACGGCTAAGCAATGATGAACAGTCACTAAATGGTTGGTATATTGTCCACCCATCTTAAATCCATTACCATTGCCTTGGCACGGATACTTA
Organism: uncultured Bacteroidales bacterium; assembly: GCA_937891905.1. Taxonomy (GTDB): domain Bacteria; phylum Bacteroidota; class Bacteroidia; order Bacteroidales; family Paludibacteraceae; genus Colicola. Next base: position 37,844 of record CALATT010000024.1, on the reverse strand, counting down.
TCTAATGTCACTTTGATGGTATTGCCATAGCGGTCGGTCATGGTGGTCCCTATTTTGCTGTCAAACCATGCTTTATCTGTCTCGTATCGCGGATTATTGGTCATGTCATAGGTGGCAGGGCCATTTTGATAACAAACGCAGTATTCCATGATAGTTTGAGTGTTGCTCACACGCTGGAAGAAATCCCATCCGTCATCGCTATTACACCATGCACGGCAACCGATATAATGGTTACCATTACCAGTAAACTGCTTATCGGCAAAACCATCTGCGTTACCACCAAAGTTGGCTGTATTACCACTCATCGTTTGGTAGTCAAAATTATGGTGACTATCCACATTCTTGATGATATTATCTCCGCCATTCTTCATCTGACATCCTGTGTCTCCACTACCGTAGATATCTAAATTCTCAAATAAGCAGAAACTGCCTTCATTATAAAGATTGTTCTTGCCTGAATAGCGCAAGGTAAGGTTCTTGATGTGCAAGTAGGTACAGGTATTCTTAATCTGCAATCCGCGTGTGCCGTATGGCGTAGTGCGGAAATCCAGAATAGCGTCATACGAACCTTTACTGTTCATAGGGTCATAACCAGCAATAACAATGCGCTTTTGTTTCGTACCATTCAGATTTTGTACTGTAGTCTTGTCTAAGTCATATTGTCCCGCAAGGAGGTATAATGTATCACCAGGACTCTTTAGTAATGATAGTCCATTGATAAAGCTGGTTGGCTCATTGTAGGATGAACCGTCTCCTGTCCCTTTAGGAGCAGCGAAATAAGTAGTTGCAAACGAACTAAGTGCCAAGGTACATAGTACAAATAAGATCAATCTTTTTTTCATAACATAAAATGTATTTTGAGTCGTAGTATAGTGAATGTAACTATGAGTTTGTTTCTACATGTTTGTCCTTTGCGTAACTGGCGCAGTTCGCGCATGATGCGTTGCTCTGCTTCCTTGTGTCGCTTGGAGGTGGTACTGGTGGGGTTGGTGGTGTAATAATAACCTGCATAAGGTATTTGACGACAAGTAGCATTGGTGCACCATAGTTGTGCGGAGAAAAGCACATCCTCGTAAATTATTCCCTTAGGGAAAGACAATCCTTGTAGTGCCTCACGCCTATACAAGCGCAGGCACGCTGAAGTAAACTGATAGGCATGCTTTGCAATAAGTGCTCTGCCCTCTTTGGTGTAACCACTCTGCACATAATCTACCCCCTCAATAGCATCCATGTGCTGCTGGCACCAGTCAGGTGCCAAATAATCATCTGCATCCACAAAAGCAATATATTCACCTTTTGCATGGTGCAATCCAAGGTTTCGGGCTGCCGACTGACCAGCATGCGCCTGGGTAAGTACAATGACACGACTGTCTTTACCAGCATAGGCCTGAGCAATAGCCAGACTGATATCCGTACTCTCATCATCAATTAGGATAATTTCAAGCGAATAGGCTCCGCGTTGTGCGAAGATAGACTCTATACACTGTGCGAGATAGTCTTCTGCGTTATATATGGGGATAATAAAACTAATCATATTTGCTCTTTTTCGTCAATTTATTACTTAGATGCTATAATGGATAGCAGAATATGCTCAAACTGTGCTGATTCAAATTGACGAGTGAAAAGTAGTTTCTCTTTCGCCAAGACACTTTGGCGAGTGAATCCATTACATTGCCATTCTTCATATTTGGTCAAAAGGAATTGTTTGACCTGTGACACATTCGTGGCTGCTAATCCTGCCTGTGTTCGGCCAATAATTTCTGCTAAGCACTCTTCGTCACTCTGCACGCATAAGACAGGTTTCTCTACACCTAATGCCTCGTAGAACTTGGTTCCCACAATGCCATGTGTACCTTCTGGAGTAGAAGGACAGGTTAAAACGAGTAGGATAGACGATTGGTGCATGAAGGATAACAATGCTGTTTTAGGGATATATCCGCTTATATGGCACAGATGACCAATATTATATTCGTTTGCTACTTGCTGAACTTCTGCTTGTGATTGTTGGTCAATATGGAATACAAATTCTACTTTAGATTCATCTATACGGTTTTCGTCAATCAGTTCGCGAACGGCTTGAAAAGCCAATCGAGGGTCACGGAGGTGAGTGTTGTATATCTTACCAGTATAACTGATACGGAATTTTGAAGTGGTTATATCACATGGAGTGAACTCATCTTCGTCAAAACCATTATATATTAGATGCGACTGAGGATTATAGTGCTTGAGTAATGCTTGATGCCATGAGGAGACCGTACTGACTGCTTGTGCATCTTTAAGTACAATGTTTCGGTGTTTGAGTTGAATCGTCTCGTATAGTTTGCTTACTATGCGCGATAGAGCACTCATGCCTGGTATGTGCGTTGTGGCATAAGGTATGTTTCCCCATTGCTCGGCTATATCTCGCAAGTCAACCATGTAAGGTATATGGTATTTCTTGGCTAATCGTTGAGTAGTGCGTAAAGGGAAATAGTAGTACGAACTACATAGAATGCAGTCAAAAGAAGCAATATCGACCTTAGAAACTATATAGTTATAAAATTCTCTCTCGCGTTGGTTACCAATCTTGTCTGCGATATATCGGGAAATGGTTTGTTTGTTGCCATAATACTGCGTTTGCCACCAAGTAGCATCATTATTGCCGAATAACTCTACACCTGGTAGTCGGTCGCTAAACACTGTGCAATGCCAACCCTGACTATGCAGATACTTGCATAGACTCACCACTCGTGGTGCATAAGCAGGGGGCGCAATGCTATCCGTTAGAATTAGTATTTTTTTTGACATAACAAGTGTATTATTTGTTGTGCGCTGTTTCCGTTTCCGTATTCGTCAAATATCTCGCCTGCAAAAGGAATACGAAAAGCATCTATAATGCGTTGGGTATTTGTACCCACTAATCGATTCCAACCAGCATTTACCGTTTCTGTCCATTCGGTTTCATCTCGTAGTGTGATGCATGGCGTGCCCTGAAAATATGCCTCTTTTTGCATACCACCAGAGTCCGTGAATATATGACTTGCATGGCGCTCTAATACAAGCATTTCTATATAACCAATAGGTGCAATAATATGAACATTAGGAGCACTGATGATTAGGTCTTGTAGCGATGAATCTGCTTCAATAGTTTTAGCTGTATGCGGATGGAGAGGTAACAAAATAGGTAGTTCTATTTGCTTGAAGGCTTGTATAATATCCCTTAGTGCAGGTACATTCTCAGCCGTGGCGGCACGGTGGATGGTAGCAATGGCAAATTGTTTAGACCTTACGGCATAGTGTGATAGAATATCTGCTTGTGTTTGGTGGTCAGGAATAAATGTCAGTGCTGCGTCGTACATTACATCACCAGTGTGGAATACATTACTGGTTATTCCTTCACGGTGTAGATTTTCTACTGCTGTGTGAGTAGGGCAGAAAAGCCATGTGGAAAGGCGGTCTGTTTGGATACGGTTGTACTCCTCTGGCATAGACATATTAAAACTGCGCAAACCTGCTTCTATATGGGCAATAGGAATAGACAGCGAATGTGCGGCTTGTGCTCCCGCTAATGTGGAGGTTGTGTCTCCATACACAAGAACTATATCTGGTTTCTCTGCTTGCAAAATAGGCAAAATAGATGCCTTCATTTGCTCGAAATTATTACCACAAGCAAGATTCCAGCACGGCATAGGAATGTCCAATTGGCGGAAAAACAATTCACTCATATTACTATCGTAGTGTTGGCCAGTGTGCAGTATTTTTTCCTCTATCTCTACACCACCTTTTGCCATGGCTATGATAGCACGACTGACGACTGTTGCCTTGATGAATTGCGGACGAGCTCCTATGATGGTAATAATCTTCATGAAATGAGGGAAAGTATTTTTCTGTATAAAGAACGATGGTACAGACTGTCAATCATTATACTATTATGCCATAGCAAGCATAAATCACCATGGTGCATGCGTACTTTGCTTATTAGTCGCTCGCATAGGAAATATGCTTCATCTTCTGTTAAATTCATATAGTCATCGTTGCTGAGTGTGCAGTCCATGATAATAAGTGGGTGCATGGTGAGCGAGGTGAGTTGCATCGTTTGTGGGTTGATCCATTGTACAGCGCGACTTGTTTGCAATCGAAATCCTGCTTGGTCAGCAAACCCCATGGTGAAATCATCCGTAAAACCAGCCTCTACCACTTGTTGCATCTGCTCAAGCGAACAGTTGAGAAAATGCGAGCGGTGCCATTGGCTGATTGGTTTTGATGGTAACAGACCATAATAACTGCTATGTACGCCTAACTGTGCCCCACTATCTTTGAGAAGTTGCCGTAGGTTCTTCCAATCTCTTCCGTGCAACCAATACTGCGGATAGTCATAACCTTTTCCTTTTGTCTGTTTGACAAAATAAATCGTTTGCGCATCTGTCACTCGTTTATCCTCTTCTATCATCGATGGGAAAGTGTAGATAGGGTCATGATGAATGTCCTGTATTGCTTTCCATACCTGTTTTGTTTCGCCGCGCAGTATGCCTCCTATTGCACCGCGCAAATGTCTATACTGACTGATAGTGTCTATATCATGGGTGAGATAGATATGCTCAAAACCGCTATTGGGAAGCGGCGCTTCTAATAGTTTGAGTAGCAAGCGCGCATATTCGTCCAATAAGGGAATCTGTAGTCGGTTGTTCGTGCCCAGAATAGAGTACTCTGCTAAGAATCTGCCGTGCTTGTCACGGTGAGGATTGAGCACTTCTTCTGCGCGCGAGATAAAGAAGAAAGTAGTATAGATAATGTCCGTGCGGATGATATATTTCCCTTTTGTGGGGTTCTCTACTACGGGTCTGCTCATATCGGGCAACACGATATTTGTGCCCAATTGTCCATTAGGCACAATAATAATGTCGTACTGCGCTAATGCCTGTTCATTAGCAGTGTAAGCCACGCGTGCTGCGGCTTCGGTAGTGCCGTAGCATAGCCATTGAATAATATACTGAATAATGTCGGTCATCTCTCTGTCTTATTCACTCAGCAGTTCCCATTCATACATCTTTTGCTCAATCGTATGTTTGATTGTTTCGTATTTCTGGAAGTTCTCCGCAGTTTGATTATCCGCCTGCGCTAATAATTGCTCTATCTCTGCTTGTTGCTGCTCTAACTGAGCAATAGCCGCTTCCACTTCTGCAATCTGTTTCTCTTTCTTGCGTCTGGCTGCCGCCTCGGCTTTCTGTGCTGCGTAGTCCAATTTAGCAGTAGTGGGTGGCGTATTGGCTGGCGTGTTGCTAACCTGCACACTGCGCTCTAAATCTTGCAGACTGCTTATCTTCTTTGCCCGTAAGAAATCATATATACCGCCTAAATGCTCTTTCACATGTCCGCCACCAAACTCATACACTTTGTCCACTAAACCATTCAAGAAATCACGGTCGTGACTGACGCATATAACTGTTCCTCCAAAGTCCTGCAAGGCAGCCTTGAGTACATCTTTGGATTGCATGTCGAGGTGGTTGGTGGGCTCGTCCAAGATGAGCAAGTTGCATGGTTCTAATAGCAAGCGTATCATAGCCAAGCGACTGCGTTCGCCACCACTGAGTACTTTCACTTTTTTCTCACTCGCCTCGCCGCCGAACATAAAGGCACCGAGTATATCGCGTATCTTGGTGCGTATATCACCCACTGCTACATAGTCAATCGTATCAAAAACAGTCTTGTCCTCATCCAAGAGTGCGGCTTGGTTCTGCGCAAAATAACCAATCTTGACATTATGTCCCACTTTGAGTGTTCCTAAATAATCCAACTGCCCCATGATACATTTCACGAGTGTCGATTTACCTTCACCGTTCTTACCTACAAACGCCACTTTCTCACCTCTGCGGATTGTGAAGGTCACATCGTGAAATACATTGTGCGCTCCAAAATCCTTGCGTACATCTTCTATGATAATAGGGAAATCTCCACTGCGTGGCGCAGGTGGGAAGCGTAGATTCAAACGAGAAGTGTCTTCTAAATCTACTTCTAATCGCTCTAATTTATCCAATTGCTTGATACGGCTCTGTACTTGTACGGCTTTGGTGGCTTTGTATCGGAAACGCTCAATAAACGCCTCTGTATCTTGAATCATCTTTTGTTGATTCTGATAGGCGCGTACTTGTTGCTCATGACGCTCTTTGCGCAATTCTACAAAACGACTATAGTTGACATCATAATCATATATCCGTCCCAAAGTGATCTCTACCGTTCTATTGCATACATTATCCAGAAAAGCTCTATCATGACTAACCAACAAAACGGCGCTTGGACTGCTCTTGAGAAATTCTTCCAACCACTGAATAGATTCGATATCCAAATGGTTGGTGGGCTCGTCCAAGAGCAGCAAATCAGGGTGTTGCAGCAAAATCTTTGCCAACTCGATACGCATGCGCCAACCTCCAGAGAACTCGCTACATGGACGGTCAAAATCTTTGCGCTCAAATCCCAAACCAATAATCGTGCGGTCCATCTCTGCTACAAAACGGGCTTGTTCACTCTCATCACTACCCGCGTAGATAGAGAGTACTTCTTCGCGTAGCGTCTTGCCATCCACATGGAGCATCACTTGAGGCAAGTAGCCAATCGTCATGTTGCTCTCTTTGGAAATCCGTCCGCTCGTTGGTTCATACTCACCGGCTATCAAGCGTAAGAGCGTGGACTTGCCAGCTCCATTCTTACCCACCAATGCAATGCGCTCCTTGCGATTGATGAGGAAAGTGATATCATCCAATACAGGTTTGGATGAAAACTCCATACATATATGATCAATGGTGAGCATCTTGTCCGTATAATTTAGTGTTAATGACTCGCCATAGAATCAAGGTCAAAACTGTAGCTAAAGCGAAATCAACGATGAGTAATAACCATAAATTCCAGTTGCGTCCTACTATGCCTAAAGCAATAAAGAGCAGACTCACAAAGAGCAGAATACATGTCGTCTGTATATGGTTTAATCCTGTGCGCAGCAATAAATGATGAATATGATTCTTATCGGGCTGAAAAGGAGAAAGACCTTTCTTGATACGCGTGATACTAACGCGAATAGTATCGAAAATAGGTACTGTCAGTACGCATATGGCAACAGCGGGAGCTGCGCTCATGTGGAATTGCGCTGGAATAGACCCCAAGGCGTTAATCTCGCAAAAACGGAAGACAAATGCCGTCAATAGATAACCCAATAGCAGACTGCCTGAGTCGCCCATAAAAATCTTATCACGATTGCCAAATACATTGTAGATGAAGAATACAGCTAAGGAACCAATCATACCAATACCGATGAAAGACCAACCAGCTTCGCCCACTAATCCAAAATAAATAGCAAAGAAGAGACAATAGAGTATTCCTAATCCACTCGCCAAACCGTCAATACCGTCAATGAGATTCACGGCATTGATAATAGCAATCAAGATAAAGAGCGAAATGAGATAACTGGGAATAATACCTATCTCATTGATTCCAAATATACCATGTAGATGAGTAATGCGAATGTCAGCAAAACCAATCAATGCAATACCTGCGAGTGTCTCACCTAAGAGTTTGGATAATGGAGTAAGTACCAATATGTCGTCAATAAAACCTATCACCATGATGGCAAATAATCCAATCATAAAAAACTGGTTATGGTTCATCTGCTCAAACTCAAAAAAGAGATAAGTCAAGATAAAACTAAAGCATATATTTAGTCCACCAATATTGGGTACTTCACCAGTATGACTCATGCGCTTGTTAGGACGAACGACAAATCCTTTGGCTTTAGCGATGCGTATCACAACCGGCATGGCAATCCATCCGAATAGGAAACTGACTAAACCAATCAGGTAACTATGTGCTGCAAAAAAAGTTTGTATCATCGTATGTCGAGTTGTTCGTATATAGAGTTATTGCTAATATATTCGGGTACTAATTGCTTCATCTGCTTCACAATAGTGAATGGCTTGTCAGAATAACTGGTTTCAATCAGCGTGTCAATCTGCTTGCTTACCACATCGAAATCAAACTCTCTAACGCGAGCAATCATAATCTTCTTGTTATCCGTCGGTAGTGTAGTCTCTTTCTGATTGAGTAGCTCTTCATATAATTTCTCTCCAGGACGCAAACCTGTGAATACGATAGGTATGTCTTTCTCTGGCGCATATCCCGCCAAGCGAATCATATTACGCGCCAAATCTAATATCTTCACTGGTTGCCCCATGTCGAAGATGAAAATCTCCCCACCATTGCCTAATGTACTCGCTTCCATCACCAAACAGCATGCCTCAGGTATGGTCATGAAATAGCGGATGATATTAGGATGGGTCACCGTCACGGGTCCGCCTGCAGCAATCTGCTTTTGGAAATAAGGGATGACCGAACCATTACTGCCCAGTACATTACCAAAACGAGTAGTGATGAACTTGGTACAATTGGAATTCTCCATCTGCAGTTTGCGGAAGAGTGATTGCACATATATTTCTGCAATACGCTTACTTGCACCCATGATATTGGTTGGGTTGACAGCCTTGTCTGTGGAAATCATCACAAAGCGCTCCACCTTATACTTAACGGCTATATCTGCCATATTCTTGGTGCCTAATACATTCGCTTGTATGGCTTCGCCAGGGTAATTCTCCATCAGTGGAACATGCTTGTATGCGGCCGCGTGATAAACCACATCCGGACGCGTCTCGTTGAAGATTGACTCTATTCGATCCCTATTACGCACATCGGCAATGATAGGAATAAAACGCGTGTTAGGATATTGCTGTTGTAAATCCAATGATAAATCATGCAAAGGCGACTCGGCAATATCTACCAATACGATGGCACGAGGTGCGTAATGCTGCACTTGGCGCACCAACTCACTACCGATACTACCCGCCGCACCACTGATGAGCACCACTTTATCTTGTAGTATCTGCTGCACATTATCCGTGTTAATCTCAATCTTAGGACGCTCTAATAAATCTTCGATGCGAATCGAGTCAATACGACCAATACGCTGAATATCCACATCCTCTATATTATCAAACTGGGTGAAATAAGGAGTGGTCAAAATGCGAATATTATGGTCAATGAAAATCTGCAAATCTTTGGCAGGATTTATCTCACGCATCTTCAATGGCGAAACAATTACATGGTGAATATTCGCCTTCTCCATCCATGCAAAGAGTCGGTCATTGATTGGACGAACAGGCAATCCTGCTATCTCGTACCCATAGCGCTGGTCTTCAGTGCTGATAAAGGCAATAGGACGATAAGGTGTGTTACCTGCCGAACGAAGCATCTTCGCAATAGCCAAACCCGCGGTTTGAGTGCCGTAAATAACCACCTTTGGACTACTCTGAGTCTGCTGAAGCGTCTCGTAAATAGTTTTTACCCCCACGCGCAAGCAGAAAAGAAGCACGAACGAAATAGGTACATAAATTACTAATACCGTGTTTAGAATAGGATGGTATCCCGTTAAACGCTGCATGAGCAAGTTGAATAATACCAATACAAAACCCGTAGATAAATTCGATAATAATGACTTTAGTGTATCAACAAATGTTGAATAACGCAGCATGCCAGCATAGGTGTGGAAGATGATAAAGAAGATAATCTGGACACCCATCACTAATCCATATTGGCTCTCTATTGGCCATGCGCCGCCATCTGATGGGTTGTAATCAAAAATAGCACTACCAATCCACACACTGAGCCAAAAGGCAATCGTGCAGAGTAGCACATCTATCAATAATACACCCCAACGAGGGAGATAATTAAATGCTTTCTTGTCTTTCATGTCTATTCAAAATCTGGGCAAGATACTTGCCTGTGTAACTTTCTTTGCACTCCGCAATCTGCTCTGGAGTACCTGTGCAAACAATCTGTCCGCCATCTTTACCACCTTCTGGACCCAGGTCTATCACATGGTCAGCAGCTAGAATGACAGCAGGGTTATGCTCAATAATAATAACGGTATGCCCCTTGCTAATCAGTCGATTGAGAGCAATAAGCAGCACATCTATATCCTTGCGGTGCAAACCTGTCGTAGGTTCGTCGAAAACGAATATCGTGGGTCTGCTATCTTCTTGAGCAATAAACGATGCCAACTTCACACGCTGACTCTCACCGCCCGAAAGGGTACTACTACTTTGACCCAATTGGATATAACCAATACCTACATCCTGCAATGGTTTGAGGCGCTTTACAATCTTTTTGCATTCATCATATTGCGAGAAAAAGTCAATCGCCTGGTTCACCGTCATACAAAGCACATCGTAAATCGATTTACCATGGAATTGTACATCCAATATGTCTTGTTTAAATCGCTTACCATGGCATTGCTCGCACTCTAAAATAAGGTCTGCCATGAATTGCATCTCAATCGTAATCGTACCTTCACCTTGGCATTGCTCGCATCTACCCCCTTGCGTGTTAAAGGAGAAATGCGCGGGCGTTAGTCCTAACTGATTACTGAGCGCTTGCTCGGCATATAAGCGGCGAATCTCGTCATAAGCCTTCAAATAAGTAACAGGATTGCTACGACTGGAATGACTAAGTGGGTTTTGGTTGATAAACTCAATGTCTTGCATCAAGTGAGTACTACCTCGCAAATGACCAAAATCGCCTGTGTGCTCGGCAAATGTGCCCCCATAATGCTTCTTGAGAGCAGGGTAGAATACATCGCGCACCAAACTGGATTTACCACTACCGCTCACGCCAGTCACTACTGTCATTACATGAAGTGGAAAACGCACTGTGAGATTCTTCAAATTATTCTCGCATGCACCTTCAATCTCAATATAGTTGTTCCACTTGCGGCGTTGAGAAGGAATGGTATAATCAAAGAGGTCGGTCTGAGGTTTGCCTTGATACACAATCTCACCACCATGCCGTCCTGCTTTAGGACCAATCTCTATCGTGTGGTCTCCTGCAGCGATAATATCCTCATCATGCTCCACCACTACGATAGTATTTTGCAAATCACGCAATTCGCGTAGCACATGAATAAGGCGCTCTGTATCCCGTGGGTGCAATCCAATAGATGGCTCATCCAGTACATACAATGACCCTACTAAACTACTTCCAAGCGACTTTGCTAAGTTGATGCGCTGACTCTCGCCGCCCGAAAGAGTACTACTCATGCGGTTGAGGGTGAGATAACCAAGTCCTACATCTTGCATGAACTGAAGACGATTACGAATCTCCACCAGTAATAGCTCGGCAGTCTGCTGCTCCGTTTCGCTAAGATGAATGTGTGCAAACCAATCGGCTAACTCAGTAATCGGCATCGCGCACAATTGCTCAATGGAACGACCATTGATGAGTATATAATTCGCCTCGCGGCGCAGACGATAACCATTGCATGTAGGACATAAGGTCTTACCGCGATAGCGCGTAAGCATCACACGGTATTGAATCTTCGAATATTGATGAGTCTCTAATTCATGGAAGAAATCATTCAACCCACGGAAGAACTCGTTTCCTGTCCATAAGAGTTGTTTTTGCTCAGGCGTCAACGCGTAGAAAGGCGTATGAATAGGAAAATCAAATTGGGCGGCATTATAAATCAAGGCTTCGTACCACGAACGCATCTTATCCCCATGCCAACAAGCAATAGCTTCCTCGTAGATAGACTTGGACTTGTCTGGGATCACCAAATCAGGATCAATACCACTCACACTACCAATACCATTGCAAGTAGGACAAGCGCCAATCGGATTATTAAAATCAAATAGATGTTCGCTCGGCTCAATAAACTGAATACCATCGGCCTCAAAGCGCTCAGAGAATATTTGCACATTTTGCTCTGTGTGAATGCGACACTCGCCTTTGCCTTCAAAGAAAGCCGTCTGCACCGAATCAGCAAAGCGATTACTTGTTGCTTGCTCATGGTCCACTACGATTCGGTCAATCAGCAGATATGCATCGCAGTCCACAATCTCTTCCCATGCACTTGGCGACATACGCACCACCTGACCATCCACTAATAATCGACTAAATCCTTGGCCCATCCATAGATAGAGTTGCTCCTCCAAACTGCGACCCTCGGGCAACACAATAGGACTGATGAGATAAACGCGCGTACCAATAGGCAAACTCTCCATATAACGGACCACATCGCCTATCGTATTGCGTTTAACCTCACATCCGCTCACGGGCGAGTAGGTGCGACCCACGCGCGCGAAAAAAAGTTTAAGATAGTCGTATATCTCCGTCACAGTACCCACTGTAGAACGAGGATTACGACTACTCACTTTTTGTTGAATAGCAATTGCGGGAGGAATACCTTCTATCTTATCAACCTCGGGTTTTTGCATGCGCCCCATGAACTGACGCGCATACGCGCTGAGGCTCTCTACATAGCGGCGTTGACCTTCCGCATAGAGTGTGTCAAACGCCAGTGAACTTTTTCCACTGCCGCTTACACCTGTCACAATAACCAACTGATTGCGAGGTATATCTACCGTCACATGTTTAAGGTTATGTGTGTCAGCACCTTCTATGCGAATATATTCTTGGTCCATCAGTTGCGATGCGATGCTTCAATCGCTTGCTCGCGTAAATATTGGAGAGTATTAATAGTCGATTGTAATGTAGTATCTAATTGCGCTTCTGTTAATCGTGGCACGCGAATAGGAGTGCCCACTTCAATATCATTAGGATTATTTATGCAGTCTTTATTCGCGTCATATAAATAAGGCCAGTAAATCTTAGCACCATAATAACGCATAGCCATCCATGCTAAACGACTATTTTTATGCATCGGTTCAATAGTGATCAGTTCTTCATAAATAGGCACTTCAATAGTGCATGTGTCTGCATTTGGAATAATCTCTTCTGCTATAGTGTCTGTTACTACAACCTCCTGAATGGAACTAATCGTATCCGTCACAACGCATGTCGTCTCTGCGGTAGGAATCAATGCTTTGGCCCAATCCACACATTTTGCTATGTATTGAGGGAAGAAATAATATCCTACACCTCCAGCAATCAATAAGCAAAGCAAAATAGCGATGCATATATTTCGCCCTATATGACTCTTTTTCTCTTCCTTGGGAGAAGGAATAATAGGTTCTGGCTCTATAATAGGTTTTGGTTCTACTATAGGTTCCGGTTCTACAATAGGCTCTGGCTCTGCAATAGGTTCCAGTTCTACAATAGGTTCCGGTTCTGCAATAGGTTCTAGCTCTTCTTTTACTGCCTGACCCAAATCGGCCAGCAAATCAACTATCTCTGCTGCTTGTTCACCTAATTTCTGTAGCGGGTCGATAGTTTCCGTTGCAGGAGAGACTGTAGGTGACTGATCAGCGCCTAGGCTGGTCTTTTCCACCAATTCTTTCACTCCCACTTCTGGTGTGAAAGCAATCTTATTATATCCCTCGATAATAATCTCCTCGCCCGTCGTTACATTCACGCTCTTGCGGGGTGCAACGGCTTGCAGTTTGAAGGTGCCTAATCCGTTTATCTTAACCTGCTTATCTTGTTTGAGTGCTTCCACAATCTGCGCATTAAAAGCATTGAGAAAGAGGTTCGCTTCTTTCTCACTCACACCTGCGCGATTAGCTAATAAGCGGCGTAATTCGGTCCAACTGAGTTTATCTGCCATCACTTAAATCTTTTTGAGTTCATCTTTAATAGTACTAACGGGTCTAAATACCAGTTGATTTTTGCGTGGCACTACGGTGCGCTCTCCTGTACGAGGGTGAACGATCACGCGCTCGTTCTTTTCTTTCAATTCCAGCGTACCTAATCCTTGCAATTGAATAGCCTTGCCTGCCATCAAATTCTCGCGAATGACAGCATTGTTAGTGTTGAGCAAAAGTTCCACTTTTTTCTTGCTCAACCCCGATGCACTTGCTACAAGGCCAATAAAATCTTTTGTGAGCATATATATCTTAATTTTTTGCTATAGTTGCGTATAAATCAAATTCTTCGGCGCGGGTAATACATACGGAGTAGAACGAACCCACACACAATTCTTCGCCTTGTGCCTCTATCAACACTTCACAATCCACTTCAGGACTGTCATATTCCGTACGACCAATGTAATAATATCCATCGTATCGATCAATAATAACGGGTAGCGTCTTACCCACAAATCCTTGCATCAATTCCCCACTTATCTCTTGCTGAATAGCCATCAACTCAGCCACGCGTCTTTCTTTCACTTCTTGAGCAATACTGTCCTCGTAGTGACGATGAGCATAAGTACCTTCTTCGTCTGAATATGCAAAGCATCCCATGCGCTCAAAACGCATCTCACGAACCCATTCCTTCAACTGCTCAAAATCTTCTTCCGTCTCACCAGGGTGTCCCACCAAAAGAGTGGTACGAATACAGATGCCGGGCACACGCTCACGAATCGTGCGAATAAGCGCGTCTTGTTCCTCGCGGGTAATATGACGACGCATCAACCCCAACATATGGCCCGTGCAGTGCTGCAATGCTATGTCCATGTACTTACACACATTGCTGTGACGAGCCATTACATCCAATAATTCCATTGGAAAATCAGTAGGGTAGGTATAATGCAAACGAATCCATGCTACACCATCAATACCAGCCATCGCATCTATCAATTCTGGCAGCATATGGCGACGCTCAAGGTCCAATCCATAACTACTCAAATCTTGTGCTATCACATTGAATTCCTTCACGCCCTGCGCTACCAACCACCGTACTTCGTCTAAAATCTCCTCCATTGGACGACTCGTATGACGACCCGTGATAAGCGGAATAGCGCAGTAGGAGCACATACGGTTGCATCCCTCTGAGATTTTTAAATAGGCATAGTGCGAAGGTGTCGTCAACTTGCGCTCGTAGGAACAACTATCGCTCACTTGTGCATTTGCAGAGTACTTACCCAACCATTCTACCACATCCATATAGTCGAATTTGCCAAAATAAGCATCCACCTCAGGTATCTCTGCTTCCAAATCGGCACGGTAGCGCTCGCTTAAGCAACCCATTACAATCAGTTTGCGTAATTGCTTACGCTCTTTGCGAGACACTAATTGCAAAATGGTGTTAATACTCTCTTCTTTGGCATCGCCGATAAAACCACATGTGTTCACTACAGCAATCTCGCCATTCGGTTCTGCTGCGTCATGCACACAGCGCCAACCTGCCGCCTCTAATTGCCGCATTAGTCGCTCTGCATCTACTAAGTTCTTTGAGCAACCCAATGTGATAAAATCAACAACACCCTTCTTCATTAAAATCCTAAATTCTAAAATCTAAAATCTAAAATCTAAAATCTAAAATTAAAATTCTTAATTCCCTAATTCGCAATGGAATTTGATGCGTACCAAACGCACATGAATAATATCATAGTAATCCTCGCCTAACTCTTCCATCGCATCTTTGATGGAGTCATTGTCCGCTTCTTTGAAATATTCGTATATCTCTTCCTCCTCGTCGGGATCAACCACTTCCTGGATGAAATAGTTGATATTTATCTTGGTACCAGAGAATACGATTGCCTCCAATTCGTCCAACATCTCCTCCATAGACATACCATTCGACTCAGCCAAGTCATCCAAATCTACGCGGCGGTCAATAGCCTGTATGATCTGTTTCTTGCGAGTAGAACGCTTAGCCACTGTACGAATACGCATATCGTCAGGACGGATAATCTCATTCTCCTCCACATACTCCTTTATTACGCGCAAGAACTCGTCACCATAGCGTTTAGCTTTTGCTACACCTACACCAGGAATAGTCAACAACTCGTCCATGTTAATTGGATAAGTGGTTGCCATCGCCTCTAATGATGGGTCTTGGAAGATCACGAAAGGAGGTACATCGCATTTCTTGGATAACTTACGACGAATATCTTTCAAAATAGAGAAAAGCACCTCATCCGCAGCAGCGCAAGTAGCTGTAATACCAGCCATCGCGTCTTCTTCATCATCATGAACCTCAATAGGTACCTCAAATTTACCAGCCTTGCGAATGAACTTCTTTCCATCGCTCATCAACTTCAAATCACCATACGAATCAACATCCTTTTTAATCATTCCTACTAATAGCGCCTGGCGAAGAATAGCATGCAGTGTCGATTCGTCTTCGTCACTTGCCGCACCGAAATTCTCTAATTCGTCATGGTGATAACTCAATACTTCTGAAGTACTATTGCCGTGCAAAATATCTACAATATGCTCTGCCTTGTGGTTCTCATTCACCTGCTGAATAGTCTCTAATGCCAATTGAAGCAACTCACTCGCATCTACCATCTTGTAGGTCTTCTTACAGTTATCGCAATTGCCACAGTTATCTACATTATATTCCTCTCCAAAATAATGCAAGAGCAATTTACGGCGGCAAATGGTGGACTCTGCATAACTCTGAGTCTCAAAGAGCAATTGATTGCCTATACCAATCTCCTTAGGAGTTTTGCCTTGCTGGAACTTACGCAAACGCTCTATGTCGTCTGGTGAATAATAGCAGATACTCTGACCTTCTCCACCATCACGGCCGGCACGACCCGTCTCCTGATAATAACCCTCCAATGATTTTGGAATATCATAGTGCACCACAAAACGCACATCGGGCTTGTCAATACCCATTCCAAACGCTATGGTGGCTACAATCACTTGGCACTCCTCCATCAAGAACGCATCCTGATTGGCACTACGAGTAGCGGCGTCCATACCCGCGTGATATGCGCGCGCTGCAATACCATTTACTTGTAGCACCTGAGCCAAATCCTCCACCTCCTTACGAGCCAAACAGTAAACAATACCAGACTTACCCTCCATCGAACGAATATAACGAACCAAATCCTTATCTACATCAGAATTCTTTGGGCGTACTTCGTAATACAAATTAGAACGATTAAAACTGGACTTGAATACAGTAGCGTCTAACATACCCAAGTTCTTTTGAATATCTTTCTGCACCTTAGGTGTAGCAGTAGCCGTCAAGGCAATAATAGGCGCCTTGCCTATACGCTGCACCATTGAGCGAATTTGACTATACTCGGGACGGAAATCATGACCCCATTCGGAAATACAATGCGCCTCATCTACTGCGTAGAAAGATATTTTTACACCCTGCAAGAAATCCACATTCTCATTCTTTTGCAAACTCTCAGGCGCTAAATAGAGCAGTTTGGTGCGACCGTTCAGCACATCGTCCTTCACTTGATGAATCTCTGGACGAGATAACGATGAGTTGAGAAAATGGGCTACACCATCTTCTTCCGAGAAATTACGCATCGCATCTACTTGGTTCTTCATTAGCGCAATAAGCGGAGAGATAACAATCGCCACACCGTCCATAATAAGAGATGGCAATTGGTAACATAAACTCTTACCACCGCCTGTTGGCATCAATACAAAGGTGTCATTCCCCTCAATAACATTGCGGATGATAGCTTCTTGCTCGCCCTTAAAAGTGTCAAAACCAAAATGTGTCTGCAAAGCAGATACTAATTCTTCGTGTTTTATCATATATAAATAGTAAAGCTTATAATGTTTCTATAATTATTAAATGGAAGTCTTATTCAATTCTATAATTATTAAAAGGAAGTCTTATTCAATAGGAAATATATGAATAAAACCATTGTGTTTCTCAAATCGGGTACAAAGATACAACAAAAACTGCACATACGCAAGTTTTCGGGTGTTTTTTTTGCAAATAGAATAAAATTCTATGTTTTGAGAACGGCTATATGCCGCTTATGCTCGCATAGAATAAGGTATGTAGACGGACTCTAAACAAGGTGCGTAGTACCAGCAAAAAAAAAGACACCCATCTTTGCATATGGGCTGCAGGATGCGAAAGTGTTTTCGAAGGGGCCCCTTTAGGGGGAGCAGGTCGAAGATACAAGGCGAAATAAGCCTATTATGCCCGCATAAATAGGATTGTTTTGTCAGATAATGAATGCGCAAGCATGGAAGGAATTTGTCGTGATTGTTTAGCCACTATCCCCTTCTCTTTTTCGAGGTGGGCGAGCATAGCGAGGTCGGTGCCCTCGAAAAACTGCACCCCTCACTACTCTGTATTGTCTCCAAAAAACACCAAATTTTATTAAAAAAAGAAAAAAATATCGCTAATATTTGCATGATTTAAAAAAAAGTAGTACCTTTGTCGCCGAATTTTGACCATATATGCGTGCGAGTGTACGCATACGAATGTTAAACACGATAAAATAAAATACCATGCAAAAACGAAATTTGTCTTTTGCGCAGTTATTCAACCTTAGTTTCGGCTTCTTCGGTGTGCAGATTGCGTATGCACTACAGAGCGCGAATATCTCTCGTATCTTCGCTACATTAGGAGCTGACCCTCACACACTTAGTTTCTTTTGGATCCTCCCTCCATTGATGGGAATGATCGTGCAGCCTATTGTAGGCAAGTATTCGGATAAGACTTGGAATCGCCTCGGTCGCCGCAAACCATATTTGCTTGTTGGCGCACTCATCGCCGTGGCAGTAATGTTGCTCTTGCCGAATGCAGGCAACTTCACCTTTACGCAGTCCCTCTTCCTTGGCTTGAACGCAGCCATGTGTTCGGATTATTCTCGCTTATGTTCCTGGATACATCCATTAACATTGCTATGCAGCCATTCAAGATGATGGTGGGCGATATGGTGAATGAGGAGCAAAAAGGTACAGCCTATGCGATTCAGTCATTCCTTTGTAATGCAGGTTCGCTCGTGGGATATATCTTCCCAATCTTCTTTACATGGATTGGTATCGCCAATACAGCGCCAGAGGGCGTAGTGCCTGATTCCGTTAAGTGGTCTTTCTATATCGGTGCTTTAATACTCATCCTCTGCTCATTATATACTTTTGTGACAGTTAAGGAATTGAACCCACAAGAGTACGCAGAGTTCCATGGCTTGGAGGAGAAGAATGAGGAGAAGAAAGAGGAGGCTGGATTTATCAAACTCCTTATCAATGCACCTTCTACTTTCTGGACAGTAGGCCTCGTGCAGTTCTTCTGCTGGGCAGCTTTCATGTATATGTGGACCTATTCGAATGGTGCTATCGCTGAGAACTGCTTCGGTTGGACAACAGGCAATGCAGCCGACGCAGCTTTCCAAACAGCAGGTAACTGGGTAGGCGTTTGCTTTGCTATTCAGGCAGTTGGCTCACTCATCTGGGCTGCGCTATTGCCTAAGTTAGAGCATTGGTGTGGCAATAAAGGAGCATATGCAATCTCTCTCATCGTAGGTGCAGTAGGATTTATCTCTATTTTCTATGTCACCGACCCATATATTCTCTGGCTCAGTTATGCACTTATCGGCGCAGCATGGGCAGCTATGCTTGCATTGCCTTTCACTATTCTGACCAACTCCCTCAAGGGTGACAATATGGGATACTATTTAGGTCTCTTCAACTGCACTATCTGTCTGCCACAGATTATCGCAGCTTTGTGCGGTGGAGTACTCCTTAAATATATGTGCGCACATGTGCAAGCAGGTATGCTCGTCGTAGCAGGTGTATTGCTCGTCCTTGGCGCAGCATCTGTGTTCTTGATTAAAGAAGGAAAAAAATAATAATCCAAATAATAACTTTAAAATAACAAATTTATCTTTTATGAAAAACAATTTACTACTAAGTGTCATCGCTGTAGCTATTGCTGCGCTTGCTCTTACTTCATGTGAGCAGCCATCAAATGTTACAGAAGTGTGCACAGACATGGTGAAGCAGAGCATGCACAAATCGGCACGAAGCCTTGTGCAATTTGACAGCACTACGCTCTCCCTCGCTATCTATGAGTACGAGTTCCTCGGTGGCGTAAACGACAATCGTCTTGCCTATCGTACCATCGCTTTTGGTCATGGTATGGACCAACCTAAAAAAGTGGACACACTCACCTATGAGTATGGCGAATGGGGACCAAACAACAATTCTTACTCCTTGTATGTCACTCCTCCTGCAGGAGAACCATACACCTTGTGGTATGAAGGCAACGCATTCATCACACCAGATGGCAAAGCAATCGGTGGCGAAGGAATGGATGTGCTCGCTCGCGTAGAGAAATGGGAGAAAGTAATCGCTTCATTCCCTAATAACGAATGGGAAGGTACATTCAGAGATGAATTTGTATTAGATAGCGTATTTGTGGATTCTGTTAAGGTAACTTTCATTCCACCAATGACTTTCCTTCGTGATACAATCAAAATCTTTAGTGGGAAAATGGATACTGTTAGCGCAGATACATCTTGCTACTATCGCTTTGAACTCAAACGCGATCCTATCACATTTGCCAATACTGGACATATGTATATGAAGAGCGTCCGCTCTGAATTTGATCGCGAAACAAGAGTAGAGACAATCATCAGCGAAAAAGTAACTGAATACGATTTCAATTGGTTCTTCACAGATGTTTCTTCTGATGCTAAGTTTACAATTATGCTTCAAAGCACTACTGATGGTGTAGATGGAGCTAGCTTGAGCATCTCTAAATACAAACTGGACGAAGCAGGAAAAGCAGCTGAGTTCCTCCTCGGTGGAGTAACATACAAGCATCCAGTACAACCTTAATCTGTAAAATCAATTAGTTAAATCATTAGAACAATGAAAAAGAATAATTTCAATATATTTCGTTCTTTCTCGCTCGCTTTGTTGCTGATGCTCGGCTCTGTAGCTGCTTTTGCACAAAATGTTGTGAACGGAACTGTTACTGATGCTGCAAATGGCGAAGCTATCATCGGTGCGTCAGTACTCGAAATAGGTACTACAAATGGTACCATTACCGATTTTGATGGTAATTTCACACTCATGGTAAAACCAGGAGCAAAATTGGCCATCTCATACATGGGTTATAAAACACAAGAGTTAACCGCTGCACAAAATATGGTGGTGCGACTCGGAGAGGACTCTGAGCTTCTTGAAGAAGTCGTTGTCGTTGGTTACGGTGTTGTGAAGAAAAATGACGCAACTGGTTCTGTAACAGCTATCAAACCAGACGATATGAATAAAGGTTTGCAGACCACTGCACAAGACATGATCCAAGGTAAAATTGCCGGTGTGAACATCGCTACCAGCGGTGGTAAACCAGGTGAAGGAGCCACCATCCGTATCCGTGGTGGATCATCTCTTAACGCTTCTAACGACCCACTTATCGTCATCGACGGACTCGCTATGGATAACAATGGTATCCAAGGTGTATCCAACCCACTCTCATTAGTTAACCCTGCTGATATTGAGACCTTTACAGTCCTCAAAGATGCGTCTGCAACTGCTATCTACGGTTCACGCGCATCCAATGGTGTCATCATCATTACTACCAAGAAAGGTAAAGCAGGACAAAAAATGAAAGTGACATACGATGCCAATGTGTCATTCGGTAGCGTGCTCAAGCACCTCGATGTGCTCACTGGCGACGAATTACGCGCATACGCTACAGGTGCTGGTCAGTCTGCTAAGTCTAACTACTACCTCATGAATGATAATGTAGATTGGTTCGACCAAATCTACCGCACTGCTATCTCTACTGACCACAATATCTCTCTCATGGGTGGTGTGAAGAATAATGTAGTGGACATGCCTTACCGCGCTTCTGTGGGTTATACACTCAATAATGGTGCCGTAAAGGGTTCACAAATGCAGCGTGTGACTGCTTCACTCAACCTCAACCCTTCATTCTTTGATAATCACCTCGTGTTGAATCTCAATGCGAAGGGAATGTATATCCATAATGATTACGAACCAGGCATCGCGGGCGCATACTTGGATAAGGATCCTACACAACCAATCTACTCTTCTGGAGACCTCACAAACATCTACGGCGAGCAAATATCTGCAGGTGTAACAGATGGTAAGAACTACTATATTACCAAAGAGGAGTTAGATACCCACTGGGGCGGCTTCTTCCAACCATTAGGTACCTCTTCAAATGCAAATGGTCCATTCTTGGATCCTAACTGGATGTATAGCCTTAAGTCTGGTGCTAACCCACTTGCACAATTGGAACACCAATCAAATACATCACAAGCAGGTCAGTTCGTAGGTAACTTAGAGGCTACCTACAAGGTACACGGATTTGAGGACCTCATCCTTCATGCTAACTTCGGTGCGGACTACTCATTCGGTAAGTCTGTGAATAATAACAGCATGTTCGGTACTGCAAACCACTACACAGGATGGTACGGTGAAGAGCAAAAAATGAAATACAACCTCCAATTCAACTGCTACGCACAATATACACATGATTGGGAGAAAGAGCAACAGCACTTTGATATCATGGCAGGTTATGAGTGGCAGCACTTCTATAATGAATACCTGAGTTGGGGTAACGGAATATATCCTTCTACTTATCAAGGAACAACAGGCGTTCCTGGTGGACCTGCTAATGCCTTCGAAGCAGACGGTAAAGGTGAAAACTACCTCGTTTCATTCTTCGGACGACTCAATTATATCGGTTGGAACCAGTTGATGATCACAGCTACCCTCCGTGCTGACGGATCAAGCCGTTTCTCACCAGACCACCGTTGGGGACTATTCCCATCTGTAGCACTTGGATGGAAGATTAAAGAGACATTCCTCAAAGATGTGAACGAAATTGATGACCTCAAGCTCCGTCTTGGTTATGGTATCACGGGTCAGCAAGATGGTATCGGTGACTACTCATACATGCCTACTTATAGCCAAACCACAGGACATACATCATACTATCCTGTCGGAGGTGATAACTACGCTACAGAGGACCTCAATGCAAATATCGTAGAAATAGTTAGAGACTCAGAAGGTAATATCCTCTTCATCTCAGATCGCCCAAATGCATTCAATGAAAAGTTGACTTGGGAGAAAACTACTACCTACAACGCAGGTATCGACTTCGCATTCCTTAACAACCGTATCTCAGGTTCGTTGGATTACTACTTCCGTAATACTACCGACTTGCTCAATAATGTTAATGTTGCTATGGGTACCAACTTCCGCAAACGCGTGATGTCTAATGTTGGTTCACTCCAAAACCAAGGTGTTGAGTTCTCTATCAATGCCGTAGCTGTTGACCTTGGCAAACGATTCAAATGGGATCTCGGCTATAATGTGACTTGGAACCAAAATAAGATTACCAAGATCAATGGTGAGGAAACCATGATTGATGGTGGTGGATATGCAGGTGCAGGTCTTAGCGGTAAGTCTATCACTAAGTTTGCTGTAGGTTACGCAACCAATACATTCTATCTCTATGAGTCACGCAAAGCTACACGCGAAGATGGTTCACAATATTGGTATATCGTTGACCAACAAGCGGAAGGAGAAGAAGGATACGGCAAGATTGATGAAACCGATAAGGTATTCAAGCACAATCCTGTTGCACCAGTTACCATGGGATTCCAAACGAAATTCCAATTCTATAACTTCGACCTCGGTCTTTCTTTCCGCGCTAATATTGGTAACTATGTATTCAATAATGTGATTGCTACTCGCCTCCAGAATGTGGCTATCGGTAACTTAGCACGCGATGGATACTACAAGAACCTCCCTGTCGATGTATTTAATACCTACTATGTAGATAATTATAATATGACTATCTATGATGAGAGTGGTAAAAACATCATCGGTAATGCAGAATACGATATTACAGACCGCTTCTTGGAGAATGCTTCATTCTTGCGCTGTGACAACATCACACTTGGATACTCTTTCTCTAAGAATAAAATCTCTGGTCGTGCATACTGCACAGTATCTAACCCATTCGTCATCACCAAATACTCAGGTCTCGATCCTGAAATCGGTATGGGCGGTATTGATAACTCAATCTACCCACGCTCTATGACTACCGTATTGGGTATTAACTTGCAATTCTAATCCATCAACTAATAAACAAATAATTACATCATATGAATAAGTTTTTGAAAATAGCGGTTTTTGTTATGGCTGTGGTTAGCTTAACTGCTTGTGTCCATAACCTTAATACAAAACCTCTTGATCCTGACTCTTCTACTTCTTTTAATCAGGATCGTATGTTCACTAAGTGCTATGCTTGCTTGGCACTCATCGGACAAGCAGACGCAGGTAGCGACTCAGATGTGGAGGATATTGACGCAGGTACCTCTGGATTCTATCGTACCATCTGGTATTGTAACGAGTTGACTACAGATGAGGCTTGGTGGATTTGGGACGATGCAGAGGCAAAGCAAATGAACCAAACAAACTGGATAGGTACCAACACTATGATTCGTGCTATCTATACCCGTTTGAACCTCAATATCAAGTATTGCAACCACTACCTCACCTACGCATCTGGTGAAACAGAGGAATACCAAAATCGACTCGCAGAAGTGCGTTTCATCCGTGCATTGCACTACTTCTACCTCATGGATATGTACCTCTATGCACCACTCGTAACTACTGAGTCAAGCGATTTCCCACACTTCTATCCACGCCACGAAATATATGAGTGGCTCGTGAAAGAATTGCAGGATGTAATCACTTTGCTCCCAGCGCAACGCGTAGAGAAATACCGCGTAGGTAAAGCGGCTGCACAACTCCTCTTAGCTCGTGTGTACCTCAATGCCGATGTATATAATAAATATAATAAGGATTGGCAATCAGGCAAAACATGGCAGAAAGCATACGATGCAGCTACTGCGGTTATCACAGAAAACCCACAGCACTCACTCGTAACACAAAAAATCGTAACGGATTCTAACTTCGTTTACAGCGCTTACCAACAGCTCTTTATGGGTGATAACCACCGTGATGAAGTAATGAAGGAGTCTCTCTTCCAAATATACCAAGATGGTGTGTATGCGCAAAGTTATGCTGCTTCTACAATGCTTATCTGTGCACAGCGTAACCCTGGTATGAACCCATGGGGTATCACTGCAGAATGGCACTCTATGCGTACTTCACCTACAATGGTAGATAAGTTCATCGAACCTATGGGTATCGATCGTGCTACAGCAATGGATATGGTATATGATGAGTACGAAATGCCTGCGCAATTAAAAGATGATCGTGCTATCTTGTGCTCTGATGGACTCAATACAGGTTATACCTTCACATTAAAGGGAAATCAAGATCTTGGAGATACCAAATATCTATTTGATTCTTGGGCAGGACTTAAGTTTACAGGCGTGTATTCATCTGCTATATTGCCTAAGCTCTCTGTTCCACAAAATACAAGTTGGCCTGATACAGATATTCCTTTGCTTCGTTTAGCAGAGGCATACATGATCCAAGCAGAAGCACTCTTCCGTCTGGGTGATAAAGCAGGTGCGCTCGCAATCATCAATAATACTATCCGTGCACGCGCAAACGCATTCCCACTCGCTTCTATTGATGAAAAAACATTGCTCGATGAGTGGAGCCGCGAGTTCTACTATGAGGGACGCCGCCGCTTTGACCTTATCCGCTTCGGACGATTCTTCGGACCAGACTCAGATATGTATCGCTATCACTGGGAAGGACGAATGGGCAAACCAGACGGACAGCAATTCTTTGTTGCGGGCACACCAGAGTATATGAACTGGTTCCCAGTGCCATCTGAAGATAAGCGTGCTAATCCAAACTACAAAACTGATGTAGAAGGAGATCCAGAGAATATCTACGCTGCACAAGGTGGTGACGGATATGCTTATTAATAGAAAATAAATGAATCAACAATATATTCATTCTATTTTATTAACTTTATTAACATTATTAACCAATTTATGAAGTTTCGTGCTAGTCGAGTGTAAGCTTGCTTATGCAACTCGACGAAGCCGAAACTCCAGAAATTTAAATTTTTAAATTTATGAAGAAAATTTATGCTTTTTTAGCAGCTGCGCTTATGAGCGTTAGCATGTTCGCTGCTAAGGATGTAGTTCCTTCTGACGCAGTGCTTCAAAACTACTACGAGCAGGGTCAACTTTGCGTATGTATCTTTGTTCCTGCAGAGATGGCATGTAGTGATGTTGTTTTCGTTGGTACTTACAACAGAGACGCAGCTGACGGCTGGATTACCGATGTTAACACATTGGCTAAGTTCGAGGCTGTAGAAGGTTATGACGGATGGTATGTAGTTGCAGTTGATGATGAGACTGCTGCAGACTTCCAAGACAAAGGTATTCAAGGAAAACCAGTTGTGTTGGATCAAAACGGTACATTCAACTGGCAATACCAAGTTGGTGCTGCTACCAAGATTCGTGGTGGTGTAGAAATCGTTTCTGGTGCTTACGCAGGTGAGATCGACCTTATTCACTACACAAAAGATGCACCAAATGTGTTCACAATCGACGCATTGAAGGGTGGTAACCCATGTACAGCTATTTATCACAACTACACTATCACTGTTATCAGCGATGGTTGCGAAGGTTTCGCAGTTCCTTACCTCATCGGTTCTATGACAGACTGGGGCTTCCAACAAATGCAAGTAAATGTAGAGAAAACTCAAGAGTTAGGCGCTCCTGTTTACTACTACAACTTCAAGTGTGCTGAAGGTATGGAGTACCAAGTAGTTAGCGGTTTGATGGGTGCTGATGGTACAATCGCTGCTGAACCAGCTTGGAGCGATGAAACATACCTCCAAAAACTCGTTGACGATGTATGGGTTCGTATGCCAGGTGTATCTGGTGACAACCAACTCACCGGCACAGAGGCTGAGATCTTAATTGATGTTCGCGCAGCTGACTTGCGTTGGGCTCGTTGCGCAGCTCCTGAAGATGCTTTCGAAGTAGCAGTTTCTTTGATCGCTCCTGCAGGTGCTCCAGCAGCTGGTGTAGATATCATCGGTTCTTTCGATGGTTGGACTGGTATGGCAATGACATTAGCAAATGGTGTTTACACCGCTACTGTTAGCGCTACTCCAAGCCAAGTATTCAAGTTCCGCGAGGCTGGTACATGGGATAACGAAATTCTTATCGCTGACGCAGCGGCTGAAGGTGGTTGGAAAGGTTTCCCAGATACTCAATTCCAATCTGTATGGGAGCCAGCAGCAGAGGAAGGCAAGATGGTAATCACACTTGACCTCTCTGATCCTACTATGTACGCTTGGAAGGTTCCTTTCGAAGAGGGTATCGAGGAAGTTGTTCTCACAGAGCAAGCACAAAAAGTTATCGTTGACGGCGTTCTCTACATCGTTCGCGACAACAAGATGTTCAATGTACAAGGTACACAAGTACGCTAATTGAACAATATAAAACAAAATAGCCTGAGCAATCCGCTCAGGCTATTCTTGTTTATGCTAATAAGATTATTCCGTGCTATTCTTCTAGAACTCTAGAAATCTAGAAATCTAGATCTCTAGATCTCTAGAATTCAGAATTATTCATTATAGCGCTATTCCTTTCAGCCCTTCTGCACTGAAACTTCCTTTACTACCTTTCTTAATAATAAAAGTGCATTGTCCTGCAAAAGCGTGCATCTGAGGCGTAACGAAACTATCCAAACAAGCAGCATTGCCATTAGCTGTCGCTACAAATCCTTCGCCTTTATATTGAATCAAGTGATTTGCATTAGGACATAAGCGACCTTTCTTATCCACTACTTTCACAGTAATATAGCATAGCTCCTCAGGATTCTCTTCCTTATTCGCCCATTCAATTTCCAAATGGTGTGGCACACCTGCGGTCTGTATGCTCTTTTTAGCTGCTACTTTGCCTTGCGCATCGTATGCCACCACTTTTATCTCACCTTTCTCGTAAGGCACATCAAACCACATCAGTCGGTAGCGTGGCAGTAGTTCGGGCATAGGCGCAGCTCCCCATACAGGCACTTCAAAATCAGCCACCTTAGGCATAGCACTCACACCTTCAATCACTTCGCCATTCTTCAAACGCTCAGTCTCTTCGGCTGTGGCATGGCGTAACTTACCATAACTCTTGCCATTCACAAACAACTCCGCCTCGGGATAACTCGTATAGCAGAATACAGGCACCGTATCGCCTTTCTCCCAATTCCAGTGTGGCAAGAGATGTAAGGTCTCATCTTTCTCATTCCATTGGCTGCGATACAACCAATACCTGTCTTTGGGCAATGATGCCAAGTCGATAATACCGAAATAACTGCTATGGCTTGGCCATGCGTCTGTGTCGTATGGCGATGGTTCGCCCAAATAGTCAAATCCCGTCCATACAAACTGACCCAATGTCCAATCATAATCATCTTGTAATTGGAAATCTTGTTCTGGCAGTCCTGACCATGGGCAGTACTCTAAGTCATATCCGCTGGACTGATTATCATCGTAGTTGGCGAAATCGCGTATAATAGCCGGGCGTTTATATATACCGCGACTGGACACAGTAGAAGCAGTCTCTGAACCCAAAATCATCTTCTGTGGCAGATTTTCATAGGCCTCATGGTAACGACCTGTGCGGTAATTGAGTCCAGGAATCTCTACGGCAGCACCAAAACCATTATGGATCACATGCATCGCTTGGTCCATGCCATTCGTCACAGGACGAGTAGGATCTAATTGGTGGAAGAGCGCTTGTATCTCCGTTACCAATCCAATACCGTCAGGCAGCACTTGATTCCATACCTCATTACCACTGGACCACATCATCACACACGCATTATTGCGGTATAGTTTCACCATGTTCGTAATATCTCTTTGCCACCAAGTGTCAAACTCCACATGATAATCATTATCCGTCTTGCCGTGATTCCACACATCGAATGGCTCAATCATCATCATCATACCCATCTCGTCGCATAGTTCCACTAATTCAGGCGCAGGCATGTTATGACTTGTGCGTATCGCGTCACAACCCATCTCCTGCAGAATAGCAATCTGATGGCGAAGCGCGTCTTTGTGTATCGCAGCACCTAATGGACCTAAATCATGGTGCAGACATACGCCTTTGAACTTACGCGTTTGACCATTCAATTGGAATCCATTCTCAGCGGTATAACTAATCGTTCTAAATCCAAAGCGAGTCTCGCGCTCATCCAATAACTCTTGACTCTTATATACTCGCGTGCGAGCAGTATAGAGATTAGGTGTCTCAGGGCTCCATAGTTTGGGTTCTTTCACCACAGCCTCACTTTTTGCTCCTTCCATAGTGGCAACTACTTCCTCGCCATATAAGATGTCCGTCTGAATACGAATCCCTTCTTTCGCTAACTCGTTAAACTTTTCACTCGTTACCTCGTTCATCCCATTCATCAATTCCACCTCAATGGCTACAGATGCGGACTCTGTGCTCACCTTAGGCGTGCGAACTAATATGCCGAAAGTAGGAATATGTATCGCATCGCTTTCCACAAGGTGCACATGGCGGTATAGTCCCGCACCAGGATACCAACGGCTCTGTTGAGGTTTATTCTCCAAATAGACATCAATATCTATCGAATCGCCAGTGAGTAGATGCGATGGAATAGGGCAGTCAAAGGTGTTGTATCCATATGCCCAATAACAAATCTCTTCGCCATTCACTTCTACACTCGCGTGGGACATCGCACCATCAAAGCGCAGTGTATAGAATCGTCCTTTCTCTATAGCCACGCGTGTGCGATAATGACCCTTACCCATCCACGGTAAACCGCCACTACGACCTGTTTTCCATGTGGCCTCTTTCTCTCCATTCTGAACTACAATCACTTCTTGTAAATCGTTCGCTCTATCAAATGGCCCGCTGATAGCCCAGTCGTGTGGTACAACCACCTCTTGCCATGTGGTATCTACTTCTGGACGCTGCGCAGAAGGTTCTAAACGAAACTGCCAACTCGTCAGCAGCGTACTAATTGCTAATAATATGCTAATCATGTATTAAGAATTTTAAAGTGAGTATTGAGTAGTGAGTATTGAGTAGTGAGTGGATTTCTCTATACTCTGTACTCTATACTCTGTACTTTATACATAAAACCTATACTCTGTCACTTCGTCTAACTTTTCTCCTGGACGCAAGATAGTATTGGGGAATTGTGCATGGTTGATGCTGTCTGGCCAGTTTTGTGCTTCAAGGCATACAGCATGCTGTATATCATACATCGTGCCGCTTTTACCTTCGTTCTGCTCTATCCAGTTGCCTGTATAAACTTGCAGTCCTGCCATCGTAGTCCAGCATTCCATGATACGCCCATCGGCTTGTAGAGTGGCAGCATGGCGTAGTTGTTTAGGCGCGTCTCCTGCACAAAGACACCAGTTATTATCAATACCTCTGCCAGGAACGAAGAATGGGTCGTCTATTCTATCACCAATACGAATAGGTTGCCGCCAATCCATAGGTGTATTCTCCACATCGGCAATCTCGCCAGTAGGACAAGCAGTGTCATCAAATGGAGTGTACTTATCGGCATTGATTTGCAATATATGGTCGTGAATACGGCCACTTGCTTCGCCAGCCAAATTGAAATAAGCATGGTTAGTCATCGCCACAAGAGTAGGGGCGTCGGTCTTGGCTTCGTAGTGAATAACCAATCGGTTATCTTTTGTGGCAGTATAGGTCACCCACACATCCACATTGCCTGGATAGCCTTCCTCGCCATCTTTGCTGCGATAGTGCAGTGTGATAGAATAAACGCTTTGTGCTGTCACATTCCATATCTTGGCATTAAATCCTTCTACGCCGCCGTGCAAACTATTTGTACCATTATTGATAGGCAATTGATAGGATTGTCCATCTATGCTAAACTGACCATCTTTGATGCGATTGGCTACGCGTCCGCAGATAGCATTGAAATAGGTTTCTTTATTACGCCATTCATCTGCTGTCTTAAATCCCAATACCACATCTTTCACTTCGCCTTTCGCATTAGCCACCAGCAGTTTGCTTATCTTAGCGCCGAGATTGCATATCTCTACACGCAATCCACCACTGCTCTTAATCGTATAGAATTGAATTGCTTTCATATTATTCTACTTTACATCTTCATCACTCCATCGCCTATCTCTGCTACATAGAAATCGGCTTTGAGTCCGGTCTTCTTCTCGTATTCGGCGCCTACAAATTTTTTGAAGTTCTCAATGGCTTCATCTTTCACAAGACTAACGGTGCATCCTCCAAAACCACCGCCTGTCATACGGCTACCTAATACACCTTCCACTTGCCATGCAGCTTCAGCTAATGCGTCTAACTCCGGTCCAGTCACTTCATAATCATCGCGGAGCGATACATGGCTGGCATTCATCAGTTCTCCGAAATAGGCTATCTCGCCTTTCTTAAGCGCTTCTACTGCAGCAGCGGTACGAGCTACTTCACCCACCACATGGCGCGCGCGTTTCTTGGCTATGGGGTCTGTCACAGCACCCTCTACTTCAGCCCAATCGGCTTCTGTTAGTTCGGCAAGGAACTTGATAGGCTTCACAGTGCTAATCTGCTCTACGGCTAAACGGCATTGGCGTACACGATCATTGTATGCACCAGAGTCCAAGTGGTGTGGACTATGCGTATTGGTAATCACCACTTTAATGCCTTCTAACTTAACAGGCACATGCTCAAACTCTAATGTATCGCAGTTGAGATGAATAGCATGGTCTTTCTTGCCATTGGCAGAAGCAAACTGGTCCATGATGCCGCACATCACACCAGCATACTCATGTTCGCATGCTTGACCTATCTTAGCCAACTCAGTACGATAAGCCTTGTCATCGCTCATATCCACACCCATCTCTTCAGTAAAAGCACGAGCTGTTACCACTTCCAAGGCAGCACTACTGCTCAATCCTGCACCGGCAGGCACATTGCCGAAATAGAGTAGGTCGTAACCACTCGCAATCTTTGCCTCAGGATGACGGCGAGCAATAATGTCGATACACCCCAATGCATAATTACACCATGCACGATTAGCTTGCGGAGCGATAGCATCAATAGCTATCTCATATACCTGCTCCATATTCATCGAGCGGAAACGGAGCACCTTGTCCTCGTTCTTGGCTAATAACAACCATGTACCAAAACTAAGTGCGCATGGAAATACGCATCCACCATTATAATCTGTATGTTCACCAATGAGGTTTACTCTACCTGGAGCGAAAAAGATTTTCTCTGCCGAATGACCATAGGCTTGCTCAAAAGCCTGCTTTAATTCTTGTGTTGTCATAGTAAAATGTATTAAAAAAACAGCGCAAATATACGATTTTTTTCTCAAATATGCAAATATTATTGATTTTTGGCATAAAATATGTTACATAACATATATAAAAAATTGCATGTATAGTAAAAAAGTTGTATTTTTGCAGCGAATTATTAACCTCAAAATCCAAAATGCTATGACACCTGAATTACTTATTTATCCATTCTTAATCATTTTGATTGGATTATTCTTTGTTTCTTTCTTTTTGATTTGGCATTGGTTTGACGCACGCGAACTATTACATATAGTGCGCGCAGACACGAAAGAGAAAACGCTTAAAGCAATGCGCAAAGGGCATAATAAATGCCGGATATTGCTAATCGTTAATATCCTTTTAGCAATAGGTTATGCTCCTATTCCTTTTTATCTAAATGCTTATTTCGGTACTTTGGTTTATCCTGCATTAGTGTTTGTGGTGGCTGTTATCTTGCTCATTATGTTGCGTAAGCATGCGAATGAATATAAGGCAAGTATAGACGATTTTATTGCTATCAACGAGGCACATGTGCAAGAGGCAGCAGAGGCGCGAGCTCGCGAGCGTGAGGAATGGAAACGCGAAGCATCCACACTCAATCCTATTGCGGAGCAGAAAATCAAAGAACTCATGGGCGAGAATTATGAGGTTTGGTATAAGCACGATATCCTCGTAGGACGCAATGTCTTAGCCAATATGGAAGAGGGATTGCTTTATGCGCAAGGTATCGTTATTCCTTTTGCAGAGATACGCGAAGTGCGCCATGGACGCAAGGACCTCAAACTGATTACTGATAGTAGTACCCATCCATTCATCACATTGGACTTTGGCGCTATTCCTGTTAATCCAGAAACAGGGAATAAATACAAGGATGAGATAGCGGAGCGTATTGAGAAGATCCTTGATGCATAATAGTGGTATCTTAGGAGATGGTCCCGTGATGGTCTCGTAATTCTACTGTAAATGAATGCATAATAGAAGAACGCGCGTATAATTACGCGCGTTCTTTATATTTGTCCGAAAGAGTCTAATGCTTATCCTCCGAAGTTCGGACGCCGCCTTGATTATAAGCAATCAATTCCCCCGAAGTTCGATCCGCTCACTTTTGCGCATGCAACGATTATAACATTACACCAACCACCTACAGTGTCCCTATAACAAACACCCGGTTTATCCATGTGCGAGCACCTGATAAACCGAGCGTTGTCATATAAGGGCAAAAGCCCTTGTTTGTGAAATGTTACAAGAATTGCATGCGTCCTTATCCTCCGAAGTTATCGAAGCGGATGTCCTCGTCATCTACACCCAGTGAGTGGAGTAGGTCGAGTACAGTCTTAGCCATCATAGGAGGACCGCAGAGGTAGTACTCAATATCTTCTGGAGCATCATGCTGCTTGAGATAAGTATCGCCCATCACAGGAGCAATAAAGCCCGCTGTGTACTTGATTCCTAATCCGTCTGCCTTTGGATCTGGACGGTCCAATGCTAAGTGGAAATGGAAATTAGGGAACTCTTTCTCCAATGCGAGGAAATCCTCCAAGAAGAATACCTCATCAATAGCACGCGCACCATAGAAATAATGCATCTCGCGGTCACGACATTGACGAGTTTTGAGCATATGCATAATCTGTGCACGCAATGGAGCCATACCGGCACCACCACCTACCCAAATCATCTCTTTCTTGCTGTCATAAACAGGACGGAACTCGCCATAAGGACCACTCATGCGTACCTTATCACCTGGTTTGAGTGAGAAGATATAAGTAGATGCAATACCACATGGTACATCCATAAACTCAGGACCATTAGGACATTGCTCTTTTGGTTTGAATGGAGGAGTAGCGATACGCACTGTCAATGTGATGATATCACCCTCGTCTGGGTAGTTAGCCATAGAGTAAGCACGCACAGTAGCCTCGGTGTTCTTTTGCTTCAAACCAAAGAGACCGAAGTTCTTCCATGCAGGCAAGTACAAGTCGCCGATAAGTTCCTTATCCATATCGCGGTCGTAGTCGATATCATACTCAGGGATGATGATTTGTGCGTATGAACCCGGCTCGAAGTCCATGTGTTCGCCTGGAGGCAATTGCACTTTAAACTCCTTGATGAAAGTAGCCACATTCTTATTGCTAATCACCTCGCACTCCCATTCTTTAACACCGAGTACGGCTTCGTCCACCTTCATGGTGATATCTTCTTTCACTTTGACTTGGCATCCTAAGCGCCAACCCTCTTTCTGTTGCTTACGGCTGAAGTGTACAGTCTCGGTAGGGAGAATCTCTCCACCACCGCTTGTTACTTGACATTTGCATTGTCCGCATGAACCCTTACCACCGCAAGCGGAAGGTAGGTGCACGCCTGCTTCACCGAGTTGGTTGAGCAATGTGCCACCTGCAGGGATGTCATACTCTTTATCGCCGTTGATTGTTACTTTCACATTGCCCGATGAAACGAGGAAACGCTTTGCCACGAGCAAGATAATAACCAATAGGAGAATAACGGTCAAGAACACTCCTACTGCGTAAAGAATTGCTAAAATATTCATGTCTATATCCTCCTTTTTTAAATTTCAAGACCACTGAAGCACATGAATGCCATTGCCATCAATCCTACAACGATGAAGGTGATACCCAATCCTTGTAGTGGTTTTGGTACATCATTATACTCCATTTTTTCACGGATACCAGCCAAACATACGATAGCCAAAAACCATCCAATACCAGAACCCAATGCATACATCACTGCGTCACCGATAGAGGTGATAGCTTTAGGATCTACCGCAGGCAAACCGATACGCTGCTGCATGAAGAGCGAACCACCCATGATGGCGCAGTTAACGGCAATAAGCGGTAAGAAAATACCCAGGCTTGCATAGAGCGATGGACTGTATTTCTCTACCACCATCTCCACCAACTGCACGATAGCAGCGATAACGGCGATGAAGAGGATGAAACTCAAATAACCTAAGTTGAGTGGGTCCAACACCATCGTTTGTAAGAGGTAGTTAACTGGCAGTGTGATGAGCAGCACGAAGGTAACTGCTACACCCAAACCAGCACTTGTCTTCACATTCTTCGATACAGCTAAGTATGAGCACATACCCAAGAAGTATGCGAAGATCATATTGTCAGCAAAAATGCTGCGTACAAATAAACTAATTGCGTGTTCCATTACTTAGCCTCCTTGTCATTATAGGCACGGTGTGCCCAGATTATACATCCTACTAAGATAAGCGCCATAGCAGGCATGAGCATCATACCGCAGTTCTCATATCCGGCAGCGTAGAAACTCTCAGGGATAACCTGGAATCCTAATAGCTGACCAGACCCGAGCAACTCGCGAATGAATGCTACAATCACCAAGATGATGGCGTAACCAAAACCGTTACCCAGACCATCCAGGAATGAATCCCATACATTATTGGTCATGGCAAAAGCCTCCAAGCGGCCCATGAGAATACAGTTGGTGATGATGAGTCCAATATAAACACTCAATTGCATCGCTACATCGTAGGCAAACGCTTTGAGCACTTCGCTCACGAGCGTAACCAAGGCAGCTACTACCACTAATTGTACGATAATACGAATACGCATAGGGATAGATTTGCGAATGAGTGATACAATCACATTCGCCATCGCTACGATGATTGTTACGGCTATACCCATCACCAATGCAGGTTTGAGTTGAACCGTTACAGCGAGTGCAGAGCAGATACCCAACACTTGTACAACCACAGGGTTGTTGATATTAAGAGGACCGAGTAAGGTCTCTTTTGTTTTCTGACTTAACATAGCTTATTCCTCCTCTGTATTAATAGGTTCAACATCCTCATTTAAGAAAGCCGCGTATTCAGATAAGTTGGTGGCAATCATCTTATGCACACCATCGCATGTGATGGTTGCACCAGAGATAGCATCCACTTGCTCTTGTCCTTCTGCTTTCTTTCCATTCTTAAGTACTGCTACAGATACTACCTCGCCAGCATTATTGCGGATATGCTTACCCTCAAACTGCTCGCGGAAAGGCATCTCTACAATCTTTGCACCGAGACCAGGAGTCTCACTGGCGTGGTTGAAGTTAACGCCGTAGATAGTGTTCTTATCTGCATCCAATGCGAGGTAACCACCAATGCCACCCCAAAGACCTTTACCACTTAATGTCAATACATATTTAGTAGCACCATTGAGGTTGGCTACATATACTTCTTGCTTGTCATAAGTGAGTGTGTCGTTTACGAGTGCCATGTAGATATCAGCAGGATTGCCTGTACTGTAATCTATTTTCAACGCGCCTAATATTTGTTTCTGTTTGTCCAATAGGATGTTTGCTTCTTGGCGTGGAGAGAGCACTTGGCTTACCAATGCGAGCAATACTGCTACGATAACAACCAAAATAGTTGAATATACGATAGTGTAGGTATTGCTATTGGTATCGATACCTTTCTTCTTCTCTTCTACAAAAACACCCGATTGCTTACATTGAGGACAAACTTCTGGCGCTGTGTCTCCGATGTGCACATAGCCACATACGGAACATACAAATTTCTTCTGTGCCATAATGATTAAATGTTAGAGCGTTTGAGTCGTTTGTTAATATTGGCTTGTACTACGCACCAGTCGATGAGTGGAGCAAAAGCGTTCATGAGCAAGATAGCGAGCATCATACCTTCTGGATAACCAGGGTTGAGCACGCGCACCAATACTGCTACAAGACCGATAAGGAATCCATAGATCCACTTACCACACTCGGTGCGAGCAGAGGTAACAGGGTCGGTAGCCATGAAGACAGCACCGAAAGCGAAACCGCCGCTTACTAAGTGCATATACCATGGGTACTGCGCTGCGAGGTTGTCGGTTGCACCAAACTGGTTGAAGAGCCATGCGGTCAAACCACCACCTACGAAGATGCTCAGCATAGTTTTCCAACTTGCTACACCTGTCATGATGAGCAAGATGCCGCCTAAAAGGATTGCCCAGCAGCAAGTCTCACCGATAGAACCAGGAACTAAACCATTGAACATATCCCAGAAGCCAAGTTCAACAGCAGAACCCGTAGCCATCTGAGTGAGTGGGGTAGCGCCAGAGAAACCATCTACCAACGCGTGACCGCCATCCCATCCCCAAGTGCCCTCGGTGCGGATGAACATTGCATCGCCAGTCATGTATGTAGGATAAGCAAAGAAAAGGAACGCACGCGCGATAAGGGCTACATTGAAAATATTGTAACCCGTACCACCAAATACCTCCTTAGCGAAGATCACCGCAAAAGCAGTGGCTACAGCCACCATCCAAAGCGGAGTATTGATTGGCACAATCAGAGGAATGATAAATCCTGTTACCAAGAATCCCTCTGCTACCTCTTCACGCTTGATCTGTGCTACAACGAACTCTATTCCTAAACCAACGGCATAACTAACCACGATATATGGCAGCACAGCCAAGAGTCCAAAACCAAATGCTTTCCAGAATAACCCCATCGTCAAACCAGTAGCCAATTGACCCGTAGCCAATAAGTGCTGATAACCCACATTGAACATACCAAAGAGCAGCGCAGGCACTAATGCCAATACCACCAAAATCATAGTACGCTTGCTATCACTACCATCGTGAATCTGCGCACCTACACGCTTGGCTGTTGTATCTGGGGTGAAGAGGAAAGTATCGAAAGCATCATAGAAACTGGAGAGTTTAGACAACTTGCCACCCTCCTCGAAGTTCTTGCCGAACTTCTTCCATAATTGATAGAACTTTTTCATCACTCAATCTCCTTTTTTAAGTTATCCAATGCTTGACGCACGATAGCCTGTAATGGCATCTTGCTCGTACATACATACTCGCAGAGCGCGAAATCTTCAGGAGCCACCTCGTAAGCACCTAAGGCTTCCATCTGGTCAATATTACCAGCAATCATCGCCTTGATCAAGTACTCAGGATAGA